>DCJV01000148.1:12282-34048 GCA_002320555.1 Ruminococcaceae bacterium UBA1691 | reverse complement strand
GGCGGCTGCGCGGTTTTCTGTGAAGTGCTGTTGAAAGGGGAAAGATATGCTTCAGAAGCGATCATTCCGGAGCAGCAGGCGCAGGAGGAGGGAGAGTGTGAGCGGCGTATGGCGGTTGCGCTGTTTGACGCGCTTTCCCGCGCGACGGGCTATCGGCCGCAATGGGGCATCCTTACGGGTGTGCGCCCCTCGAAGCTGATGAACCGCCTGATCGCTCAATATGGGGCGGACGGCGCACGGAATTATTTCCGAAAGCGGCTGCTTGTTTGCGCGGATAAAACGGAGCTAGCCTTTCACGTTGCACATGCGGAAAAGCGCATCCTGGATGCCTCCCGCCCAGAGTCCTGCAGCCTGTATATCTCCATTCCGTTTTGCCCCACACGCTGCAGCTACTGCTCCTTCGTTTCACATTCTATTACGGCCTCCAAAGCAAAAAAGCTCCTTCCACGCTATGTGGAGCTGTTGTGCGAAGAGCTTGCGCGCACGGGCCGGATCGTGTCCGAGCTGGGCCTTCGGCTTGAGACGGTCTATTATGGCGGTGGCACGCCCACGACGCTGGACGCGGAGGATCTCCTGCGTATTCATGCGGTATTGAAGGAGCATTTCGACCTTTCGACTGTGCGTGAATATACCGTGGAGGCGGGGCGGCCGGATACTGTCACAGCGCAGCGGCTGGAAGCCCTCAAAGGCATGGGGGCAACGCGCATCAGCATCAATCCGCAATCCTTCAATGATGAGGTGCTCGCGGAGATCGGGCGCAGCCATACGGCGCAGTGTGCAGAGGATGCGTTTTTGCTCGCACGGGCGTACGGCTTTTCCAATATCAATATGGACTTGATCGCCGGTTTGCCCAAGGATACCCTGGAAAGCTTTCAAAAAACGCTGGAAAAGACAATCTCCCTCGATCCGGAGAGCGTAACGGTACATACCCTTGCGCTCAAGCGATCTTCCACGCTCGTCACCCAGCAGAAAAAAACAGGAGACGCATCTTTGACAGGCGAGATGCTCGTCTGCGCACAGAAAGCGCTCACGGATGCCGGGCACTTTCCATATTATATGTACCGGCAAAGCCGGTGCCTTGGCAATCTCGAAAATGTCGGCTGGTGCAAGCCTGGGCATGAAGGGCTTTACAATATCTTCATGATGGAAGAGTGCCATACTGTGCTCGCCGCGGGTGCAGGAGCTGTGACAAAGCTCAAGGCGCCGCATGGAGAGATGATTGAACGTATTTTTAATTATAAATATCCCTATGAGTATAACGAGCGGTTTGAAGCGCTGATGCAGCGCAAAGAGCGCATAAAGCAATTCTACGCGTCATATAAATAACCGATTTATCCCGGAGGAAGCCATGTCAAAGCTCGATAATTATTACGAATCCATCAATACGCTCGCTTCCGAGCAGCCGGAGCAATTTATCCTTGCCTCGGAGGCGCGTTACCGCAATATCATCTGCAGGGTCGCCGAACAGGCTGTGTCCTCAGGGGCGGCGTCTATCATCCTGCTTGCAGGGCCGAGCGCCTCGGGCAAGACCACAACGGCGGGCAAAATTGCTCAGGCCCTTGTTGAAAGCGGCCACGCGGCTTATACGGTTTCGCTGGATAATTTCTATCTCAACCAGGAGCTTTCTCCGCGTTTGCCCGATGGGACGCCGGATTTTGAAACCGTACATGCGCTCGATATTCCTCTGATCCACGACACCTTTTGCAGGCTTATGCGGGACGGGCGGTGCGAGCTGCCACTTTTCGATTTCACAACAGGGCAGCGCAGCGCACAGACAGAGCAGCTGTTTTTGGAAAGGGGCGACGTGGTCATCGTGGAGGGCCTGCACGCCCTGAATCCGCTCATTTATGAGGCGTTTCCGCCGGAGAATCTATTGAAGGTCTATGTCAGCGTTTCCTCTCGCATTTACACGGAGAAAGGGAAAATCGTTTTGAACAAGCGCAATCTCCGGTTCGTCCGGCGGTTGATCCGGGACAGCCGGTTTCGCGCGACCGACGTTTATAAAACGTTCACGCTCTGGCAGAGCGTGCAGCGCGGAGAGAACCTGTATCTCTTTCCCTACCGCGGCAACGCGGACGTGCGCATTAATTCCATCCATCTCTATGAGCCCTGTGTGTTCCGGGAGGAGGCGATCCATATGCTGCGCCGTGTGGAGCCGGAGCATCCGTTTTACCGGGACGCAGTACGGATGATTACAAGTCTTGAGCGGTTTGTAGCGATTTCACGCGAGTTTGTGCCGGAAGGATCCCTCCTGAGGGAGTTTTTGGGAAAGGAATGACCCCAAGCCCCATGTTGAGCCTGAAAAAGTTGCTTCTGCGGGGAATTGGTAGTATAATACAAACCAAAAAAGCCGCTGTGCAAGCCGGTGCCTGGCTTTCCGCTGTTTGGCTTTCGATGTGTGAAAGGAGTTCAATATGGGACTGTTTGAAAATGCGGTGAATACCGCGAGATCCGCGGCCAAGACCGTTGGCAAAAAGGCGGAGGAGGTCCTGGACCTTTCCAGGAATAAGCTGAGCATCTCTGAGCTGGAAAACAAGCTCGAGGCAAGCTATGCCTCCCTTGGGATGCTGTATTATAACTATCTGGAAAACGGGACGACCGATCCCGAGAAGGAGCAGGCGCTGGTCAGGGAAATCGATGGGATCCATGCCGCTGTCAGGGAGCTCAAAGAAAATATTAATGAAATGCGTAATCGGGTCACATGCCCTGCATGTGCCGCGGCAAATGATCCGCAGGCGGTATTTTGCTCCCAGTGCGGCGCGCGGCTTCAGGGAGAGGAATGAGGAGACAGAATATTTTACAGGATAGGAAGTGTTGTGCTTGCCGACGAATAAAAAGCAGACGATGCTCAACGGTGCGCTTACCCTGGTTTTTACCACGCTCATCGTAAAGGTCATCGGCGTGCTCTATAAGATCCCGCTGACCGCTATGCTCGGCGAGGTGGGCCTCGGCTATTTCAGCTCTGCATACGATGTCTATACCCCGATTGTCTCCATTTCGATGGCTGGTATCCCGATTGCGGTGGCCAAAATGGTATCGCAGGATGTGGCGCTGCACCGCTACCGCAATGCCCGTCAAACCTATCGGGTTTCATTCCGCTTGTTTATTATCATCGGCGTAGTGGGCACAGCCGTGATGCTGTTGCTGGCTTATCCATATGCCGTATGGATCAGCAAATCTCCCAATACGCTTTACAGCATTCTTGCGATCGCGCCGGCCGTTTTCTTCTGCTGCGCAATGTCGATTTATCGCGGCTATTACGAGGGCCTGAGCAATATGGTGCCTACCGGCGTCTCACAGGTGATCGAGGCGCTTGGAAAACTCGTGCTGGGATTGATTCTGTCCTATGCTGTCATCCGTGTCGGCAAGCACCAGTTTGCAGCGGGCGGCACGGTTTTCGGTAAGACCGTGCAGAACCTGGATGAGGCAATGGCCGAGATTTATCCCTATGCCGCTGCCGCTGCGGTGATGGGCGTAACGCTTGGGACGATGTTCGGCATGCTTTATCTGGCTCTGCGGCATAAAATCAAAGGCGACGGCTTTACACGCACCGACCTGGTCAATTCTCCGAAGCCGCTCAGCGGCCAGGAAATCGCCAAGATGATGATGGCATTGGCGATACCGGTCGTAGCGAGCTCTCTAATTACCAATGTGACCAATATTATTGACGCCGGTATGTTGCGCGCCAGGCTTGCTGATATTATGGGCAACCCGGAAAGTGCCGGTGTGATGAAGGCGATGTATGCCGAATCCCTAATCGGAACTGGCACGCCCGATGACAGTGTGACCGATTATCTCTATGGCTGCTATTCCGCCGCCATCAATTTTAAAAACCTTGTTCCGATGATCACGATGAATTTCGGCGTGAGCGCGCTGCCGATCCTTTCCGCTGCATGGGCGACCAAGGATCACAAGACCAGCCGGGTAACCATTGAATCTGTGCTGAGGCTTACGCTTCTCATCGGCTTGCCCGCCGGCATCGGCATGGCGGTGCTCGCCGAGCCCATCTTGATGCTGCTTTATGGCAGCCGCCCGTATCTGGTGCCCGTGGCTGTTCCGATTATGAAGGCGTATGGCTATTCGACCGCACTTATGGCGCTGTCCGCGCCGATCACCAATATGCTGCAGGCGATCGGCCGCACGGATGTGCCGGTGAAATCCCTGCTGATCGGCGCAGCGATCAAAATCGTAGGCAACTATGTGCTGGTCGGCATTCCCACGATCAATATTCAGGGCGCCCCGTATGCGTCGATTCTGTGTTATGTTATCGTCGTAGCGCTCAATCTGTATTTCCTGCTACATGTTTCAAAGGTACGTATCAACGTAACTTCTGTTTTCTTCAAGCCTGCCTTCTGTTCCATTGTCTGCGGCGTTGCCGCCTTTACGAGCTACGGCATTTTGAGCAAGCTGCTGGAAGGCATCTGGCCGAAGGATGGCCTGATGGGTGTCAGTATGCTCAGCTCGGGCAATTTCTCCGTGCTGGTGGCGATTATTATCGCAATCGCGTTTTATGTAGTGGCGCTGCTGTTCAGCCGCGCGATTTCAAAGGATGACGTTGTAATGTTGCCAAAGGGAGAAAAAATTGCTAAAATACTTGAAAAATACGGTCTGATGGGGTAATATACTCATGTTGCATTTTTCCTGCATGCAGGGAGGGCTGAAAATGATCGACGGCTTTGTGTTTAAAGATGTCTATGGGATTGACGATCTGCTTCAGATCATGCGCTGTCTGCGTTCTGAGGGCGGTTGCCCTTGGGATCGGGAGCAAACACATGAAAGCATCAAAAAAAATCTGATTGAGGAGACCTACGAGGTCATCGAGGCAATCAATAAGCAGGATAGGGATCTGCTCTGCGAAGAGCTGGGCGATGTGCTCATGCAGGTCGTTTTCCATGCGCAGATGGAGGCGGAGGCCGGTTCCTTCACGTTTGAAAACGTGGCGGACGGCGTGTGTAAGAAGCTGATCGAGCGGCATCCGCATGTGTTTGGCGAGGTTCAGGTTGACAGTTCTGATGAGGTGCTGCGCAATTGGGAGGATATCAAAAAGCGCTCGAAGGGCCAGACAAGTCAGACGGAGACGATGCTGTCCGTCCCTCGTGAACTGCCAGCGCTGATGCGCGCTACAAAGGTGCAGAAAAAGGCGGCAAAGATTGGTTTCGACTGGCCGGAGGTTTCCGGCGCCGTGGACAAGCTGTATGAAGAAACCGCTGAGCTGAGCAGTGCGATCGAAAGCGGCAGCGAGGAGGAAATTGCCGAGGAATTGGGCGACCTGCTCTTCAGCGCGGTCAATGTGTCCCGCTTCGTGTGCTGCGATGCAGAGGAAGCGCTTACAGCAGCTACGGATAAGTTTATACGTCGCTTTGCGCGCATGGAGGCAACAGCGCGGGAGCGCGGCCTCAGGCTGGAGGAAATGTCACTCAGCGAAATGGACAGCTTGTGGGACGAGGCAAAACATGATTTGTTATCCAAATGAAATAAATTGCTATTTCATGGATCAATAAAATATTTCTAATGGAGGAAATCAAAAATGAATAAGACAGAGCTCGTTAACGCGGTCGCCGAAAAAGCGGATGTTTCCAAGAAAGATGCCGATAAGGCAGTAGCAGCAGTGCTTGAGAGCATTACTGATGCACTCGCACAGGGCGATAAGGTCCAGATCGTTGGTTTTGGTACGTTTGAGGTTCGTGCACGCGCTGAGAAGCAGGGCCGCAATCCTAAGACGGGTGAGGCGATGATCGTTCCCGCTTCTAATCTTCCGGCCTTCAAGGCGGGCAAGGCGCTCAAGGAAGCCGTTGCAAAGAAATAAGATTTGCAAAAAGAAGGAAAGGCCTGCTGAGGACGTTCCGCCGCCTGATGGCGGTTTGTGGAGCGAAGTGGCGGTCTGACGGGCAGGCGTGGGCGCCTGCCCTTATTTTTTTGGGATGAGGTGATTCGAATGAGACTGGATAAATATCTGAAGGTATCTCGGCTGATCAAGCGGCGTACCGTGGCAAACGAGGTTTGCGATGCCAAGCACGTTCTCGTCAACGGCAAGGTCGCCCGCGCTTCCTATGATGTAAAGATCGGGGATGAGCTGGAAATCACAATGGGCGGCAATGTCCTGCGTGCACGGGTGAAAAGCGTCAATGAATACGCAACGAAAAACGACGCTGCGCTGATGTATGAGCTGTTGAAATGATCGATACAGAATGCAAGAGGAAGAGGAAGAAGAAGAAGGGCTTTCTGATCGTTTCGGGCTGTTCTGCTGGCGGCGGGAGGGATGATTACGGGGGTTGTGCTGCATCGTCGGACGAATGAAAACGGTGAGCGGACAATCACGTTTAACACGCCCGATCTGGGAATTGCTGCGGTTGTTGCCATCACGTGCGCGTAATTAGAAGAGATGGGCAGAAGGTTTTCTGTTGCAAAACGCATCCATAGGCAGACAGGATGGGCGCGTTGCAAAATGTTTGTTTTTACATTTTGCAATGCGCCCTTTTTTAGCTTGTACGGATGGGCCCCTCTTTGAAAGCAGTCTGTTTCGGCTGCCGCCTGTGCTGTAGATGATAGCTGACCGCCAGGATCGCGCGCTCCGGCAGCAACCGCGCCGAAAATTTGGCAAGTTTCATTGAAACGCCAGGCACGATCAGCATTTTGTGTGCAAGCATCTGCCGCACGGCATAATTGGCAATCTGGTAGCTTGGCTTGCTCGGCGGCGCAAAGGTGACATCTGCTTTCCGGTTGAATTCCGTGTCTACAGGGCCGGGGCACAGAACGCTGATCGAGACGCGGCTGTGCTGGTGCTGCAACTCCTTCCAGATGGCGAGCGTCAGATGCAGGACGTAAGCCTTTGACGCATAATAGGCCGCCATCAGCGGCCCCGGCGCAAAGGCGGAGGCCGAGGATACGTTGAGAATATAACCGGAATCCCGCGCGCAAAAATCTTTCAAGAATAGCTTCGTCAGGATGTGTACGGCGCGAATATTGGTATCAATGAGCTTTAATTCCTCCGTCAGGTCCGTTTTATCAAAGGCGCCAAACACGCCGAAGCCAGCGTTATTGACCAGGATATCGATCTGCTCATCCCTTACTTGCTCGTAAAGGGAAAAGCATTCCCGTTCGGAGGAGAGGTCTGCGCAGATGATCTGCGTCTGCACGGGAAGCTTACTTTTCAGCTCCTCCATGCGCTCCTCCCGGCGTGCCACCAGGATCAGCTCGCACCCCATCGAGCCGAGGACATGTGCGATATCCCTTCCGATTCCGGAGCTTGCTCCGGTAATCAAAGCTTTCATATGACCCATCCTTTCTTTTTTGCATGCAAAATCATACTTTAGTATTCCCGGAACAGGGCGAAAAGCAGGTTGACCGCGCTGTAAATGGCTGGGATTGGCTGTTGTGCTTTCCGGTGCGCATTGATTCCCAATTCCTATATGAATATTTTCGATTTCCTTTTTTAAGCCGAAAAAGGGGCAAAAGAAAAGGGCCCGGAAGCCATATAGTTGGTTTCCGGGCCTGCGCGTTTCACTTGTTTTTGATGCGTAAACCCTTAGCCGGCACTTTCCGCCTGTTGCTCCGGCTCCTTTTGAATGTTCGGTTCCTTACGGGGCTTTTGCGGCGTAAGGAAGGTAATACTTGCAAGGAACGGCAGGGTCGTAAACAGGCAGTAGATATAACGGAATTCCGCATAGACCGGCGTGGCGATCATCAGCGTCAGAAATACAGCGACGGTTGGAATAAAGGCCGTCAGCAGCCAGGCCTTCCGCTTTACGATGCAGACGGCGCCGAGCGCGAAAACAGCGAGCATATTCAGACCGATGCTCCATACCATTCCATAGATCGGAATCGTCCGGTAGCTCGTAGCGGCATTGCGGACCATATTGTAGACAGGGCCGCCGATCAGCGGCGTGGTTGAGATGCCGAAATCATTATCCACAATATACGTACACACGTTCCAATATTGGACGTCCGGATACCAGTAGCCATAGGTCTGATCGGCCTGTGCCTTGATGATTTCTCCGGGGTATTTCAGCGCGAGGCTGACCCAGAGCTTGATATATTCCCATCTGTATTCAGAAAAGGCCTGCTGATTGTTATAACGGCGGATCAGATTTTTTACCGGATCGGAGATATTGGGGCGGTAGGCCTCTTTGATCTCTTCGACAGGCGCGAGCTTTTCGATCAGCTCGGTCTGCTCCTGCGTCAGCAGCTTATCGTCGGCGATCATACGGGAGATATGCTGCAGCGGGATGGAGAGTGCCTCCACCGTATCGACCGGAATCACCTGGAAGGCGGACATCACCGGCCCCAGCACCGTTAACACCACAATGACGCTCACAATGCCGGAGGCCAGTACGGGCAGCCAATGTTTGCGCAGCATAATGACGACAAACGGGATGCAGAGCAGGAATGCCAGAAAGCCGTTTGTGCGCAACAGGCTCACGAAGATGCCGGTTATGGCGAACATGGGCAGGACCGGCCAGATGGGTTCTCCCCTGCGATATTTGGTCAGCAGCTTCCAGATGGAAATCACAAACAGCAGCACGACGCCGCCGAATAGAATATCCTTCCACATCGTAATGCTGTACATCGCGTGGAAGGGAACCAGCGCAAAATAGGCAAGTACCGCAATACACCAGCCCGTTTTGGCGCCCTGATGATAAATTGTATAGATCAGATAGGAAAAGATCAGAGCCATGACCGTCATCTGGAAGAAGGTGTAGGTGGCGATTCCGCCGCTCACCGTTCCGAAAATAGCATGTCCGATCGTGTATAACAGCTTGATGATCATGGTGTGCGTGAAGGGATGGTGATTGCTGTAAGGCCGGATACCAAGCACCTGATCCATCTGCCACACGGAATCGTTGGACAGAATGCCGGGAAAATAGGCGAGAAAATAGGGCAACCAGCAGATCAAAATCATCAGGAAGCTGCACAGGAAGACGGCCCAGTTTTCCATAGGCTGCGCCTTGGTGCGGTTGATTGTAAATTTACCGCCGTATTCGTACAGACGCTGAAAAAAGAAATAGAAGAAGATGAAAAGTCCGGCAGCGATAAAAACGGTCAGCAGCTTCTGTTGCATCGGACTGTTCCGGAAATCCTTCATCTGGATGCCGTAGAAAAGGTTATCATATTTACTATATCTACCTAAAATAGCAGATATTGTGCATGCTGCTGAGGAAATCAGGGCAAGGATCTGAATTTGTCTTGTCGATTGAAACCCATATTTATTATAAAAGCAGAAGATACCGATCAGGAGAAACAGGCAAGCGCTGCTGGCCACACTCAGCTCCAAAAAGAGTGCTGCCGCCATGGTCGAAATGCAGGCCAAGAGGAAAAACAGTACCGTGCGCACTGGTGCCGGAAGTTCCGTGATCGGCTGAGAGCGTGTCATTTTCGTCATAGCGCTTTAATCCTTTCTCTCTTTTTCTTGCAGATACAGATAGAGCTCAAACATCTGGCGGTGTTTTGTCCGGATTGAATCCAGGATCAGCCCGCAGCTGAAGGAGAGCAGGGCGCACATTGCGCTGAAGCAGGATACGATCAGGGTTGGAAAGCGCGGTACCAGGCCGGTTTTGAAATAGTCGATCAAAACAGGAATAAAGAATACGATCGCGAGAATGGCCAGAATCAGGGCAAACAGGCCGAAAAATTGGAGCGGCTTATATTCACGGAACAGCCGGAAAATCGTTTTCAAAACCTTAAAGCCGTCGGAAAAGGTGTTGAGCTTAGAGACGCTGCCCTCCATACGGTCGCGGTATCCGATCGGGATTTCGCGGATGGCAAGATTTTTGTCAAGGGCATGGATGGTCATCTCCGTCTCGATCTCAAAGCCCGTGGAGAGCACCGGGAAGCTTTTGACGAAACGGCGGCTGAATGCGCGGCAGCCGGTCATGATATCCTTGACGTCGCTTTGGAAGATGAAATTGATCAGTCCGCGCACCATCTTGTTTCCCAGATTATGAAACGGCCGTTTGTTCTCCGTAAAATAGGTGCTGGAGAGCCGGTCGCCGATGGCCATTTCCGCCTTCCCGTCCAGGACGAGCTGCGCAACCTTGACGGCGTCTTCAGCCGGATACGTGTCGTCACCGTCGACCATGATGTAACAGTCCGCTTCAATATCGCGGAACATGCTGCGCACAACGTTTCCCTTGCCCTGCTGAAATTCGGGCACGACAATTGCGCCATGCTCCAGCGCGATTTGCGCCGTTTTATCGGAAGAGTTGTTATCATATACATAGATATCTGCTTCCGGTAAATGCTGATGAAAATCCTCAATGACATTGGCAATTGTCAGTTCTTCATTGTAACAGGGGACCAATACTGCGATTTTTCTCATTTTCCCCAATTCCTCCTAAAAATAAAATGTCATAAAATCTGTTCCCAAAATTTTAGTTTAGTATAGCATGCAATTTCTAAAAGGTCAAATAAGCTGGCATTGCTGATGACAGGCAGAAAGGCGGTTAGTTTCAGTGGAACACTCACGACCGGTCTTGTGCCATTTCGATTCATCAGGAAGCGGCCCATAATCTTATTTTTAGATTTGATGGACGGATTTCCTCCTTTAAAAGGTCTTTGTATCCAAAAGGCCATTCCTGGCCTGCCGCAAAGCGGCATATTTCTCCTCCAGCGCCTGCTGCTTCTCCTTCTTTTGGAATTCCCTATCCCGGTATACAGATTTATATTGCAGCTCGTTGCTACGGCCCGCCACATAGATTTGGTTGGAGAGCACCTCGCGCAAAAGCGCATCGAAGGAAAGCCAAAGCTTGTCGATTGCATCCTGCGAATAGCCTGTGAGGTCCATGGAGATCACCTCTCTGAGCAGGGAGACATATTCCGAAATGGGCACTAGGCCGCGGTATGCGCTTTCCAGCGCATGCTGTGCATCATCGACCTCCTGTTGTGAGGATGCACCTTGTGAAAGGATTACTTTGGCACGCTCCAGAGCGCTTTGAAAAGTAAGATACGAATTATCGATATACTGCCTTCCCGCATCGATGATACAGCTGTCGACCGTCTTTTGCAGCGCGGTCGTGGATAGAGAGGATGCGATAGACGTTTCGTCCGCATCAAGCGGCTTCCGCTCGTTGAGCGTCAGGTCATGATCCGCCTGATCGAGTAGGATATCCAACTTCACGACCCCATTGTGCCGGACGACGACTGTCAACGTCTGTGTATCCGGATCCCATTTCGTGGTATGGGTGAAGGGTCGCGTTTGTGCCCCGCCCTCCATATCGCTTCGCAGGATCAGCTTCGGCGCGCCACCGTTGAATGTGCCCGTTACGGTGATCGTGGTTTCGCGCGTCTGGCTGTCGTCGAGCCCAATCGGGTTTCCGTGTTCGTCGAGCGTCATATGGTCTCCGCAGATTTGCACCCAGCTTTTCTCCTTGCGGGTTTCCGGCGTAACAGCTTTGATCATCTCTCCCTTATCCGTGCGGTAATTGGAAAGGTAGAAGGAGAGGCGGTCCTTCTTTTCCGTGACAATTGCCGAGGTATGCTCCTGTGCCGTGATAGAGAAGGTGGAAGCGTTGCTGTAAATGGGCGTCATCGCGGCCGTTTTTTCACCTTTTGTATTTTCCAGGTTGTTGATAAAATACCATTGATCCTTCGTCCGCATGGCGTAGGTATCGCCCTGTGCCTGCTCCGGAAACAGATTGTCATAATAGGCTTGATCCTTCTCCTGATCGATCAGAAGGATGCCGTTTTGAGAAAATAGCTCCCGTTCCGCCTCGCGCAGGTTGGAGGGAAGCAAGGGAAGAATACGGTAGCGTCCGGTGGAAGGGTACAGGTTTGATTCCTTCAGGTTATAGTTGAAATCCGGGTAATTCGCGCGGCCCAACACAGCGGCGGGCGTTTCCTTCAAAACATCCTCTCTGCTTGGAATCGTGATCTCTCCGCTGAGAATCGCGTCGAAGAGCGGGGCGATTCCGTACTGGAAGCCTGCAATTGGCTTTCCGCCGTTGGAGGTGGAGAAATTCGGCGCCTCCGCTTTGAAGCAGGTGCCGCCGCAGCTCATCACGAGCATCATGGATTGGACGTACATGTTTTCCGGATAGGAGAGAATCAGGTCCCACTCGTCGTCGACATACCGATCATATTCACCGAACAGCGATTTTTTATCGCCATCCACCTGCCAGTGCCACCAGTCGGACGCCACGCCCCAGTTCCCAACTAGGCCCGCCAGCCACAGGCCCTGCATGACGGAATAGGAGGAGGGGTTCCCGTACGACTCCTTGTTCATCAGCACAATATTTTCCGCATTGTTTTTAAAAGCTGAATAAAACGCCTCGTTTTTCTCAAACCATTCGAGTATCATGCCGTTGTCGTAGTTCATATTGGTGTCGGTCCAGAAGAAGAATGCGCCGTATTTGGCAGCGAGATTGATGCAGTCGATGATGTATTGGGAATGATTGCTCTCCACCTCGCCGCGCCAGATCACGCCATTGTAGAGTTCGGCGGCGTTGAGCCCATAGAAATAGCTGTGACGGCTTGCAAAGCGCTCCTCCAGCCAGGCGATTGGAATGCGCTCCTCCATCTGGTATTCCCCGTTGATATTCTGAATGGCATAGGGGATCTGGTTTTCCTCGCACTCATCGGCGGTCTTTTCAAGCCATGCAAGCGCTTCGTCGCTTCCGGGCAGGAGCGTGTGGCCCGGAATGAGCAGGAGCACCGTGTAGGGCCGCTGGTTCTCCGGGATCGAATTCCAGAGCGTTACAAGCGGTTCGTCTCCATAATAATTGACCAGATTGAGCGGATGAGTATTGTCAATCACGCGTTTCAGCGGCTTTTTTTCCCCAGATGAAACGGGCGTAAAAGTCTTGAGAAGCACCTCTCTCTCGCGTGCAGAGAGCTGCTTTTCATCCTGCGGGAGCTGATTGGTCATCGTGTAGGCAATCGTGCCAGCGATCGCGGCGATCACAATGGCTACAGAGACGCAGATGGATACGATCGCAGTAAGCCGTTTTTTTCGATTTTCCTTCCCCATTTGCCTTTTTTCCGGGTCCTTTCGCATACATACCGCTCCTTTTTGGGGAACTCCCCTAAGCTTTTCTATGTTGATGTTACCATTCCTGTATTCACCTTGTCAATGCCTGCAGGGCATCTTGAATTGTGGCTTGTAAAATTGAGAAACACTCGGTATAATAAATTACATTCATGATAAACATAGACGCTTGACAAGGGCGGCTTCCACCGAAACCGCCTGAAAGGAAGAAGAAAGATGCTGATTCGCGAATGTTTGCAACAAAAGGACGTGACCCTCTCCTTTGAGGTGTTTCCACCGAAGCCCGGGGTGCCCTTTCAGCCGGTACAGGATGCAGTTTCCGCCCTTTCCCGACACAATCCCGATTTTATGAGCGTTACCTATGGCGCTGGCGGAGGAACCTCCCAGAATACCATTAATATCGCCTCCTTTATCCAGAAGGAATGCAGTACCACAGCTCTCGCGCACCTGAGCTGCGTCTCCTCCTCCAGAGCGGAAGTGGCTCGGCTCATCGGCGAGCTTCATGAGAAGGGGATTCAAAATGTGCTGGCTCTGCGCGGCGATATCCCGGACGGCATGGAGTTCCCAGAGGCTGGATATTATAAATATGCCTATCAGCTGATTGAAGAGATCAAGTCCCGCGGAGATTTCTGCATCGGGGCCGCATGTTATCCGGAGGGGCATGTGGAGTGCGCGAGCAATGTGGCGGATTTGGAGCATTTAAAGGCAAAAGTGGACTGTGGCTGCGACTTCCTGATTACACAGATGTTTTTTGATAATAATGTATTGTACAGCTTCCTGTACCGTGCGCTGCGCGTGGGAATCGACGTGCCCGTCATCGCGGGCGTGATGCCGGTAACGAGCGGGCGGCAGATCAAGCGCATCTGTGCCTTGGCGGGGACGACGCTCACGCCGAAATTCCGCTCGATTCTCGACCGCTTCGGCGACAATCCGGCCGCGCTCAAGCAGGCGGGGATCGCCTATGCGACCGACCAGATTATCGATCTGCTTGCCAACGGGGTGAAGGGTATCCATCTTTACACGATGAATAAGCCCGACGTCGCGCAGAAAATCGTTGAAAACCTGTCTGAAATTTTAAATTGATCGATGCATCACGAGAATGAGGTGTTCCATTGGATATTCGTTCGTTACTAGGAAAGCAAATGCTTTTTTTCGACGGCGGCATGGGCTCGCTTTTGCAGGAGAAGGGCCTGCAGGCGGGTGCGTTGCCGGAGCTGATGAATCTTTCCGATCCGCAGGCGATCACCGGGATTCACGCGGCTTATCTGGAGGCGGGCAGCCATATCGTCACGACCAATACGTTCGGAGCGAACCGCCTCAAGCTGAAAGACAGCGGGCATACGGTGCAGGAAGTGGTCTTAGCTGCCGTATCTAACGCGCGCAGTGCGGTAAAGCAGTGCGCAGGGGATACGCCCCGTTTTGTGGCGTTGGATATCGGGCCAACGGGAAAGTTGCTCGCGCCGATGGGGGAGCTCCCCTTTGAGGAGGCCGTCGACGTCTTTGCCGAGGCCGCCCGGGCGGGCGAACAGGCAGGCGCAGATCTCGCCATCATCGAGACGATGACGGATACCTATGAGGCAAAGGCTGCCGTGCTGGCGGTGAAAGAAAATACGGACCTGCCCATCTTCCTGACCTTTTCCTTCGATGCGCAGGGAAAGCTGCTCACAGGCGGTTCCATTGAGGCCGCCGTCGCAATGGCGGAGGGGTTGCGCGTGGACGCGCTGGGCTTCAACTGCGGCCTGGGGCCCGTGCAGATGAAGGAATTCCTGCCGCAGCTGCTTGCCTGCACCTCTACGCCGGTGATCCTCAATCCGAATGCAGGCATGCCTGCGGTGCGAGATGGGAAAACCGTCTATGATGTGCTGCCGGATGCATTTGCCCGGGAAATGGAGCAGATGGCCCAAATGGGCGCCTGTGTGCTCGGTGGCTGCTGCGGCACGACGCCGGCCTATATCAGGGAGACGGTTGCACGCTGTCAGGCGCTCATTCCGGCGCCGGTTTCGCCGAAGGAGAAGACAGTCGTTTCCTCCTATGCGGAAGCCTGTGAAATTGGTAAAATACCTGTTATCATCGGCGAGCGCATCAATCCCACGGGTAAAAAGCGTTTTCAGCAGGCATTGCGGGAAAACGATATGGATTATGTGCTCACGCAGGCCGTTGAGCAGCAGGAGAGCGGCGCGCACATTCTCGACGTCAACGTCGGCCTGCCCGGCATCGACGAGCGGGCGGTGATGGGGCAGGCGGTGGAAGCGCTTCAGTGCGTGACGGCGCTCCCCCTGCAGATTGATACCTCTGACCCGGCGGTGATGGAGCATGCTTTGCGGATCTATAATGGCAAGGCAATGATCAATTCCGTTAACGGTAAGCAGGAGATCATGGATCAGGTTTTCCCCCTCGCGCGCAAATACGGCGGCGTGATCGTCGCGCTGACGCTCGATGAGGCTGGCATCCCCGCCACAGCGCAGGGTAGGCTCCAAATCGCGCGCAAGATCGTATCGGAAGCGGCGAAATACGGGATCGATAAAAAGGATATCGTCGTGGATGCGTTGACCATGACGATCAGCTCGGATGAAAACGCGGCGCATACCACGCTCGAAGCAGTGCGCCTGATCAAACAGGAGCTCGGCGTGAAAACCGTGCTTGGTGTATCCAACGTCTCCTTTGGCCTGCCCAGCCGGGAGGTCATCAATTCCGCCTTTTATACCCTGGCGCTGCAGGCGGGGCTGGACGCGGGGATCATCAATCCGAATATGGAATCGATGCGCGGCGCGTACCTGAGCTTCTGTGCGCTGGCTGGCTTTGATCCGCAATGCGGACAGTATGTCTCCCATTTTGCGGGCGGCGGAGAGCAAGCGGTGAAGGGAAAAGAACTGTCCCTCTATGAAATTCTGCTGCGCGGCCTGAAGGAGCAGGCTTATGAAAGCACGAAGGCGTTATTGCAGACGAGGGATTCCAACGATATCATCAATCATATCCTTGTACCAGCCCTCAACGAGGTCGGGCAAGGCTTTGAGAAGAAGACGGTCTTCCTGCCGCAGCTCATGAGCAGCGCCGCTGCGGCGACCAATGCGTTTCAGGCGATTCAGGAGCATTTGCTGGCGAGTGGCACCGCGCCGGAAAAGCATGGCACGATCCTGCTCGCCACGGTAGAGGGGGATATCCACGATATCGGTAAAAATATCGTCAGGGTCATGCTCGATAACTATGGCTTTGAGGTAATCGATCTGGGGAAAAACGTCCCCTGCGAGCGGGTAGCGGATGAGGCCGGGCGGCTGGGCTGCTCTCTGGTGGGGTTGAGCGCCCTGATGACGACGACCGTCCCTGCAATGGAGCGGACGATCCGGCTCATCCGTGAGCGCGGCCTCCAGTGCAAGGTCATGGTCGGCGGCGCGGTGCTCACACAGGAATATGCGGACGAGATCGGCGCAGATTTCTATGGAAAGGACGCGATGGCGAGCGTGCGCTATGCACAGAAGATATTCGGCTGCGAGCCGTAAAGTAAATTGGAAATCTGATAGAGTAAGAACCGTCAGCCCTTGGAAACGGGGTGCTGGCGGTTCTTTTTTAGCTGATATGTGCCTGTATCGAAACAGCGTGCGCGTGATTGTAAATAATCTATGAAGTCATTTGACTTTTCTGATAATCTGTATTATTGTATTAATCACATAGTACAATAATACAGGGGGGATGCAGATGACCTGGTTCATCACTGCCGACCGGCCCGTTTATCTCCAGCTGATCGAGCAGATGGAGCTTGCGATTGCGGCCGGGGAATACCGGGCTGGCGGAAAGCTGCCGAGCGTGCGGGATCTTGCCGCCGAGGCGGCGGTCAATCCCAATACGATGCAGCGTGCCCTGCAGGGACTGGAAGCGCGCGGCCTTGTCAATACGCAGCGCACGGCCGGGCGTACGATTACAGAGGATGAGGCGATGATTTTAGCATTGAGGCGGCAAAAGGCCAGAGAACAGATCGAGCAATTCTGGGCGGCGATGCAGAGGCTCGGGTTTACCCGAGAAGAGGCAATCCTGTTGCTAGAGAAAGAAAAGGAGGAAGCATGATGGAAGCAATCCTGACCTGCCGGGAGCTGACCAAACAATACGGGCAGAAGCCCGCGCTTTGCGATTTCACATACGATTTTCCGAAAGGCCGAATCGTCGGTCTACTGGGGCCCAACGGCAGCGGAAAAACAACGCTGTTAAAACTCGCCGCCGGTCTTCTTGTCCCTACGCGGGGCAGCATCCGTGTAAACGGTATGGAGCCGGGGACACAGACGAAGAAGCTCGTTTCCTTCCTCCCGGAGCGGAATTATCTGCCCACGGGCATGCGCGTAAGGGAAGCGCTCGAATTCTTCGGCGATTTCTATGCGGATTTCAAGCTCGACAAGGCTGCGGAGATGCTTAAGGACCTGAAAGTTCAACCAAACGATAAAATCAGCGCCATGAGCAAAGGCACGCGGGAGAAAATGCAGCTTGCCCTGGTGATGAGCCGCGAGGCAGAGCTTTACCTGCTCGACGAGCCGATCGGCGGTGTGGACCCTGCGGCGCGCGACTATATTCTCAATACGATTATTCGAAACTACAACGAAGATGCAACGCTGATTTTATCCACACACCTCATCAATGACATTGAGACAGTCTTCGACGATGTCGTGATGATCGGCGCAGGGCGCCTGGTGCTCGCCGGAAGTGTTGACTATATCCGGGAGGAAAACGGCAAGAGCATTGACGCTCTGTTCAGGGAGGTATTCAGATGCTGAGGAAGTTAATCAAACACGAATTGAGAGCCACGTCTAAAATCTTTTTGTCGCTGTTTGCGGCGGTGGTCGCCCTCATGGGAGGATTTCAAATGATCTTTCTGGTGGCACGGCTGCTCACGGGACGGGATGATACCCATCCGCTGTTAGCGGTTCTTTTCGGGCTTTTCTCCGTGCTGTCCGCCTTTGCATTGCTTGCCATGATGGCTGTGCTGGTCATCGTACCGGTGCAGCGTTTTTATAAAAACCTGCTGGGCGACGAGGGCTATCTGATGTTTACGCTTCCGGCAACGCCTGCACAGCAGATCCTATCCAAACTAACAACCGGTTTGATTTGGATGTTTGTAGGCATGATCGTCTGCATCTTGGCGGTTCTCCTGTTTGCTTGGAATCTTCCGGACATCACAGCCGTCCCATCCATACCGGCCTCTTTTCAGGCGCAGACCGGCATGAGCTTTTATTCGGCGCTGTTCCTATTTGGCCTCTTTATGCTGCTCGTGTTTGCCAATACCTATCTGTATTTTTATCTGTGCATCGCCATCGGTGGGCAGTGGCCGCAGAACCGGCTACTCGCGAGCGCGGTGGCATATCTAATCCTCAATGCTGTATTGCAGTTTGTTGTGTTCTTCGGCATCATTGCGGCGGCGCTGATTTTTTCTTCTGCGGATATCAGCTTTTTCAGGAGTTTGCAATCTCTGGCGGAACAGTCTCCCACCGGATTTTTCTATGGCATGCTCGGTGTAAGCGCAGTTGTGATGATCGTCCTCAATTTGGTTTATTTCTTTGTCACGCGCTGGCTGCTGAGCAAGCGGCTCAACCTTGCATAATCGTTTCGAAACCCGATTAGGAGCACAGGCAGCGCGGGCGGGGAAATCACACACACTGATTTCCTGCCCGGCGGCTAAGCATCCATGATAATAAAAGCCGGAAGCTGCTGCAGATCATTTTGCAGCAGCTTCCGGCTTTTATATTCTGTTTACCAAATGCCCAGCACATGCTGCATCAGAAGGCTCACGCCCGCGATGCCGATCCAGCAGCATAGCCCCACAAAGATTGGCTTGCCGCCCGTTTTGACCAGTGTGACAATATTCGTATTCAGGCCAATTGCCGCCATTGCCATGACAATGAAGAATTTACTCAAACCTTTTAGGGGGCTTGTGACCGCCGCCGGAAGGTGGAATACCGTCGTCACAACGGAGGCGAGCAGGAAAAACAGAACGAAAAACGGGAAAATCTTTTTGAGATTGACCTTTGCCCCTGTGGCGTTGTTCTTTTCCCTACGCGTGCGCACCAGCGCGAGGACAAGCGTAATCGGGATGATCGCGAGCGTGCGCGTCAGCTTGACGATCGCCGCCGTGTCAAGCGTATTGCTGCCGTGGATGCCGTCCCAGGCCTGTGCGGCTGCGGTGACGGAGGAGGTATCATTGATCGCCGTGCCGGCAAACAGGCCGAAGCCCTCGTTCGACAAGCCCAGCAGGCCGCCGAGGGTCGGAAAGATCAGTGCCGCAATCACGTTGAAAAGAAAGATCACCGAGATGGACTGCGCGATCTCCTCATCATCCGCATCGATGACGGGCGCGGTCGCCGCAATGGCAGAGCCGCCGCAGATCGAGGAGCCCACGCCCACGAGCGTTGCGGTTTTGGAGGGGACCTTCATCAACTTGCACAGGATAAAGGCGATGAGCAGCGATGTGGAGATCGTCGCTAAGATGATCGGTAGGGACTGCTTTCCCTTTTGCAGGATGTCCGTCAGATTCATTCCGAAGCCCAGCAGCACAACGGCGGCTTGAAGAATCTTTTTTGAGGTGAAGGTAATGCCCGGCTGGAGCCGGTCTTTCTTTTTCAGAAGCAGCGTTAGCAGCATGCCTGCGAGAATCGCAAAGACAGGCCCGCCGACCACGGGGACAAGCTGCCCGAGGAACCACGCCGGGATGGAGATTGCGAGGCAAACCAGCAGGCCGCTCCAGTTTTTTTGCAGGAATGATTTCATCCAATGTCTACCCCTTTTGATGAGAATTGCGATTTTTCTGCAGTTCTCACAGCAATTTGTTCCATCATAACACGTTCTTTAGATAAAATGAAATGATAAATATTTATTTATTGATAAGATTATGTTATGATAAAACGGAAAAGGGCAGTTTGAAAAAGAAATGATTCAAATTTTTATGGAAAGAATGGTCATAACGATGCTCGATTTTCGAATGGATACTTTTTTGGCGGTCTGCCGCTCCATGAATTTTACCCGCGCGGCGCAAACGCTTCATATCACACAGCCCGCCGTGTCTCAGCATATCCACTATCTTGAAAAGCTGTATGGCGTTTCATTGTTTACTTATCAAGGGAAGAGGCTCGCGCTGACACAGGCCGGGAAATCGCTTTTGAGCGCAGCCACAACCATGAAGCATGACGAAATCTTTCTCCGGGAGCAGCTTCGTACACTTGGCAGGGACCACAAAAGCCTGATCTTCGGCGCAACGCTCACCGTGGGGGAATTCGCGGTGCCGGAGCGACTTGCTGCGTATCTACTCCACTATCCGGAGACGGACGTTCACTTTATCGTAGCCAATACCCGCGAGCTACTGCAAAGGATTGATACGGGCGAGATCGATTTTGCCATCGTCGAGGGATTTTTCGAAAAGCGGGAATATGATTCCCTGCCATTTTCCCGGGAAAATTATCTGGCCGTCTGCGGCGCCGGGTACCGTTTTGCAGCGCAGCCACATCGGGTGGAGGATCTGCTGGGGGAGCGGCTTCTCCTGCGGGAGCCGGGCAGCGGGACGCGCGAAATCCTAGAGCGATATCTGGAGGGGCGCAACCTCACTGTGCAGGATTTTTACCAGACGGCGCAGATCAGCAATCTCCATGCGATCAAAACGCTTGTGCAAAAAGGCTGCGGTGTCACCTTCCTCTATGAGGCTGCCGTACGGGAGGAATTGCAGGACGGGAGACTGCGGGCGATCGAGATGGAGGATTTCCCGCTCCAGCACGATTTCACTTTCTTGTGGCGGCGCGGCAGTATTTTTGCAGATCATTACCGCGAAATTTTCGATTCGATGCAACAATCAGAAAGCACGTAGTTCCGGTAAAAACGGCCGCTGGCTTAACAGGCTATCCGCAAAATGCGCCGGATTCGTTGACAAAAATTCTGCGCGGGGATATCGTGTAGCTAACCGCTGATTCCATCCGCATCTTCCGATGCAACCGGCGGCTGCCACCCTTTGTCGACTGGGGAACCATACCACGAACGAAAAGAGGAATCCTATATGAACGAAGAAAAATCGTTACAGGATAAGCGCACCTTTGGCCGCTTTATCTCGCAGAAAAGGAAGGAAGCGGGTCTGACACAGCATGAGCTTGCCGCCCGCCTGTATCTGACGGATACCGCCGTATCCAAATGGGAGCGTGGAGTGACTTATCCGGATATCACGCTGATCTCCGCGATCTGTGAGGTGCTGCATATTACAGAGCATGAATTGATTACGGCCAGCGAGGACGTACAGCAAATTGAACTTGAAAAGCAGGCGGAAAAATTCCGGCGGATGGTGCGCATTTATTCCGGCATTCTGTTCGCTCTCTATGGCATCTCCCTTCTGGTGTGCTTTATCTGCAATCTGGCCGTCCAGCATACGCTCTCCTGGTTCTTTATCGTGCTCACGGCAGAGGCGGTCGCTTTTTCTTTGACGATGGTGCCTGTGCTGGTGAAGAAAAACCGCGGGCTGTGGACGCTGGGCTCTTTTTATCTCTCCCTGAACCTTTTGCTGCTCGTCTGCCGGCTCTATGTGGGAGGGGACTGGTTTCTCATCACCTTTTTATCCGTATTGCTCGGCTTCACAGTGGTATTTCTTCCGTTTGTGCTGCGCGGAATACGGCTTCCGCAGGCGTTGGCGTCGCATAAAACGCTGCTTTGTTTTGCCGTTGATACGGTGCTGCTCTTTCTGCTGGAGGCGGCCGTTTGCCTGCTGACAGGTTACGGATATGCGCTGCTGCCAACTGCTTTCCCCATCACGCTTTACTGTATCCTGCTGCCGTGGCT
>DCJV01000148.1:11224-12209 GCA_002320555.1 Ruminococcaceae bacterium UBA1691 | reverse complement strand
CTGCCGCGCGTAAACTTTCACGACTGGGCCAGCCCCGCCTTTGCGAATACGCAAAACGCCAACATCCTTTTTTTCATTATGGCGGTCTGTGTTGGCCTCGGCCTTCTGTTTGCCATTGGCGGCGTTGTCTGGTCGCTGACCCGGCATAACGGGGGACGGGTGGACAAATGAGCACAGAAACGAAGCGCCTGACGCTGTTCGGCGGCATCACCGGATTTTCTCTGCTGGTTTGCAGCCTGCTTTATTTCCGCACAAGATCAGAAGCCGTTCTTACGGCCTTGATGCTCACACCGGCGCTCAGCTGCATCCTGGCGCGGATCGTGACGCGGGAAGGCACAAAGGCGCTGTATCTGAAGCCTCATTGGCGCGGAAACATGAAGTGGTATTTATCGGCGTATTTCCTCACCCCCGCGGTTGCTCTCGCAGGCGCCGGATTGTATTTTCTCCTGTTGCCGCAGCAGTGGGATCCGCTGCATTCCAGCTTCTTTACGGAATCGGGTACGGCCTCTCCGGCGGAATACGGCCGGACGCTGCTCACGACGATTCCGCTGGCCGTTCTGGTGAATCCCCTGATGGGGCTTGTGCAGTGCTTCGGCGAGGAATTCGCCTGGCGGGGTTATCTTCTGCCGCATCTGTGCAAAAGAATGACCGCGCCCAGGGCCGTCCTGCTCACCGGCTGTGTCTGGGGCCTGTGGCATGCGCCAGTGGTCGCAATGGGGTATAACTATGGCCCCGGTCACCCGGTGGCAAATATTTTTGCCATGGTGCTGTTTTGCATCGTATTGGGCACAATCTCTTCCTATCTTTTTTTCAAAACAGAATCTGTGTGGCCCTGCGTCCTTTTTCATGCTGCAGTCAACGGCATCGACCTTTGGACGCCGGAAAGCCTGTTTATGAGCGTGCAGGCCAATCCCTTCCTGGGCCCAAATCTCACCGGCGTTCTCGGCGGGGCCGGTTTTCTGGTGCTCGCGTGCCTGTGCTTTGC
>DCJV01000148.1:6369-11214 GCA_002320555.1 Ruminococcaceae bacterium UBA1691 | reverse complement strand
TTTGTTTATGATTCTCATGGCAATTGTCCACAGGAAGCTCAACCGGATTACTTGATGATGTATCAAAAAACGGGAAAGTGGATAAAAAATCCGCTTTCCCGTTTTTCTTTTCATTTGCTTTAATTGAGCATCGCAACGCCTGCCGTTAAATATCCGGCAAAGGTTACCCAGAGGAGGTAGGGGATTTGAAGCAACGCCGCCTTCCGGCTGATATTGGAGAACATGACAATCATCGTCAGGATCAAAAACCACAGCACAATCAGCCAAGCAAAGGAAAACCAATACCACTGCCGGTCAAAGAAAAAGATGGACCACAGCAGATTGAAAACCAGCTGTACGCCATATACGACAAGGGCGTTGCGTTTGCGGTCTGCGTTTGCGTCGGACGTATATACCAGATAGGCGGAAATCCCCATCAGCAAAAATAAAATCGTCCAGACCACGCCGAACACCCACGAGGGTGGAGAGAGCGGCGGCTTGTTCAGATCCGCATAGACCGCTTTCATGCTGTTCATCGTCAACAGGGCGGACAGCAATCCGACACCCAAGCTGATTGCCAGATTGGCGATCAAAGGTTTCCATTTGATGATCATAATGTACCAGCTCCTTTATAGGAGAAGTATACGTAGAAGCCCGATGATTTATGAGCATTTATCCTTCCTTCACGATCCTGTCCAGACACTGAATCAGATCATTCAGCGTCCGCAGCTCCACATCCTGCTCCAGAATCTCATTTTTTAAATCGATCGAAAGCGATTCAAAATACGGCCTCAATTTCGGGTCGACATAGGACATCGTATCATCACCTCGTATTTTAGCATGCCCGCATCGTCCCGCTTTAACCAAAAAAGCTCCGGATTTGAACCCGGAGCTGAAATTTGATGGACGCATGATTTTTACAAACGCATCCCATACTGCTTTTCATAATAGTTCTGATAATCGCCGCTGCGGATATGCTCCCACCACGCGCGGTTTTTTAGATACCAATCCATCGTTTTCTGAATCCCGTCGTCAAAGCTCGTCCGGGGCAGCCAGCCGAGCTCCCTGTGGATTTTCGCCGGGTCGATGGCATAGCGCCTGTCGTGGCCCGGGCGGTCCCTGACGAAGGTAATCAGCTCCTCGCCTTTGCCGAGCGCTTTGAGAATTGTTTTGACCACCTCGATATTCTGCTTTTCATTGTGGCCGCCCACATTGTAGATTTCACCCACGCGCCCTTTCTCCAAAATCAGCTCGATGGCGCGGCAGTGATCCTCGACATACAGCCAGTCACGCACGTTTTTTCCATCACCGTAGACCGGAAGGGGCTTGTCCTCCAGTGCGTTGAGGATCATCAGCGGGATGAGTTTTTCCGGGAAATGATACGGGCCATAGTTATTTGAGCAGCGGGAAATCGTCACCGGTGTGCTATAGGTCCGGTAATAGGCCATCACGAGCAGGTCGGCTGATGCCTTGCTCGCGGAATAGGGGGAGGAGGTATGGAGCGGCGTCTCTTCCGTAAAAAACAGGTCGGGCCGGTCGAGCGGCAGGTCACCATAAACCTCGTCGGTTGAAACCTGATGATAGCGCTTTGTCTGAAATTTGTTGCATGCGTCGAGCAGCACCTGTGTGCCCAGGATATTAGTTTTCAAGAAGATTTCCGGCGTATCGATCGAGCGGTCAACATGGCTCTCTGCTGCAAAGTTGACAACCGCGTCAAAGCCTTCTTCCTCAAACAGGCGGTAGACGGCGCCCCGATCAGTGATATCGCCGTGCACAAAGCGCAGGCGGGGATTGTCCAGAACCTCCCCGAGCGTTTCCAGATTCCCGGCATAGGTCAGGGCGTCGAAACAGACGACGCGGCAGTCCGACCGGTTTTGCAGCAGATAGTGGATGAAATTGCCTCCGATAAAACCGGCACCGCCGGTTACTAAAATATTTTTCAAACGAAAGACCTCCCTCTAACGGTATCTTTTCATATGTTTTGTTGAAATCAATGCTTTATTATACAGATTAGTGGAAAGAAATGCAAGAATCCCTTGTGACTACGCCATTGAAAAGGCATGGCTTTTCGGGTAAAATAGATTTGTAACTATGAAAAAATAATGAAATGGGGCTTTTTTATGGCAGACCTCACACCGAAGCACGTTTCCGATTCTATGACCAGCCAAGTGCAGATCATCATGCCGGAGCATATCAACGGCTACCACCGGCTGTTCGGCGGGCAGCTCGTCGAATGGATTGACGTGGTCGCGGGTGTTGTGGCGCGCCGCCACAGTAACTGCAATGTGACAACGGCCTTTATCGACCATTTGCATTTTAAGGCCCCGGCCTATGCGAATGATACGGTTGTCATCAAGGGCCGGATGACCTATGTCGGGCGCACCTCCATGGAGGTACGGGTAGACGCCTTTGTCGAAAGCCTTGACGGAAAGCGGGAGCTTGTCAACCGCGCCTATCTTGTCGTCGTCGCGCTCGATGAAAATGAGCGGCCCGTCGAGGTGCCAAAGCTGATCCTGGACACGCCCGAGGACGAAGCGGAATGGGAGGCTGGCCGCCGGCGCAGCCTTCTGCGCAAGCAGCGCAGGGAGGAAGAAAAGGCACTGTTGCGTCAAATCGAGGAGCACGGTGCAGTATGATTCTCAGTGTCAGCCGCCGCACGGATATTCCGGCATGCTATGGGGAATGGTTTCTGAACCGCCTGCGGGAGGGCTTTGCCCTCGTGCCGAATCCGTATGCGCCGCACACGCTTCGAAGGGTTCCGCTTTTAAGGGAAGTTGTGGATTGCATTGTTTTCTGGAGCAAAAATCCGCGCCCCTTTCTCCGTTTCCTTCCTGAAATTGAAGAAAGGGGATATCCCTTTTATTTTCAGTTTACGTTGAATCCCTATGGGGATGCGGTGGAGCAGAATCTGCCCGGCCTTAGGGAGCGGATCGAAACCTTCCGTCTCCTGAGCGAAAAAATCGGGCCGCAGCGCCTCGTGTGGCGGTATGATCCGGTGATCGTGGATAACGCGTATCCTGCCGGTTGGCACAGGATGCAGTTTGAATTCCTATGCCGCGAACTGCACGATAGCGCATGCCGCTGCATCTTCAGCTTTTTTGACCGATACGCAAAGGACCGTAGCGGGTTTCAGGAGACGGATGAGAAAACCATGCACCAGATTGCGCGTAGCTTTGCCGAAACCGCCGCGCGGTATGGCATGCCGCTATTCACCTGCTCGGAGGCGGTTGATCTCAGCGCATATGGGATTTTTCACGCGGCCTGCATTGATTCCAATTTGATCGGCCGGATCATCGGCTGTCCGGTTCACGCGAAAAAAGACCCGAATCAGCGCCCCTTCTGCGGCTGCATGGAGAGCGTGGACATCGGCTCTTACGACAGCTGCACAAACGGCTGCGCCTATTGTTATGCCAATCGGGGAATAGAGCGTGCCCGCCGCCGGGCTGCAATGCACGACCCGCGCTCTCCCATGCTGCTTGGGTGGCCGGACGGAACGGAGATGATAAAAGACGCTCCCAGCCAAAGCCTGCGTCTTGCGCAGACCACTTTGTTTGAAAAGGAGTTTTTCTGATGCCGCAATTGTTTCTCGGCTGCCATCTGTCCTCCTCGAAGGGCTTTCTGGCCCTTGGAAAAACCGCGTTGCACATCGGGGCGAATACCTTCCAGTTCTTCACACGCAATCCGCGTGGCAGCAAGGCGAAAACACTGGATCTTGCGGACGCGCAGGCCCTGCGGGAGCTGATGGCGGAGCACGGATTTGGAAAAATCATCGCCCATGCGCCCTATACGCTCAACGCCTGCTCGGCGGATGCGCATGTGCGGGAATTTGCGTTGGAGACGATGGCGGACGACCTGATCCGCATGGAGGCACTGCCGGGTAATTTCTATAATTTCCATCCGGGAAGCCACGTTGGGCAGGGGGCGGAGCGGGGGATCATCCTAATAGCGGATACGCTCAATGCGATCCTTAGGCAGGAGCAGTCCACAACCGTTTTGTTGGAGACGATGGCGGGCAAGGGCAGCGAGGTCGGCCGCCGGTTTGAAGAGCTGCGGGAAATCCTTGACCGGGTGGAGCTTGGCGACAAGATGGGCGTGTGCATGGATATCTGCCATGTCTTCGATGCCGGATACGATATCGTAGATGATCTCGACGGTGTGCTCGCGCAGTTTGACCGCGTGATCGGCCTTGAAAGGCTGTGCGCTGTGCATCTTGCGGACAGCCGGAATCCTCTGGGCAGCGCGAAGGACCGCCATGCGCCCATCGGCGAGGGGCAGATCGGCCTGGATGCCTTCCGGCGGATCGTGCGGCATCCGGTGCTCTCAAAGCTGCCGATGTGCTTGGAAACGCCGCATGATGAGGAAGGCCATGCGCGGGAGATCGAGCTGCTGCGGGAGCTGGCGGAGAAACAAAGTGAAGAATAATTTATTTTGAAAATTGGAGAAATCTAATTTGCAACGCACCGGACTGAATAAAGAGCAGTCCGATGCGTTTTGTTAATAGGCCAACAATGCACTGAATCGGCCTATGAGGAGTCGATGTGAATTAACTTCTCTCAAATTGTAAAAATATCCTAAAATCATTGACTTTTTAATAATTATTCATATAATAGTAATTGATGGGGATATTATCAGAAAGATGGATGGGGTGATACCATTGAACAAATAACAGAGGTTCGCTGTTTTTTGACGGAGAATCTTCTTTACAACCTTCCCGATGTTATATTTTAAAATAGTGATAAGAGCTTTACAAGTTTTTACCAGAGCAGAAAGGAATGGTTATAACAATGAAGAAGTTTATTAAAATCACAGCAGTTATACTAGTTGCGTTTTTAAGTTCTATGCAGTTTACAGGAATTGTTTACGGTG
>DCJV01000148.1:4133-6270 GCA_002320555.1 Ruminococcaceae bacterium UBA1691 | reverse complement strand
ACATTATCAAAAATGAGGACGGTTCATGATTTCGCTGGGAATGCCTACACGGTAGCCGAATTTGTTCCCACGGGGTATGCCATATTAAATGAGGATACAGGTATTTTTGTAGAATATAGCACTACTTGTGATTCTCCTTTTTTAGGCTATGAAGGAAATTTGTATTATGCAGGTATTGGTATGTTTTATAAAAAAAATAATCAAATGGAGACAGTCGATTTGCATACAGGTAAAGCTATCTCCCAAGAGGATATTGCTGTGCTTAAAGAGCAGTGTAAAGAGCAGTACAGTAAGCTTGAACAGAATAGATATGAAGCGGTAAACGACTACTTAACAAAAAAATTTGCTGTCTATCAACCTAAAGCGGCTGCCGCATCATCAGAAACGTATGTATCATCCTCGTCCAGGTTAAGTAACTTATATGACCCCGGATATATAACAAGAGGCGACAATGGCGTTTGCGGTTATATTGCTGCTGCAATGATACTATATTATTATAGATCCTCTGGACGGAGGAATATTACTGAAGCGGCTGACTACACCACTAAAAATGGTAAATATTATATAGATAAGCGACTTACAAATTATCTAGTAGATAAACTGCGCGTTCAATTAGGATTACCTTTTAGTACACATGCAAATCAAATTAAAACTTTATTAAGCAATTATATCCGCATTTATTGTAATCGATTGGGTTTGAGCCAATCCGGAATTGAACATAGCACTTGGTATGTTCCGACTACAGGTTTAATTTGTTCAAAAATAAGTGCCAACAAGCCGGTGATTGTATTTGCTGGATCACTGAGTAAGCCAGGTGGAGGACTTACAACAAATCATGCAGTTGTGGCATATGGATATCGTTATGTGAACCTTCCAAACAGACCGAATGAACTTATTGTTCATTATGGCTGGATCGGTCATAGTAAAGTCTATATTAGCGGTATCTGGGGAAGTATATATACTTTAACCTGCTAGTAGGGGGAGCTGTTATCATGAATGAGAAGAAGGGGAAGCGTTCAAGCAGCAAGAAGCTGCTTTTTGCTTCGCTCGGCATAGCTCTGCTACTGATTGCGGGCATTTTGGCGCTTGCACTCTCTCCGGCGGGCAGGGTACGAACGGTCCCCACCCTTTGTGCCAATGATTTCTTCTCTGGGGAAGCGATTGAGATTCCCTATCGCACGAAGGGCCTACCCCACGGCGTGGCGACCTCTTTCCAATGCGAAGATTTGGAGGCGTTTGCGCAGCGGCTTCCCGCCAAGTTGGGGGAGGGTTACGAAGTGAAGCAGTTCGGCGCGGATTCCCTGTTGATCTGGCAGAAAAAACTTCCCGCCTGCTACCTGATTCTGCGGCAGACGAATGCTTCCACGGATTCCTGTTGCAACTTTCTGCTGTTTGATATGCAGGCTGTGTTGGGGGAAAGAGAGGCGAGTCAATCCTTTGTATTTCCCTATCATTTGATCTCCTTGATGCAATCGCAGGGAACCATTTATTACCGCTTCGATCCGGCGGTATCCTATGAGACGCAATATACCAAGCAGGATTTCCTGGATTTTTATCGCCGCCTGGGCCAGTATACTGTCGCCGAAACAAAGGATGGATTTCAGATTATGCGGGCCCACGGGCTTACCTCCGGCCGAAAACAGCAGGGTCGGGATGCGGTCACAATCCCAGACAGGGGCTTGGATGCACCGGTGCGTTTTACGTTTTTGCAGGAGGGCGCCAAAACCTTCGTGCGGCTGTCGCTGCCGGAAGCAAACGAAGCCTGAAACGCTTTTATAGGAATGGATCAAATATCAGGCCTGCCGCAGAAAAGATCACTGCGGCAGGCCCAATTATTTACTTTGAAAAATTGCTCACAGCAGCTTCGCAGCGTCGCGGTCGAGGAAAATATGTGCATCCTCATGCTTCTGCAAAACAGATGCCGGGCACTTCGGAGAAACCTCGCCTTTGATCATGTTGTAAACCGCCTGCGCCTTGGCTTCGCCCGTGGCGATCAAGACGATTCTTTTCGCCTGCATGATGCTGTCGATGCCCATCGTCAACGCATAGTGCGGCATATCGGAATCCGGGAAGAAGCGCTTGTTCGCTTCCAGCGTGCTCTGTGTGAGCGCTACCTTGTATGTAGTGTGCGTGAATT
>DCJV01000148.1:2982-4090 GCA_002320555.1 Ruminococcaceae bacterium UBA1691 | reverse complement strand
CCGCCTGCCGCTTGGATGCGCGCCTCGTACTGTGCGCACTCCGCTTTTTCGTCCGCGGCATTGCCGTCGAGGAAGTTCACACGCGCTGGGTCGATATCCGTATGGCGGAACAGATTCGCAAACATAAAGGAATAGTAGCTGTTTTTGTCGTCTCGCGGCAGATCGCAGTATTCATCGAGGTTGAAGGTCGTGACATTGCGGAAGGAGATATTTCCAGCGTTATATTCCTTCGTCAAAAATTGATAGGTCGGAATCGGGGAGGAGCCAGTCGCAAGCCCCAGCACACTATCCGGCTTTTCCTTTACCTGCTCGACAAACAGCCTGCCCACGACCACGCCGATTTCCTGCGCGTTTTCGAGAATCTGTACGTTCATTTTTGTATCCTCCAATTTTATGATCATCCAGAAACTATATTATACCATATTTCTGCGCAATCGGAAGATTTTTTTGCTGAATATAATGATACTTCTATATGGGCATCATGCAAAATATAGTTGGATAAAAAGCTTGATTTTTTACTGCCTACGGTTCGTCCCAGACGACGGGAACGTAAAGTCTACCTGCATTGTCAATCTCTCCGCCCATCCGGAGGTGACGGGGCTGACCACAGACGATAACCCCGGCGACGTCCTGAGCGCCGATTACACGGCCTATATGGAGCAGATCATCAATGAAGAGGGCTATAACTTCATGTTTTTGAGCGTTCACCATCCCTGACGCAGGAGAATTTCCTGCAATTCTGCAAGGGCCTGGCGGCGAGCCCTGTAATCCGGGAGGATGGCTTCCACAATCGCCCAGAAGCGAGGGGAATGGTTCAATTCGATCAGATGCGCAAGCTCATGCACGGCAACGTAATCGATTTCCTCCGGCGGCGCGAACATCAGCCGCCAGGAAAAATTGAGCCCGCCCTTTGCCGAGCAGGAGCCCCAGCGCGTTTTTGCCGAGGTGATGCGCACTTGCTTGGGGCTTTTTCCAATGAGCGGGGCAAACCGTTCCACCGCCTTTGGAAGATACTCTTTTGCCGCCCGGCGGTAGAAGTCCGCAAGGGCCGCGCGCAGTTCCTCCGAGGACGTCTCCGGCAGGAGAAAGCCGGTTGCGTTGAAGGAAA
>DCJV01000148.1:0-2926 GCA_002320555.1 Ruminococcaceae bacterium UBA1691 | reverse complement strand
AAAGCGGTCGATTTCCGCCTTTGGGGCGCTATACGGCGCACGTACTTCTACGGAGCCCTCTTTTGTAATATAAATGCCAACTGTTTTGCGCTTCATGCGCTTCATTTGGTAATCCATCAAAACGCCTCTGTTTTTTCAATCTTAATCTTTTTTCAATATAGCGGGTCTTCGGTAAAAGGTCAACCCGCCTCAAAAAAATAGCAATATATATCGCAATGAAGCACGGCATGAAATGCAGCTGCGGGAAAGATCGAACAGTTTCCCAAAAGCGGCTGCATGCTTGTTATATGAAATAGGTGCCGGATGCCGGGCATCCGGCGCGATTTATTTTCTTTGAAATTTACCTGGATGAGAATTTTTGTGCTATACTAATACAATTATCAGCAGGGAGGCGAAAAGGGCATGGGAGAATATCTGACCGCGCCGCTGCCGCGTGCCGCTTCGCCGGAGGAGGTAGGCATCTCCTCCGCAGAAATTTTACGCTTCGTCGAGGATTTAAAGGAGAGTGGCATTGAAAACCACAGCTACATGGTCCTGCGCGGCGGCTTTGTTGCGGCGGAGGCATTCCATGACCCTTTTGCGCCCGATATCCCGCATCCGATGTATTCCGTGAGCAAGACTGTGACAGCGATTGCCGTCGGCTTTGCCATCGAAGAGGGGCTTTTTACGCTGAGCACGCGCATTCTGGATCTCTTTCCAGAATATATGCCGAAGTCGCCGGACGATCCGCTCTGGGAACTAACCATCTTTCATCTGGTCGCTATGCAGAGCGGCAAGGAGGCGAATTTTCTCGATCCAAAGGAAAAAGGCGACTGGGTCGCGCGCTTTTTTGCTTCCGGATGGGAGGGGCGGCCCGGCCGCTGGAAATATGTCAATGAGAATATGTATATGCTCTGCGCCGCGATCCACCGCGTCACGGGCGCGAGCGTGACGCAGTTCTTGACGCCCCGGCTATACTGTCCTTTGGGGATCACAACTCCCTTCTGGGAGACAGATGAAAACGGCGTGGAAGCCGGCGGCTGGGGATTGTGGCTGAAAACGGAGGACTTTGCCAAAATCATGCTCTGCTATGCGCAGGGCGGTGTTTATAACGGCAAACAGGTGATCCCTGCCTTTTGGGCAAAATCAGCACCGCAGAAGCAGACGGACAATTCCTCCAGCAAGGGGACGGATACGAGCGCAGGCTACGGCTTCGGCCTCTGGCGGTGCAGGGGGGAGGAACACGCCTACCGCGCGGACGGCCTGTTTTCACAGTTCGGCATCGTCTTTGAGGATTATGACGCCGTGCTGGTGATGACGAACGCTGCGCTCGATGAACAGGCCGTGCTCGACTGCATCTGGCGGCATTTCCCGAAGGCTTTCCAGGAGAAGACGGTGGAAAAAACGCCTCCTGTGTCGCATGAACTGCTGGAGGAGTCTTACCCGTTGGACGTGGTGCCTGTCGGCATCCGCAGCCGCCTGGAGGAAAAGCTGGAGCAGAGCGTCATCCGCGTCAAGCGCCGCCGCTCGCTCAATCTCATCCACTTTCCGCCGAGCATCCTGCCGATCGCTGCGACCTATTTGAAGCGCGATAAGGCGGGTAATTTTGATCAGATCCTCTTTGCCTTCAGCGTGGATAAATGCGCGATGACCTGGACCGAGGGCGATGAAACGAATACCGTCGTCTGCGGTATGGACGGTCACCAGCGCTATGGGAAAATTGTGCTGGGAGGCATTGCCTATACCGTCTGCGCCAGTGCTGCATGGCTCGATGAAAGGACGCTGGAGGTTTGGATCCGTCCGCTGGAAACAGTTGCGAAACGCACAATTGTTTTTCAATTTGACGCGCTTCGTGTCCATATCCGTCCTGGCAGCGCACCAACAATCCGCGAGCTGGCGGGGGAGATGGCGATGATGGCAACGCGGCTGATCCATTTCCGGCCCTTTGTGGCGGTCTCTAAATTTTTTCTGCGGCTGTTTTATCCGTTTTTGGAGCCGCATATGCACGGTATCCTCATCCCACGCGAGCTCATCGATACAATGAAATATAAAAAAAAGCAACTGAAGGCGGCCCTGGCCGCTATGGAAGAGAAAAAGCAGGTGCCAAAATAGTCTTCTGGCAAACTCCACGGAGCGTTTATTGCAAAATGTTGTATTTGGAGAAGGGCTGGTTTTCAAGAGGCTGTAATGTTGTAGACAAGGCGGCAACGGGCTGTGCCGCTGCCGCCCGAAAAATTTTTGCTCTGTTTTCCACCACTCTACGCTGTTTACACATAACAAGGTGTTCTAACCAGTTTCGCACAGATCGTAGAAAAAGACAAGTAATAAACGATTGTTTCTTGCCCGTCTTTTTTCTTCCTGTCACACAGTAGAAAGAAACCATTTTTTGAGTGTTATACGACGTTTTTTTCTTTTGCTGCCTTCAGAATTGATTTAACTTTGTTTTAATCATGGTAAAATCCAATTTTGTTCAGATGATACCATTCCAATATTTTAGTTTCCGGCTTTGCCTTTAGTAGCGATAAAATTTCTCGTGTAAATTCCAACACCCCTGAGCCATTTGAAGTAATAATATTTGCGTCGCATACAGCCTGTCTTTCAATAAAATGCTTTTCTCCTTTATAGTGTGGAGCCTGGGACTTCATAAATTCCAGAGTATTTCCAGAGTGTTTGATATTATCCAAATATCCGTTCTCCGCCATAAAATTAGCAGCGTTACATATCGCACCTACGGGAATATGATGTTTGACTGCATAATCAACAAGCGGTAAGACGGCATTATTTTTCTGTTCCATCCATGCAAGCCCCCCAGATAGGACCAAAAGACGAAAATCTCGCGGAAAGTCATCAACGGAATAATCTGGGAGAACACGAAAGCCACCCATGGAAACTTTGGGTTCTTTATCAAGACTAATCGTTTTCACCTGAAGTGCTATAATAAAGTTGT
>DCJV01000025.1 GCA_002320555.1 Ruminococcaceae bacterium UBA1691 | reverse complement strand
TGACAGGAAAATCAGGGCGGTGGAGCAGGCGTGGATGTCGCTGCGCAAGCAGCATGAACGAGATTTGATTAAGAAAAATCTTTTTGAACACATCCCAATGATGTACCTCGATCTGCCGATGTGCCTCCGTTCGATGAAGCAAGTGCGCAAGCGATTTCTCGTTCGGTTGGCAGAAAATCTTCACGAAATTTAAAGTTTGCACCTTTTTCTCAAAATAGGGTCTATAATTGGTACTGTGGAATGATTGCAAGAACCTTTTTTTCACTTTCATTTTTCTCCTTTCTTCCCGCCTTCCCCGGGGCGGTAATACCGGGGATCAAAGACAACACCAGCGGACTGCCAATCTCAGGCAGTTCGCTATTTTTATGAGGTGGTGAGGACAGTGAAACTAAAAGAGAAGCACGAGCGGTTTGCCCGGGAGTACGTCATCGATTATAATGCCACACAGGCTGCTGTCCGAGCCGGATATAGCGAAAAGACGGCGAAGCAGCAAGGATCGAGACTGTTGACGAATGCTGACATGCTCGCGCGCGTGCGGGAACTACAAGCTGAGACGGTCAAGAGGCTGGCGATCTCCGAGGATAGGATCATTGAATCCCTGTGGGAGACCTACAGCCGGTGCATGCAGGCTGAGCCGGTAATGCGCTTCGACTTTGGTTCACACGAAATGGTGGAAACCGGCGAATACTCCTTTGACAGTAAGGGCGCGCTGCGCGCCCTGGAGCTCATCGGCAGGCATATTGGGATGTTTGCGGATAAGGTATCCATTTCCCATGATACGCCCGTCATTGTTGACAACATAGGTGATCGCGGTGGCTGAGATTAAACTTGACCAAGTAATCGCCCCCGCGTTTTACGCGCTTCATCGGGACATCAAAGCAGACGGTCACACGCATTACGTCCTCAAGGGCGGGCGCGGAAGTACAAAGAGCTCCTTCACATCGATTGAAATTATTCTGGGGATCATGCAGCATCCTGACGCGCACGCGGTTGTTTTGCGTAAGGTTGGGAATACGCTGCATGATTCTGTTTTCACACAGATGCTCTGGGCCGTATCGGCTTTGGGCGTGCAGGAATATTTCCGGGCGAATCAAAGCCCCTTGCGGCTAACATACACGCCCACTGGCCAGACAATCCTGTTCCGCGGCGCCGACGAGCCAATGAAACTCAAATCCATCAAGCCGCCGTTCGGATATTTTCGATATGTCTGGTACGAGGAGTGGAACCAGTTCGGCGGGATGCGGGAGACGCGCAGCATCAACCAGTCCCTCATGCGCGGCGGGGAGCGATTTACAGTTTTTTACACATACAACCCACCGGAATCCGTTCGGGACTGGGTGAATGAGGAGGTGCGCGCCAATCGACTGGACCGTGTCATCCACCATTCCACATATGAGAGCGTCCCGGCCGGTTGGCTGGGCGAACAGTTTTTCATCGAGGCCCGCCATCTCCAGGGAACACAGCCGGAGCGATACCGGCATGAATATCTCGGCGAGGTTACCGGTACCGGCGGCGAAGTGTTTAAAAATGTCACGCTGCGCGGGATCACCGATGATGAAATCAAACGATTCGACCGAATTCGTCGCGGCCTCGACTGGGGATATGCGGTTGATCCGCTGGCATATATCGTCTGCCATTATGATAAGACTCGCCGCAGGCTATATATATTCCACGAACTTTACAAAGCCGAGATGAGCAATCGGGCAGCCGCCAAGCTAATCCGGGCGGAAAATACGCTCAATCAGGAGATCATCGCGGACAGCGCCGAGCCGAAGAGTATTGCCGAAATGTACGAGCATGGATTGCGGGTAATCGGCGCCCGCAAGGGGCCGGACAGCGTCAAACACGGCATTGACTGGCTGCGGGACCTTGAAGAAATTATCATTGACGACCAGCGCTGCCCAAACGCGGCACGAGAATTCCTCGGCTACGAGCTTGACCGGGACAAAGACGGCAATTTCAAGGCCGCCTACCCTGACCGGGACAACCACACCATCGATGCCGTTCGCTATGCGACGCAGGACGATCAGATCAATGTGCAAGTGAGGTAAGGCTATGTACATCACTAACATGGAACTCATCAAGCAAAAGCTTGCCGCAGACGGCAGATTGAGCACGAGCGACATCATCAAGCAGATCCTTAAGGATGACGACGCGAACCCCGCAAAGCAATATATGGCCGTCGGCAAGCGGTATTATGATGGTGGCCACGATATCCTGCAACATGATTTCCGGCAGTCGTGGGTTTACGATGAGGTTGAGACAGCAGCGGGGATTGATCATTCGGGCCACCTTATCACGAACGAAAACAATTCCAACCACCATAACGTTCACAATATCTACCAGCAGCAGGTAGACCAGAAGGCCGCATACATTGTAGGCAAACCGCCCAGCGTCACGGTAGAAGGCGCGGAAGATCATCCAGAGTTGAAAGCCTTTGAGGACGCGGTAACCGCTGTCACATCAGATGAGGAATTTACGGACGCGCTGAACGAATACGTTGTAGGCGCAAGCAATAAAGGCGTAGAGTGGCTGCACATCTACTACGACCAAACGGGTAATTTGCAGTACGTCATCACACCGGCGGAAGAAATTATCCCCTTTTATGACAGCGCCTATCAGAAAGAGCTTGTTGAGCTCATCCGCTATTACTCGGTTGCAGTAGTGGCCGATGGCAAGGAAACGCTGCGTAAGAAAATTGAGTGGTGGACGAAGGAGAACGTCACCTACTATGAAGAATCCGAATCTGGGGAATACATCCTCGATTCTGCCCGCAGCCCGAACCCCGCCGCACATTGGTACAAAATCACGTCGAAGGATGGCCTTGTCACCCGCCGGGAGCCGCATGGCTGGGGACGGGTGCCGTTTATCCCACTATATAACAACGGGCGGCACATGAGCGACCTGACGCGGATCAAGGGGCTGCAGGATGCATACAACCTGATCTCCTCAGCCAGTACAAATAACCAGATCGACCTTGTTGAACTCTACTGGATCGTGCAGGGCTACGGCGGAGAGACAGCTAAGTCGATCCAACGGAAATTGCAGATGAACAAGGCGGTCAGCATCTCCGACCCGCAGGGCAAGGTCAGCGCCGAACAGGTCACGCTGGGCGTGCAGGAGCGCCTTGCCTGGCTAGATATGCTGCGCAGCGATATGTACAGCCTCGGCATGGCGATTGATACGACCGCCGATAAATTCGCGACGGCACCTTCGGGTGTGGCCTTGAAGTTCCTTTACACGCCGCTCGACCAGAAAGCAAATATGCTGGTTATCAAGCTCAAGCGGGCGCTGAAAGAATTCATGTGGTTCATCACACAGGACATCAACCTGAAGCAGGGCACAGACTACGATAGTTCTCTCATTCGCGTGGACGTGAACAAGACGGTCATTACGAACGACGCGGAGACTGTAACGATGATCCAGCAGTCGCAGGGGATTGTTCCGGATACAATCCTGCTGGCAAAGCATCCGTTTGTTGATGATGTCAATCAGGCCTTAAAAGACCTCGAAAAGCAGCGGGAGAAAGCGGCAAAACGCTTTTTGGACGGCGACGTCCCGCCGGGAGATGGAGAGGGTGAAGATGAATGAAGCCCTCGGATTATTGGGAAAAGCGGGCGCTGGCACGAGAAGCGCAGGCCCGAAGAATCGCAAACCGGGAGATTGTGAAAGACATTCTTCCCGCCTATGACCGGGCAGCAAAGCAGATTACAGAGAATGTCAGGCAAATCTTTGAGTGCTATGCAAAGGACGGCGAACTGACCGAAGCGGAAGCCCGTAAGCTACTCAACGTCCGGGAAACCGAAGAGATACTGAACAAGCTCCGCGAGGAGCTGAAGGAGATCAAGGACCCACAGCTCCGGCGCAAAGCACTTAATCGGCTGAATGCTCCGGCCTACGCCGCGCGGATCAGCCGGCTGGAGGCGCTACGGGAGCAAATTTATGCGGAAATGGCAAAGGTATCTGACAAGGAAATTGAAACGACTGGCAAGGTCATATCCAAATCCTACGAGCGCACCTATTACCGTTCTATTTTTGATACGCAGGTCGGCACGGGATTTGCTTTTTCCTTCACGCAGCTGCCGCAGCAGGCGATTAAGACCGTTCTGGGCGAAGCTTGGATCGGCGCGCATTTCAGCCGGCGAGTATGGCACAATACGCAGATGCTGGCCCAGGAAGCCGAGAAGGTGATTACGTCTGGCATTATCTCCGGGGCAAGCGTCCCGCGCATGGCGAAGCAGATTGAGGATGTGATGCAGACCGGGAAGTATGCGGCCACGCGGCTTATTCGCACGGAGGCCAATCGGGCATACAACGCGGCAGAGCTCCATTCCTACGAGGAGACAGAAATCGAAAAGTATGCCTTTCTCGCTACGCTAGACAGCCGTACATGCGTTGTCTGCGGCAGGCTGGACGGGAAAGTATTCTCGGTCAAAGATGCAAAAGAAGGGGTCAACTATCCGCCGATGCACCCGAATGACCGCTGCACGACTGTCGCATATTTTGATGAGCTTGGCCTGGAGGGCTTAAGGAGGCGCGCAAGAGACCCAGAGACGGGTGCAGTGAAAATCGTCCCGGCGGATCTCTCCTGGGAGGAATGGAAGGCCGGAAACTATACAAAACCGAAGAATAGTGGTATAATACAAGCAGGACGTGATGCAATGAAGATGGGCATTGAAATTGACACGCTTACCCCGTGTCTGGTTGATACTTCAACGGGAAACGTTGTCAAAACTACATTTTCAAAGGCAATTTTCAGCGATTTAAAAAGTGCGAAATCAAAAGACGGTTGGTTATTTAACTGGACTGACCCAGATCTCGCAGCTGACGACATCTACAAACTGACGGTAGCCGGGAGCGAAGAAATCCAGGGCATGATTGCATTGCAATATGAGGAACGCGATAAAGCTGTTTATGCGCATATTGCGGAGAGCGCCCCGTGGAATCGCGGAAAGGCCAAGCGCTATGAGGGCGTAGGCGGTCATCTGTTTGCGATCGCCGCGCAAAAATCTATGGAGAAGGGCTATGGTGGGTTTGTCTTTTTGGATGCAAAGAACGCGGATTTAGTCCGACATTACGAGGAAGCGCTAGGCGCTCAATTCTTGGGGATCGCGCACCCTTACCGTATGATTATCGACGAGGAAGCCGCCGCGAGGCTGCTTCGGATTTATACTTTTGATGAGGAGTGACCAAAATGTCTGAGCAGGAAATGGAAGCGATGAAAGCTTTAGATGAAGCTGCAGAGAAGGCTGGCGGATACCTTTCGCCGTTCTTTGATTCAAAAACACACTACGATTACCGGAAGATCCTCGCCTACTGCCGTGAAAAGGGCATCGAGCCGCTTGATCTGACGATCCGGGAACTTCATCAATTTATCATCGAGCAATAAGCGAAGAGAGACTTGCGGGTGCAGGCCTCTCTTTCTTTATGCCGTTTTTGAGGTGATCATTTGAAATGCCCATATAACCGAAAATCCGAGACGCATTATCAGCGCTGGGCGCAGAAGCACGATGAGGGTTCACAGTCTCCCGAAGAGGGGAGCCAAATAGATCAGTATATTTTTGAACTGGAAGATTGCCTGAAAGAGGAGTGCAGCGCTTGGCAAAATGGCCGGTGCTGCTATGCATCTGTTTCTCTAAACAACCAGTAATCACAACTTGATTATGAAGCCTGCTTTTGCACTGCATGCGAAAGTGGGCTTTTATAATACTCAAAATTATCCCGCCCCGGCGGGGACTTAGAAATACCGGGCGCACCGGGCGCGGTCGACGTACCCGCGCGTTTAGAAGACAAACGTCGTTTAATCCGGCGCGTAGAGGAGGAACTATGACACTAACCGAATACCTGAAAAAGCTGTTCGGCGACAAGCCCAGCATGACCTTGGAAGAGCTCACCAAGGCTGTAGAGGGAAACACTGAAGCAAAATTCGTCGACCTGAAGGACGGCGGCTATGTCGACGAAGGAAAGTTCAAAGGGCTGGAAAGCCAGCTTTCCACCGCCAATACGACCATCAAAGACTTGCAAGAAATCGTAAAGAAATTCGATGGCAAGGATCCCGAGAAGCTGTCAGCTGATCTGGCCGCGCTCCAGCAGAAGTATGACGCTGACACCGCGAAGCTACGGCTGGACAATGCGCTGGATGTTGCTATCATCGGTGCGAAGGGCCGTAGCACAAAGGCAGTCAAGGCCTTTTTGGACTACGGCAAGCTGAAGCTTAAGGACGACGGCACGATTGACGGGCTGGATCTCGAAGCTCTGAAAAAGAGTGAGCCGTATCTTTTCGAGGCCGTCAAAACCGGTATTATAGGGGGCGGAGAACCGGGAGGCGGCGACGGGCTGCCCACAGAGGAAGAACCGCCCAAGGATTACGCCGGTTACAAAAAATGGCGTGAGAAACATCAGTAAAGGAGTATGATTTATGCCCAACACATTTTTAACCCCGGACATCATTGCAAACGAAGCACTAATGGTGCTGGAAAACAGTATGGTTATGTCAGGGCTTGTCCACCGGGACTACTCGAAAGAGTTTGTCAAGGTGGGCGACACCATCACCATCCGCAAGCCCGCGAAGTTTATTGCCAAAAACTTCACTGGCCACGTGTCAGCACAGGACGCGACGGAGGGTAGCACGGAAGTCAAGCTCGACCGTTTTCGCGATGTGACGGTCAATGTAACATCCCGGGAACTGACCCTTAATATCCAGGATTTCTCCAGCCAGGTGGTAACCCCGGCAATGCAAGCAATCGCGCAGGCAGTGGACAGCGACCTGCTGGCCGTCGGCGTCGCGAAGGCTGGGAAGACAATCACGGGAACATCGAGCCCAACAAATTTGAAGGATATCGGCGATATCGGGAAAGCACTTGATCTGGTCGCCGCACCTATCCCAAATCGCAGGCTGGTGCTGCACCCCACGCACAAATACCGGTATGCGCTGACGGACAACATGTCCAAGGTGTCCTATGCAGGCGACAGTCAGGCACTACGCGAGGCGGAGTTGGGGCGTATCTACACAATGGATACCTACATGTCCCAGAACGCACCGGATACGTTGGCTGATGCCGCTGGTACCGCGACCGAGTACAAAGTCACGGCCACCGCAGGCGAAAGCAAAGTGGCGCTGTCTGACGTTAAAGCGGCTACCGCTACCGTGAAAAAGGGCGATGGCTTTATCGTTGATGGATACATGTATCGTTTCGCTGCCGATGCGACTGCGGTCTCCGGCGCAGTTGCCGAGGTTGCGATTGATCAGCCGGTTCACAAAACACTTTCGGCGGAGGCCGCGCTGCTCATCAACAAAACCAACTCCCTTGGTTTCCATCGCAACGGCCTGGCGCTGGTTACGCGACAGCTAGAGCTTCCGATGGGCGCATCCAAGGCGGCAATCGCATCCGCAAACGGGCTGGCTGTGCGTGTCGTGTTTGGTTATGACATGGACACCAAAACAGACACAGTATCCTTCGATATCATCTATGGCATCAAGGAGCTAGATACGCAGTTGCTCGTGAAGCTGGTGGGGTAATGGACGAACTGCATGAGCGCATGCTGGAGGATTTATATACCCTGATTGGATTCGAAAACGCTGGAAAGGAGGAGCTTTGCTATTTCCTGCGATCTGCCGAGGAAAAGGCGCTCCGATTCACCCGGCGGTGGGAATTGATCGGCGGCATGCCCACAATCGTCGTGGAAATCGCCGCCGATCGGTTTCGCCGGCAGGGCGCCGGGCCGGAGGTCGCGCAGCGAGTAGCAAGCCTGACTGACAACGGCCAATCTGTGAGCTTCCAGGCATATGCGGCGGAGGCCGTGCCATCCTCCGGTTTAACGGAGAGCGAAATGCGGGCGCTGTGCGCCTACAGAAAGCTGTGGTAGCATGAAAATCCCCGACAAGTTCAAAGACATACAGGCAAGGGTGTTCCAGGACAAAACCATCGAACACTTCTTGCCCGTTTCCACGTCTGGATCACTCGGAACGCCCACATCCCAGCCGGCCGATGCACCCTCTGGAAGACACCAGGTCAACTTTATGCTTGTGACAGACGACCTGAAAGCGCAGGAATGGGGCCTCATAATCAACCGGGATGCGGTGATGACGGCATCATTCCCGCCGCCGGTCGAGGAAGGGCATTTTATCAGATACAATGGGCAGTTTTACCGCGTTACCGGCGTGCAGCCGTTCGACGCTTACACCCGATATCTGCTAAAGGCGGTGGACATATGAGCGTGGAAATTAAGGGCCTCGACAGCCTGCGTAGGAAACTACAATCACTGGGCGGCGAGCTGGAGCAGGCGACGGAAAAAGGCGTGGAGAAGGCCACGAAGACCGTGCAGACGGCCGCAAAGCTGCTCTGCCCGGTTGACACTGGTTATCTGCGCGAGAGCATCCAGACAAATTTTGCGTGGCAGCCCTCAGGTGAATGCGTCGGTACAGTCGGAACGATCGTGGAATACGCCCCGTATGTCGAATTCGGCACAGGGCAGATGGGCGCTGCGTCTCCGTCCCCACCGAAGGCGCCTCTTAGTTTGGGTTATCGTGAGGACTGGAAAGGCCTGTTTGCGCAGCCATACCTGTATCTAGCACTGATCAATAATCGCGACCGCATCGTAAAACATCTGGAGATTGAACTCCGCAAGGCATCCGGGAGGCAATGAAATGATCGACATGGAACAAACCGTATACGATATCTTGACCACCACCCTGCCCGGAATGAAATGGTCCGTGGGCTTCCCGCAGGACTTCCGCGTGTTGGGCGACGGTCTGGGCAGCATCAAGCAAATGGATAACTCTGTGCGCACGTCGACCTCCTCCGGCATTGACCGCATCTCCAACGTGGCTGTGCAGGTACAGGTCTGGGCCCCTACACCAGAGCGGCGCAACGAGCTGGATCGAGAGATCGCTACGGTGCTTGCCAGCCTCGGCATCCCCCGCAGCTCCCTGAATCATCTAGAGGAGATGCTCCCGGGCGCAATCCCCGCATACCGTTCTGTGCTGCTGTACAGCGGTGCGTATGACAATGTGACAAAACAATTTTACATAAAATAAAACAAAAGTCAGGTCCTGCATGGGCCTGAGGATTGAAATTACATCAGATAAGGAGTTGATTTTATGGATGGACTTTCTACCATCGGCACAATTTTAAAAATGGGCGCACAATCTTCATCCCTGACCGAGGTGCCTGATCTTCAGGATTTTCCCGATTTGATGGGTGCACCTGATAAGATCGAGACCACGACCATGAAAAACACATCCCGCACTTACATCCCCGGCCTGAAGGATCCCGGAGATATGGCGTTTAACTTCCTGTATTCCGGCATGGGCGAGGGCTCGAATTACGCCACATTGAAAGCAGCACAGGACTCCGGTGCTACACGGTTTTTCCAGCTGGTGTTCCCGGACAAATCCGGCTTTGCGTGGGAAGGGAAGGTTTCCCTTTCCGTCCCTGGCAAGGGCATCGGCGAGGCGTTGCAGTTCACAGCTAACATCACGCCCACATCGGAGATCGAAGAAATTGACGTTTCCGGCGCCGGTTAAAAACAAGGAGGATATGAATGATGGCAGCATTTTACACTCTGGCCGCCGACGGCCACGAATACAAGCTCAAGCTCACCACAGCGTCCAAGATCGAGGCGGAAAAACGTCTCGGCTTCTCTCTTTTAGAGGCCCCGGAGAACATCACGAAGGCGGAAACCTTCGCGGTCATCCTTTGGGCAGCGCTTCAGAAATATCATCACAACATGACCATCCAGAAGGTCTATGATCTCATTGACAAGCTGGAGGACGCAGGCTACACGATCAGCGAAAAAGCAGACCTCCTCCTCGAAATCATGAAGGTCAGCGGTTTTTTTACGCAGGAGGATCTTCAGGAGATGGAGAAAAAGCAGGAGGAAACGGAGTAATCTACCGCACCGCAACGGAATTGATTGAAGCCCTGTATCCGCAAGCGTTGGATGCAGGGCTTTTCCCGGATGAATTTTGGGACATGAGCATCGGCGAGGTTGAGCAGGTTGTCAACGCTCGGCTCAAACGCCAGCAGGAGCAAACGAAGCTGCAGGCTACGATGCTCTGGAAGCTCGGCAATCTGATTGCTTTCGCCGTGCACGACCCGAAGCATTACCTTCCGCTGCACGAGGCCTTCCCCGGCCTGTTTCGGGCGCCGGAGGAGCAGCAGACGGATTGGCGTGTGATGAAAGCCCGTATGACGGCTTACAGTGCCGTGAAAAACGCAAAAATGAGGGGAGGTGAAAGTCATTGACCGTTGAGGAATTACAGGTTGTGATCTCCGTCAAGATGGAAAAGATCGACGCGAAGATCAACAACCTGATCAAGAAGTGTGACAGCCTCGGCACGAACGCATCGAAAGCCGGGAAAGGCACGGATAAGCTGTCCAACGCCTGCGCGAAGCTCAAGGATCGGGCGGAGGCAGGTAGTGCAGGTACGCACAAGCTCTCCGGTGCCTTGAAAGCCCTGAAAACCGGTGCGGCTGTTGCTGCAATCACGGCCGTCGCGAAGGCCGTGAAGAAGCTGACGGATTCTTATGCGGAAACGCAGGCGGCGCAGGTCGGCCTGGAAAGCATCTTGGCCGCCCAGGGGAAGGACGTGTCGCAGGCGAAAGCCTGGCTGCAGGAATACACAAAGGATGGCCTGATCCCCCTGGCAGACGCCTACACGGCCTACAAAAACCTGTCCTCCGCTGGATACACGGACGACCAGACGCAGAGCGTCCTGCAAAATCTGAAAGACTCGGCGGCGTTCGCCCGACAGGGGTCGCTCACGATGGGCGAGGCGGTCAAGTCCGCGACGGAAGGCATCAAGAACGAGAACAGTATCCTGGTCGATAATGCTGGCGTTACAAAGAACCTCTCCGTCATCTGGGAAGAATATGCCGCATCCATTGGAAAAGGCGTGGGGAGCCTCACAGCGGCCGAAAAACGCCTTGCCACGGTGGAAGGCCTCATGCGGGAAACCGCGTTCCAGACCGGCGACGCGGCCCGTTATGCCTCCACTTTCGCCGGTGCGCAGGCGGCGCTGAAAGCGCAGACAAAGCAGCTCTCCAGCGCCCTTGGCTCGATTTTTGCCCCGGCGCTGCAGGCGATCATGCCCTATCTGACCGCGATTGCGGAAAAACTGACACAACTCGCCACCCGTGCTGGGCAGGTCATGGCCGTGCTGTTCGGGATCAAGCCAACGCCCATCAAGCAGCTTGCCACGAGCACACAGACGGCCTCTGCGGGGCTTGAGAAGGCCACAAAGAAGGCCAAAGAACTGAAAGGCCAGCTCCTTGGCATCGACGAGCTGAACGTCATCGAAAAGGCCGACACAAGCGATAGTGGCGGCAGCGATACCGCTGGGAGCACCGGCGGCATGAGCACAGGCAGCCCGATCAATAGTGCCTTGTCCAACGCGGATAACGTGATCGATCCGAGGATTACGGCGAGGGCGGAGGAGATCAGGGAGAAGTTGAAGCCCATCGTGACGATCATGGAGAGGCTTAAGGATGTGTGTCTGGTCGTGTACGATGTGGCAATCAAGCCATTCATCGATGCAGTAGCCCCAAAAGTGAGGCAGCAGATCGGCAAGATTACTGCCAAATGGGGTGATTTGGTCAAAAAGATCGAAGGGTCAAAAATCTATCAGGACTTTATCGAAATCGTCAAACGGCTGGGGCCCCCGATCGAAAAATGGTGTGAACTGCTGGCCAATATCACCGCAAGTTTGGGCGGAATGGCTTACGAACTGTATCTTAACTCGATCGACAAAAAGTTTAAGGATATCGAGGATGCCGTGGGTTTGGTTTCTGCCGTTTTGACGGGCGATTTCTCGGATGCTTGGGAACATATCAAAAATCTCATGTGGGATAATAAAATTGATCGGGCAAAAGAAGAGCTACGGATACTTGGCGACACGTTTTCCGAGGTTAAAGCTGCCATAAAAGACTGGGTGGATTATTGGCGAGACAAAATCTCTGAGTTCGTGGATGCCTGGAAAACGAAGATTACTGCGTGGTGGAATGATGATGTCAAGCCGTGGTTCACTCTTGAAAAGTGGGAAAGCGTGTTGTTTAGCGTTGGTGTGGCGTTTGGTGATGCAACGAATAGAATTCGAGAAATATGGATGGTTAAAATCCCCGAGTGGTGGCGTAATGACGTAAAGCCGTGGTTTACGCTCGACAAATGGAAGGAGGTCTATGATAATATTGTAACCGGAATTAGAGACAGGCTTGATGAATTTAAACGCATCTGGGGAGATAAGATTGTCGGGTGGTGGAATGATGATGTCAAGCCGTGGTTCACGATCGAGCGGTGGAAAGCCCTTGGCGAAAGCATGAAAAACGGGATTGTCAGTGGTTTTCGGTCTGCGGTTTCGTCCGTCGTTGATATCCTAAACGGCATCATCGAAGGATTTGAAGGCTTGGTTAACGGAGTTATCCGTGGGGTTAACAAGATCATCGAGGGATACAATTCGGTAACCCTTGGTCAGCAAAAAGAGTTAATACCCAAATGGAGCGCATGGAAAATTCCCGAACCACAATGGTACGCTAAAGGGGGCGTATTTACTGACCAGTCGATCATCGGCGTTGGTGAGTACCCCGGAGCAGCAAGTAACCCGGAGATCGCAACGCCGCAATCCATTATGCGCGACACAGTGGCCGGGGTACTGCAGTCAGATCGGGGCAATCAGTACGAGGTGATCTATCGTGCGGTTTATGCCGCACTGACGGCGCTTGGGCCAGACTTGTTTAACCCGGATATTGTCCTCGAAATGGATAATCGGGTTTGTGGGCGCGCTACAGCAAAGTATGTAAAGCAAGAGCTTGTCCGTTCAAATGAGTGGTAAAAAAACAAAATCCTCCCTGCTATTGTGGCAGGGAGGAGGACGCTCTGCTATGACGCGGTAACTTCGCTGTAAATATAACCGAGACCGCCCGACAAAAGCATATCCGATGATCTAAAAAAATCATTTTCTCTATACGCATCTAAATACTCTTGTTTGTTGCTCGTATTCAATAAAAAGGTTTTAATTTCATTTATGCCAGTGTAGCTAGAAGGTTTGATAAGAACCGAGATACTGCATTCAGCGGCAACATCTATGTGAATTGCTCCATACTTATATATTGATGCATTTTTATCGTTTTTCACTGTAAAAAGGAGCAGGAATAACTCCGCATCATCTAGTCTCTCTTTAAAACTCTTTTCTTTGTTAATTTTAAGATCAAGAGATTTCTCTCCATCTTCGAATAAGGATTCAGTAAATGTAAATGTATCTGGTAGAGAAGTGTTCTTTATTAATTCATAAATTGGACCACTTTTTAATCTCGTTTCCTTGATAACTTTTGCGACCGTATCGGATTCAACGGTCGTTATTGTTTCAGCTTCCGTCGCTTGTGTTTCAGAAGGAACTCCAGAGTCATTCAGATTTACTATGGCAACCGCGAGGCACACTAGCCCCAAAATTATAATCCCGTAAAGTATCCCTAAAACAGTTTTGTTTGGCTTCTTGGGAGGCTCGTCGCCTTCAACTTCAACAGGCGGTTTTGACCGTAAGCTTTTGCCTTCACTGTGCTCTACTTTCGCCCCATACTCCGGGCAAAACTTGGTGCCCTCTTCATACTCTTTACCACAATTTTTACAAATCAAGACAAATTCCCCTCTCATGTCACACGATAAATGTAACACAAGAGGGGAAATTTGTAAAGATTTAATCCACAGGCCCCGCGTGGAGCCCGACGTGACATTCACCATAAATGCGGGGAATGAAGAAGCGCTTTTAAGAATTGATGGCTATGTATTTTGCATCTATTCGCGGAAGATTAACTTGGGCCCCCATTACAGAAGTGTATGAGTATTTTCCAGCGCACTCACCGTAAATAGTAACAATATCATCTTCTAATATTCTATCAGAGTTTTCAGGTAGGGTAATGGTCGCATATATTGTATCCTCATAATATCCGTACTCATCTTTAGTTACGTTTATACGCAAGTCAAAGCTATTTCCCCATGCGCTTTCTACAACTTGAATAACTTCTCCAGTAAACTTGTATTTTTGCCCCTTATATTTTTCCGGATTGCGCGCAAGTTCCTTATAGGAAATTGTTTTGCATGATTTCATATACGCTTCTTTAGAAATCTGAGTGGTTGGCGCAGCTGTCGTGCCGTTAGCCTTTACATCGCTCTCTGAAGATACTAGATTTCCTGAAACGTTAGCATTGGCTGGCTTTTCATCCCCTCCCGCAAAAATGCCAATCAGAAATAAAATGAGTAAAATTCCTAAAACTACTAATAGAGAAATTAAACATCCCTTTTTCTTCTTTTTCGGTGGGCGCTGAGGTGAGACTGCGGGAGATTGTTGTTGATCGGTAGCCACGTCATCTTTAGGCGTCCCACATTCCGGGCAGAATTTTGCATCATCGCTATATTCTGTGCCGCATTTTTTACAAAACATGAGTAAATCCTCCTTTATTTTGGTATTTATACAATATCACGACAGGAAGATTTTGTAAAGAATTTTTTAATAACCTCTTGACTTTTTGCAATGCATAAATTAAAATAAATGTAGTGCAAAAAGTGAGGTGATGATTTGAGTCCACGAACAGGTCGCCCCAAAGCAGAAAATCCCAAAGCGGTCAGTGTTACAATTCGCTTGGATGCCGATACAGAATCAAAGCTAAGAGAGTATTGCAAGGAAAGCGGCATTAAACGAGGCGAAGCCATACGCCGGGGAATTCATCTGTTGCTGGCGCAAAAAAAATAGAAACAGCCCGCCACCCTGGAAAAGTTACGGACTGTCTCTATTGTACGAGGTATCTCTACCTGTGAAATCTATTATATCACAGGTAGGGTGCCACTTCAAGCAAATTGAAGGAGGTACTTTTTATTATGCCCAATATTGAAAAACTGGCGCAGTATATCTGCGAGCGCACTACCAATCCAATCGCAGTAACGGAGGCACTGATCGCAATAATCACCGTTGCGGCCCCAGAATCATCAACAGAAGGGGAGGAAGGTGTGGCATGACGAAAGAGGAACAATTTTTATATTCGATTGCAAAGATGCTCGCAAGAGCCAAAAACCCAGAAATAGCCGCGAAGAAGTTTGTTGAAGCCCTAAAGGCGGAAATGAAAGAAATTCAAAATAACGACAAGGAGAATGTGGCATGAACGAATTAAAAGTATTTGAAAAGAACGGACAACTTTTGACCGACAGCCGAGATGTGGCGAAGATGATTGGGAAGGAGCATAAAAATCTGCTGCGAGATATTGCCGGCTATATCAAGGCCATGAAAGAAGGTGTCGAACTTAATAAATCTAACGGGCTCAAAATTGAGCCGGTTGATTTCTTCATCGAAAGCACTTACCCGGACAGCAAAGGAGAAATCCGCCCCTGCTACCTCCTGACCAAGAAAGGGTGCGACATGGTTGCAAACAAGCTCACCGGTCAGAAGGGCGTGCTGTTTACCGCCGCCTATGTCACCGCCTTTGAACAGATGCGGGAGCATATAAAGGCAGGCAGGGCTCTCCCCGACGACGAATCCCGCAAGCTCCGCGCCCGTGCAATGGCCCTGAATGCGGCCAACCGCTCCGCCCGGATGCTCATTGATGCTTACGACAGCGCCGGAATCCAACCGAGTTACAAGGTGCTGGCCCTGACCGACCTCTACCGCAACGAGGGGCTTAAGCTCCCCACGCCGCCGCTGGAGGTAGACGAGGCTACATACGATTTTACGGAGATGGCGCAGGAGCTCGGCATCATGTCCGAAGCCTCTGGTAAGCCCCATGCACAGGCCGTCGGCGCGATCGTCTCCACCCTCGCAATCCCGGAGCAGATGATCGTCCATGCGCCCTATGACCGCAACGGCCACGTTGCCGATTACGACCGTTACAAGGCCCCGGTGCTCGATATGGTGCGTAACTGGCTCAACGAACACGGCAATCCCCGCCCCATCGCCGCGAAGGGGAAGAACTACCGCGTGAAGTACGCAAGCTAAGCTCAATTTTGAGCGCAGTGAAGTAAATAGAAAGATGCCCGCACTTGCAGTCAGGTGCGGGCCGTGGTATATTACAGCTGTCAGGCAAAGGCCTGCGGATTGAAACCAGCCCGA
>DCJV01000029.1:7572-29144 GCA_002320555.1 Ruminococcaceae bacterium UBA1691 | reverse complement strand
CACATCATTGACAAACCCACAAACGCGGTGCAGGCGAAAGCGTGCTGCCCAGATCTGAGGCGCGCCAGACGCCCACCTCTCGGCCCAGACCAGGTGGAAATGGGAATGGTGAAATTAGGAAGCAAATAATTTTGATTTTTCTTGACTTTTTCAGAAAATCGGGTTATATTAAAATCATCATATGAACAGATGATCATATGATAGCTTATATAAACATTCATTTTTTTAAGAGAAGAGGTTTTCCACATGGAAAACAAAACGCCTGCGATCCCTGAGGGCTGCTGCGCAGAGCTGGAAACACACGAGGACGTGGTCGCCTGTACCCGTGCGCAGATGCCGGACGAAGAAGTTCTTTATGATGTGGCCGAGCTGTTCAAGGTGTTTGGAGACAGCACTCGCATCCGTATCCTGAGTGCCCTGCTTGACCATGAGTTGTGCGTATGCGACCTGGCAGAGCTGCTCGGCATGGGCCAAAGCGCGATTTCCCATCAACTGCGCATCCTGCGCGCCGCCGAATTGGTTCGACCGCGGCGCGATGGAAAAACGATCTATTATGCGCTGGACGACGAGCACGTCCATTCGATCTTTGCAGCGGGGCTGCAGCATATTCTGCACAAGAGAGGTGGTATTTCCTTATGAAGGAGCGAAGGCAATATAAATTATGCAATCTGGACTGCGCAAGCTGTGCATCCAAAATCGAAGAGCGACTATCCGCTGTCGACACCTTTTCCGAGGTCAGCGTCAGCTTCCCGACCGCTATGCTGACCCTGACCGCCGATGGGGAGGCTGATCAGCTGATCGACCGGATCAACCGGGAAATCAGCCGTGTGGAACCGGAATGTGTTGCGGTTGAATTATCACAATACGGCGGCACTTCCCATACAGACCATGCACATGACCAGGATCATGCGCACAGCCACGAGCATGAGGGAGCCGAAGGAAAATGGCAGATCGGCACCGTTATCGCGTCCGCCGCCCTTTTCGTCGTGGCGTATCTCTGCCAAGAAATCAGCTGGATTCCCACGATTGTATCCCTCATTGTGTTCGTCCTGAGCATTCTTCTCTCCGGCTGGCCCGTATTTCTGGATGCCGTCAAGAGTCTGCGCCATATCAGCCTGGACGAACACCTGCTCGTCACCATCGCTGTTGTCGCGGCCTCCTTCATGGGAGAGTTTGCAGAAGCCGCTGCGGTCACGCTGTTCTTCGGCGTTGGAGAATTGTTTGAGCACTATGCGGTCGGCCGTTCCCGCAAATCCATTGCAGCCCTATCTGAAATCCGTCCGGACACCGCCAATCTTCTTCTTTCGGACGGCACGTCGCGTCAGGTTGACGCCAAAGAGGTGGAAGTGGGCACAACGCTGCAGATCCTGCCCTTTGAGCGTGTTCCGCTCGACGGTGAGGTGCTCTCCGGGGAGAGCACGATGGATGCTTCCGCCATCACAGGAGAAAGCGCCCCGCAAAATGTCGGACCCCAGTCCGAGCTGCTCAGCGGAATGATCAACGGCTCCGGCACCCTGACGATGCGGGTCATCAATCCATATGCGCAGTCCGCCGCATCCCGTATCATCGATATGGTGGAAAATGCCGCCCAACGTAAGGCACCGGCGGAGCGGCTTGTCACAAAATTTGCTAAAATTTATACGCCGGTCGTCGTCGCAATGGCGGCTCTCCTGGCTGTTGTGCCGCCTCTTCTGGGTGGAGACTGGAGAGAGTGGGCGCATAATGCTCTCGTATTCCTGGTGGCCTCCTGCCCCTGCGCGCTCGTCCTGAGCGTTCCGCTGAGCTTTTTTGCGGGCGTGGGCGCCGCGGCCAAACGCGGTATCCTCGTCAAGGGCGGCAGCTATATTGAAACACTGGAAAAGCCAGGTGCCGTCGTTTTTGACAAAACAGGCACGCTGACCACCGATCAGTTCGCCGTCACACATGTCGCCGCTGTAAACTGCGCTTCTGAACAGGAGGTGCTGGAGGCTGCCGCGATCGCGGAATACCGCTCCAGCCATCCGATCGCCCGCTCGATCGTCGAAGCCTTTGGAACAGTGGACGAATCCCGCATCGAGGACTTCTCCGAGACGCCGGGTGGCGGAACCCGCGTCACGGTGGACGGCACGGAAATCCTCTGCGGTGCAAAACGGCTGATGCAGGCGCACCATATCGATCTCTCCGCTTTGCCCGATGAGATGATCTACGTTGCGCGCGGCGGTCAGCTTCTGGGCGCGATCTCCGTCTCCGGCAAGCTGCGCGAGGACTCTGCCCTCGCTGTGAAACAGCTCAGGGCATTGGGCGTAAACCGCATTGTCATGCTCACGGGTGATCATGAAGAGGCCGCCAAAGCAGCCGCAGAGGCCTGTGGCATCACAGAATATCACGCCGGCCTTCTGCCGGAGGAAAAGGTGGAGCTTCTGGAGCAGATCAAGCGGGAAAGCGGGGTCACCGCCTTTGTGGGTGACGGGATCAACGACGCGCCTGTCCTCGCCGCGGCGGACGTCGGTATTGCGATGGGCCTTGGCACAGACGCGGCGATCGAAGCGGGCGACGTTGTCCTGACAAACAACCAGCCCTCCAAGCTGGCTCAGGCGATCACTCTCTTCCGCCGCTGCATGCGGATTACTCGGTTCAATATTGCCTTTGCGCTCATTGTAAAGGGTATCGTCCTTGTGCTTGGCGCAATGAGCCTTGCCGGTATGTGGGCGGCAGTGTTTGCCGACGTCGGTGTAACGGTCCTCGCGGTGCTCAATTCCGCCCGCATCCTGCGCAAAAAATCATAAAATGATCTGCTGTCAAACACATTCCATGATCGACCGTAAAGGGCGCGCTGCAAAATGATCAACATACATTTTGCAACGCGCCCTTCTCGCGTCAAAAAATTTGTCGATACGGATTTCTTCTGCTCGAAACTTGCCTTCTACAGGGAAGCATGCTAAAATAATCCATATCAAGGCCATTGCTACACAGCTGTTAAACAGGCTGTATTCATGCGGCGAGGGGGTTGGGCGCATGCTTTCTGTTTATCTTTCCATGATTGACACGCAGGAGGACCGCGATAAATTTGAGCGCCTTTTTCACCAATATGAACGCTGCCTCAAATACACGGCGCAGAATATCCTTGGGGACGAGCATCTGGCAGAGGACGCCGTGCAGGAAACCTTCATCCGGATCATCGGCTGCCTGAGCAAAATCGACGAGACGGAGGAGCACAAAACAGCCGGGTTCCTGATGACCGTCGTCAAAAATATTGCATACGACATCAAGCGAAAGCAGAGCAAAAACCAGCCCGCTGCGTCCCTCGAGGAGATGGCGGAGTTCAACGCCGACCCGGAGGACTGGGAAACCCGCCCAGACACGCTTCTGCTTCACCGAGAGGAAGAGGCGAAAATCCTAGAGGCCATCCGCTGCCTTCCGGCCGATTACCGGTATATCCTCTCCCTAAAATATGCCTACGACTGCAGCAGTGCCCAAATGGCTGCCCTTCTCAATTGTTCTGAGAAGCTGGCGCGCGTCAAGCTTTCCCGCGCGCGGAAGAGCCTGATGAACCGGCTGGAGCATCCACAAAAGAAATCAGGCAGATAACACGCTCACAGCTCCTTGATCTCTACTCCCTTATAATAATGCCTGATGATTTCCTCCCAGGAGCTGCCCTGCCGGGCCATATAATCCGCGCCGTACTGGCTCATCCCCACGCAATGGCCATAGCCGCTGACGTGGAAGATGAACCGGTCGTTTTTATATTCCAAGGTAAAGCATGCGCTGCGTAGGCCGAAGGCCTCCCGAACCTGCTGTCCGGTCACTTTCTGCCCGCCGATGGTGATGGAGGTAACCGTACCTGCCTTGGATGTCTCCAGCTGATCAAACCACTTTGCCGCATCGCCCTCCAGAGAAACCTTATCGAGCTTTTTCGCCATGCTGCTGAATTGCTCCTTCGTTAGGGAGAGCGTCGACGCATAGTCTGGCGAAAGCTTATCTCCCGTGCTCAAAACGGACTGCAGATAGGGAATATCTTTGCCCCAGACCACCTGCGCGCTCTCCGTCTGTCCGCTGCAGATCGCGTGAAAGGCCGCAATGATCGGCTCCCCATCATAGAGGATCGCCTTGCCGACGACTGCCTCGCAGGCTTCGCTGATCTTCTTATAGTAGGTATCGAACTTATCGCCCCATTTTGCCTTGCTCTCCTCTTTGCTGATATAGCCCTGATGCTGTGCGCTGTCATCATTGAGGTAGGCGCCGGAAAGCGCTTCATCCGGCTTTTTCAGCTGTTCGTTTCGGCTGCGTAGTGCAAAGGTATAGCAGGCCGCGGCCTGCGCTTTGAGCGCCTCTATGTGATAGGTGGGCGGCATCTCAGCGCTGACCGCCCCGATGACATAATCGAGGTCGCTCATCGTTTCCACCCGGTTGCTCGAGGCGCGCAGCACCTTCATCGTTCCATCCTTACCGCCTGCGCTGCCTTGAGCCGCAGCGGTGGTCTTTCCGCTGGAGGGGCTGTCCGATATCGGGGCAGAACCCTCCCCCATTGCCAGCAGCGGCGTGACCACCATGATCAGCAGCAGCACCGCGCATAAAACGCCATATCTGCGCATATTTTTCGCCATCCTTTCCATACAGAGCGGAAGTTTTGGGCAGTTGGCGAAGGCGCAGTCCAGCTCACCCTTCCGGCCGAAAAACACAAAACCTCCTGTGATCCTGTCTTTGTATGTTCTCGTCGAAAACCTTGACTTTATTTTGTAGCTGCTATACAATATTAAGAACGATTATATTTTTAAATTAGAGCGGTGGTGCCTATGGCAAATTACATCTCCCCCCTTTCCAACGATTCCCTTTCCAGTTTATGCAGAGAGCTGGATAAAAATAACTCGATCAACCCCGCCGATTTCGAGCGGTATTCTGTCAAACGCGGCCTGCGAAATCCCGACGGGACCGGCGTGATGGCGGGCTTGACCCGCATCTGCAACGTCCAGGGCTATTATGTCAGCGACGGGGAACGTGTCCCGGTGCCCGGCAGGTTGATCTACCGCGGGATTGATTTGCTCGATCTGGTTCATGGCTGCGAGGCAGAAAACCGCTTCGGTTATGAGGAGGTTGCTTGGTTGCTTTTGTTCGGCACGCTGCCCACACAGGCCCAGCTTACCGCCTTCACGCAGGCGTTGGCCCAATGCCGCGAGCTTCCGGAGGACTTCATCGAGGATATGATCATGAAAGCGCCCTCGCCCGATATCATGAATAAGCTTGCCCGCTCAGTGCTGGCGCTTTATTCTTACGACGAGCAGCCAGACGACACCTCCATTGAAAACGTGCTGCGCCAGTCAATCCAGCTCATTGCACAGCTGCCGACCATTATGACCTATGCCTATCAGGTCAAACGCCGGCACTATTACCATAAGAGCATGTACATCCATCCGATTAAGAAGGAACATACCACCGCACAGTTTATCCTCCACTCCATCCGCTCCGACCGAAAATTCACCGACGAGGAGGCAAAGCTGCTGGATCTGTGCCTCATGTTGCACGCAGAGCACGGCGGCGGTAACAACTCCACCTTCTCCACGCGGGTGCTCACCTCGAGCGGTACGGATACCTATTCCGCCATCGCCGCAGGTATTGGCTCTCTCAAGGGCCCCCGGCACGGCGGCGCCAATATCAAGGTGACGGAAATGCTCGATTGCATGGAGCGGGAGGTTTCCGATATTACGGACGAAGGGCAGGTTGCCGATTTTCTCAAGCGCATCATTCATAAACAGACGGGCGACCACAGCGGCCTGATCTATGGAATGGGCCATGCGGTATACACCCTCTCTGACCCGCGCGCTGTTCTGCTCAAGGAGCAGGCCCGCAAATTTGCCGCCGGAACGGAATTCGAGGATAAATTCCGTTCCATCGAGCTGGTGGAACGGCTCACGCCCGAAATCTTCGCCCGTGAGAAGGGCAATATGAAGCGCGTGTGCGCGAATGTAGACCTCTATTCCGGCCTTGTCTATCGGATGCTCGGCATCCCGGTCGACCTGTTTACGCCTTTATTTGCTGTTGCGCGCATGGCCGGATGGTCTGCGCATCGTTTGGAGGAGCTCACCAGCGGCGGGCGGATCATCCGCCCGGCCTATAAGAGCGTTTCTCTGCCAGGCTCTTACACCCCGATTGCGCAGCGCACGGAAGCGCAGCCCCGTTCTGCCGTTTATGTCCCCACGGAGGAACGCATCTGATTCTGCTATATCTGCATACCCGGCGGCACGCGTTTTTGCGGCGTCCAAAATTCACAAAGGAGTTTATAAGGGGCTTGGGAACAGCTTTGCGCCGCGATCAGGCAGTGTCCGAAACCCTGATCAGTTCTATTTGACAGAATCCTCGGCAACAGCCGCTCGTATTCACCTTTTAAAAGCATTTGGAATCCCTTCTATCCATGTGAGAACAACCAGCTTTGCTTTGTGACTCACTGCGTTCGAAACGAATACATTCGTACGTAACAAAAAAGCAGGAGTGATTGATTTATGAAGCTCAAAGGGCGTGTGAAATCCATTCCAATGATGGCCGTTTTATGTGTTTTTGCGGCGGGGCTTGTGGCCGTTTTACCGCTGCGCACCTATCAGCTCATGCGGCTGATTGAGCCGGAAACCGGCTTTTATGCGTCGAGCAGCGCTACCATTCCCGCGCTGTATATTCTGCTCGCAGTCCTGACGGCAATGCTTGTAGCGCTCTCCTATCTCAGTGGGCGCGTACCGCTGAGGATCTTACGTGGAAAGAATATCGGGCTGGGCGTCGTTTCTCTCCTCTTTTCCATTTCCCTTGTGTTAGACGCCATTTCCCAAACGGAAAATTTTTTAAACATTCTCTCCGAACGCAACACGATTGCTCTGCAGCAGACTACCAGCGTTTTTGCCTACCTGATCAAAACAGGCGGCTTCGCCCTGATTTTCGAAGCGCTGTTCGCAGTGCTTGGCTGCGTTTACTTCCTCTTTTTTGGCTATCACTATATTACGAACAAGCTGGACTTTTCCCAATTTAAGATCTTAGCCGTTGCGCCCCTGTGCTGGGCCATGGCTCGTATGATTTTCCGTTTTTCACGTACGATCAACTTCAAAAATGTCTCAGAGCTCCTGCTCGAATTGTTTATGCTCGCTGCGATGCTCCTGTTTTTCCTGAATTTTGCACGCGTCTGTTCCCGCGTGGATGACCGCGGCGTTATGTGGAGTCTCTATGGATTTGGTCTTCCGGCGGCGTTATTCGGACTAACCTGCTCTGTACCGCGCCTGGTATTGATCGTCATTGGCCGTTCTTCCCAGCTGACGGCGCAGTCCCCGTTTGAGCTGTGCGATCTCATCGCATCGATCCTGATTCTCTTTGTGCTCACGCAGGCAGCTTTCTCGCCTCTGAGAAAGAGCAAAAGCATCGTATAAATATTGGTGTACAATTGGGGCGGGCATGAGCCCGCCCCTTACTCTTTCCGTTGATTATCAATGCAAAGCGAGGAATTTGCTTGTTTCTAGAAAACATGGCCACCGCCGCGCAGCAGGTATTCATCCTGTACATCATGATCGCCGTTGGCTTTCTCGCGGACAAAACGGGGCTCTACAAAGAGAAGGCCGCTCGGATGACGAACGACCTGCTTTTTTATATTGTTACGCCCGCGATCATCACACAGTCCTTTCTCTCCATGGAGTTGACACGAGAAAATGCAACGGCACTTCTGATCTCCGCCGTCTGTGGTTTTGCCATGCACGGCGTCGCTATTTTGATCTCGCTTCCTTTTTTTCGAAAGGGAAACGGGGAGGAAAATGCCATCTATAAATATGCCAGCGTCTATGGAAACGTGGGCTATATGGCGCTTCCCATGGCGCAGGCCCTGCTCGGCGCGCCCGGCGTTTTTTATTGCTCCGCCTGCCTGATTCCCTTCAATGTCGTCTGCTTTACGCACGGCGTTGCCGTCATGTCCGGTGCAAAACATTTCAACGGGAAAAAGCTCCTGTTTAATCCAGGTACCATTTCCGTGGCGATTGGCCTGCCGCTTTATCTGCTGGAGATCCAGCTGCCTGTTGTGCTGGCGGACCCGATCTCCTTTATCGCGGGGCTCAATACGCCAATGGCAATGATTATGTTCGGCACTTATCTCGCGAACACCGATCTAAAAACCATGTTCCGGGAGAAAAAGATTTATCTGGCCGCTGCGCTCAAGCTGCTCGTCCTGCCGGCGCTCATGCTTCTGATCTTCCGGCTCTGCGGCATCACCGGTGCGCTGCTGACCGCCTGCATCATCTCCGCAAGCGCCCCTACGGCGAACAATACCGTGATGTTTGCTGCAAAATACGGCCGCGATACCGGGCTCGCCTCCAAGGCGGTCGCCGTGATCACATTCCTCTCGATTCTGACCATGCCCGTTATGATCGCCTTGTCTGCATGCGTTTAAAAATTCTTCTTTTCATAATAAGGAAAGGAGCGGCTTCGAATGGAACTCCTGAAAAAAATCGAAACCATTTTTTCTGAATCCGGTATTCCCGCTTTTGGAAGCTGCGCGTTTGCGCCCCTGCGCCCCTTTCTCATCGACTGCCGTGCACAGCAACGAATTCCTCCGAAGGCACAGACTGTGCTTGTCGCTCTTTTCCCCTATGCAATGGAGCGGGAGGCCTATCGGGGCGGCAACCTTTCTCGTTATGCTTCGGTAGGGGATTATCACGATATCGTTCCCTGCTATCTGGAACGCGCGGTTTGCCGCTTGAGGCAAAGCTTCCCTGATGAACAATTTGAAAGCTTTACCGATAACTCCCCCATCCCGGAGGTCCGCGCTGCGGCGATGGCCGGGCTCGGCTGCGTCGGAAAAAATGGCCTTCTGATTCACAAAACTTACGGCTCCTGGGTTTTTATCGGTGAGATCGTTTCCACGCTTTCCCTCAATGCTCCGCCGCATGACATCCAGCCCTGCCTAGGGTGCGGACGCTGTCTGCTTTTCTGCCCCACCGACGCCTTATCCGCGGAAGGAATTGATCGCACAAAATGTATGTCTGCGCTTACCCAGCGCAAGGGGACGCTTACCGAAGAGGAAGCCGCCCTGATCCGCCGGTCCGGCTGTGCATGGGGATGCGACATCTGCCAGGAGGTCTGCCCGATGAACGCCCGCGCTGTGATTCACCCGCTCCCGGAATTTATCGATACCTTCCATCCCACCGTTGTGAAAAATAGCCCTCTGGAGGGCCGCGCTTACGCATGGAGAGGCCGAAATGTGATCGAGCGCAATCTCCATATCCTACATGGAAGGGAAGGGGATTCTAACGATTGACATACCGCTCTATCAGGCGCTCATTCAACATAGGAAAACGGAACAGATCAGCCTGCATATGCCCGGCCACAAGGGAAAGGCCGATTGCCTGGTCCCACTTGCAGATATCCTCGGCTTTGACGTTACGGAGCTTCCCTCCACTGGCAGCCTTTTTGATGCAGAAGGCCCCACCTTGCTGGCGGAAGAAGCCGCCACAAGGGCCTTTAAAACGGCGGGCACCTTTTTCTCGGCCGGAGGCTGCACCCTGTGTATTCAGGCCATGCTGCGCCTTATCGCTCCATCCGGCGGTAAGATCATTATGGACCGTGTTGTCCACCGCAGCGCCGTCAACGCGATGGCGCTTTTAAACCTGACTCCTATCTGGGTATGGCCCCGGCAGGATGCGGGGCCCGGCCTTGCGGGGCGGATAAATGCGCAAGATGTGGCAGATGCGCTGCAGAAAAATCCGGATGCCAGGGCCGTTTATCTCACCTCTCCAGATTATTACGGCGTGATGAGCGATCTCCATGCGATCTGCGCGCAGGCAACAAAATACCAGGTCCCCGTTATCGTTGATAGCGCTCATGGCGCACACCTGTTTTTTCTTGACCGGAGGCTGCATCCACTCTCCCAAGGGGCCGCGATGTGCGCTGATTCCGCACACAAGACTCTGCCCGTCCTGACCGGCGGCGCGTTCCTGCAGATTGGTGATGCCCGATATCTGCCCGATGTGCGGGATGCCATGGCCCTATTCGGGTCCACAAGCCCGTCCTTCCCCATTCTTCTTTCACTCGACCTTTGCCGTGCTTGGCTGGAGGAGCAGGGCGAAGCCGCCTTGGCTGAAACAGCCACCCAGGCCGCCTTGCTCAATGCATACGCGCGCACGCGCGGCTTCCTCGCCCCTGAGGGACCATGCGATCCGCTTCATCTTGTCTGGAATACGGCGCAGGCAGGGATCAGCGGGAGACAGGCCGCTTTTCATTTACGAGAAGCAGGGATTGAGGCTGAATATGCGGACGATGCCTTTCTGATCCTGCTGCTCTCCCCGTTCAATACGCAGGAAGATTTCAGCCGCCTGCGGCATGCAGTGAAAACGATGCCAACAGGAACTCCCTTTGCACCGCCCTGCCTGCTGCCTGCGCCGCCCCCCGTTGCGATGACGCCCCGCGAGGCGCTCCTTGCCTCCAGAGAACGCATCTCCGTCCGGCAGGCCGCTGGGCGCATTGCCGCACAGGTCGCCTGCCCCTGCCCACCCGCCATTCCTACCGTGATGCCAGGCGAAAGCATCACAGAGGAATGCGCCACAATGCTGGCGCAATCAGGTATTTTAGAGATTCAAGTTGTAAAATAACGCGCGGTGCATTATAATGTAATCAGGTTATATGCTTGCCGGCACAAACTACGGGCCGTTTTTGATCTTCATTAGTAGCTCAAACATCCCTGCGATTTCGTGAAAGGATGGTTATGAATATGAAACTGGTTGTTGCAATCGTCAACAATGACGACAGCCATACGGTTCTGTCGGAAATTACTCGCGCTGAATTCAGTGCCACCAAGCTTTCCACCTCCGGCGGTTTTCTGCGGGCAGGGAACGTCACGCTTCTCATCGGCGTGGAGGACGAACGTGTCTCCGAGCTGATCGACTTGATCGGTCGCTTCAGCCGCAAGCGTACGCAGCTCGTCCAGCCGGCCTCCACCTATATCAACGAGCCGCTCATGTCCACACCCGTCGAAATCACCGTAGGCGGCGCAACTGTGTTCGTGCTGGACGTTGCGCAGTTTTATAAGCTGTAAGGGCATAAGGATACCGCTATGAATTTTGGTTCTTTTCATACAAGCCCGCAGGCCTGCAGACAGATTGCGGGCCTGATGGATGCCGGCCGTTTTCCGCATGCAGTCCTCCTCGAAAGCGGGACGGCGGAGGAACGAAAAAAACTGGCCCGCCTCATTGCGCAGGCGCTTGTCTGCACCGCTCCCGGTGAACGCCCATGCGGGAAATGCACAGCCTGCCAAAAGGCCTGCGCGCAGGCGCATCCGGATATCCTTGAGGCAGAGGGTGGAGAGGCTGCCCGCTCCTTTCATATTGAAACAGTGCGCCAAGTGCGGGAGGACGTTTCCATCCTGCCCAACGAGGCGCTGAGCAAGGTATATCTTCTGCTCAATGCCCAGTCCATGTCGCCGCAGGCGCAAAACGCGCTGCTCAAGGTATTGGAGGAGCCACCCGCTTATGCCGTTTTTCTTTTGACCTGCGACTCCAAAACCAAAATGCTGGCCACCATCCTCTCCCGCGTGATAACCGTCACGCTGGACGCTCCTGCGCAGGAGCTCACGGCTGCCGCCGGCAAAAAGGAGCAAAAAATAAACGACCTTTCCGAGCAGATGGCCCGTGCGGTTGCCGCCACGTCGGAATTCCCCCTGCTCTCTCTGACAGGAAAGCTCGAAAAGGACAAAGAGCTGACTGCCGCATGCCTTGCGCGCATGACGCTTCTCTTCCGCGAGGCGATCCGTATCAGCTGCGGAATGGAGTCGGCAGACGAAACCGCCCGCTATCTCGCTGGGGCCCTCACCCAGGAGAGGCTGTTGGCCGCCATAGAGGCGCTGGACGCTCTCAATCTCAGTATTTTACATAACGCCAATCAAAATTTGCTCATCACGCGGCTTTGCAGCACACTCAGGCGCGCGGTGGGAAAATAACGATAGATTCAATGATAATGGAGGAATTGTAGATATATGGCCGAAATTGTAGGCGTCCGGTTTAAGGGCGCTGGAAAGGTTTATTACTTCGACCCGGACGAAAAGCCCTTCTCCAAGGGGGATCATGTCATCGTGGAAACGGCGCGCGGCATCGAATGCGGCGAGGTCGCGATGGACAACCGTGAGGTGCCGGACGACCAGATCGTAAAGCCGCTGAAAATGATCATCCGTGCTGCTACTCAAGAGGATCTGAAGATCGTGGCGGAAAACCGCGCCAAGGAAAAGGATGCCTATCAGATCTGCCTGCAAAAAATTGCGGCGCACAAGCTGGAGATGAAGCTCGTCGAGGTGGAATACACCTTCGACCGCAGCAAAATCATGTTTTATTTCACAGCGGACGGGCGCGTCGATTTCCGCGAGCTCGTCAAGGATCTTGCGAGCGTATTCCGCACGCGCATCGAGCTCAGGCAGATCGGTGTGCGCGATGAATCGAAGCTGCTCGGCGGGCTCGGTATCTGCGGGCGGCCGTTTTGCTGCAGCACCTTTTTGGGCGATTTTCAGTCCGTCTCGATTAAAATGGCAAAGGAGCAGGGCATCTCGCTCAATCCCGTCAAGATCAGCGGTACCTGCGGCAGGCTGATGTGCTGCCTGAAATACGAGCAGAATGCCTATGAGCATCTGCTGCGTGTCACGCCGAAAAACGGTGCGATCGTGGACACCAAGGAGGGCCGCGGCGTCGTGATCGATACCAATCTTTTGACCGGTATGCTTAAGATCCGGCTCAATAAGCGGCCGGATGCCGCCCCACTTTCCATCCACCGCCGGGATGTCCGCATCGTAAAAGATACGCAGATCCGCGTGGCAAAGGAAGAGGAGCAGGCGCTGAAGGAACTGGAATAAACTTTTTCATTGCAAAATACACGGCCGGGCAGCTCTGTGAAAGGAGCTGCCCGGCTTTTTGACATTTCCCCACCGAAACGCTATCACCCTCTTCAAGCACGGCAAAACGTTTCCGGTCATCTTATTTCATCTGTTTTTTCATGTGCCTCAGCATCTGATCCCTTCCGTTGTGGCCGAAGCGCCGAAATACGCCGCAAAAGCCGCAGCAGCTCGCGGGAGTCTTCTTCTCCAAGCAGCTGTGTCACCTGATGCACCGCCGTAAAAAAGGCCCGCTTCGCCTCTGACAAAACCGCCTGTCCATCCGGCGTCAGCATCAGGTAGACAAAGCGCCTGTCCTGCTTGGCCGTAAGCTTGACAACATAGCCCCGCTCCTCTAGGTCATTGATCAGCCGGGTAACGGCCGGGCGGGAATTGTGTAGCCGCTCGCTGAGCATGGAAACCGTCACGCCCGGCACCACTCGCTCCTGCTGCGGCTCCCGGTTCATCTGATCAATCAAAAACATCGCTGCGAACGTACCGCGTGGGACATTGGCAAAATGGATCACCCGGTGCAGGCTGTGCTTTGCCTCAAACACGGCCTCAATCAGCTCATATTCCATTTCTTCCATTCAATCCGCCCCCAACGCCTAAATTAATTGCATTTGTTAATTAATTTTAGTCTATCTCGTTACGAGCCGCTTGTCAAGTGTAAAAGCGGAAGGATTGAATAAAAGGTGTGCTTTTATTATGAACGGATTGTAAAGAATCTGGAATTGCTCCATTTCGTCTTGACACTTAAATTTTAGATACTATAATATCAATTAATCATGTTAACTATTATCCGGAGGAAACCCGGAGGCAGCGTGCAGGGTACGCTGCAAGGAAAGGGTGATCGAATGAAAAAGCTTTTACACTATGCAAAGCCTTATGTGCTGCCAATTCTCATCTGCGTCGTCTTGCTGTTTGTACAGGCGGCCTGCGATCTGAATCTGCCGAACCTGATGTCCGATATCGTCAATGTCGGCATCCAGCAGGGCGGCATCTCCGAACAGGCGCCCAAGGCAATCAGCCGGAAGGGCCTTGATTTTTTTGAGACGCTGATGACGGCAGAGGACAAAGCGCAGATGGAGGCGAGCTATAAAACGATACAGCCCGGCTCGCATCAAGCGCAGCAATATGAAGAGGACTATCCCCTGCTCAAAACAGAGGCGGTCGCAATCCTGACCGCAGAAGACGATTCCACCGCAGCAGCCGCCTATGGCCGCAGCATGACGACGCTGATGGGCCTACTGCAGGCGCAGGCCAAGGCAAGCGGGCAGGCCATTTCGACCGATCAGACCGATCTTGCCGAAATGGATATGTCTAAGCTCTATGCGATGGGCGCTCTGATCCAGACCATGCCCCGGCAACTGCTTGAGCAGGCGCAGCAGGCGGCGGCTGGCTCCGACAATTCCATCGGCGCGCAGATGGGCGTGGTCATGACCAAACAGCTCTATCAGGAGCTCGGCGTCAATACAGATAAGATCGAACGCAATTACATTCTGATTACAGGCGCGAAAATGCTGCTCATGACGCTCGGCATGGTGCTTTCCGTTATCGGCGTTACCTTCTGCTCCGCGCGCTTTGCCGCCGGCATCTGCCGCGATATGCGCCATGATGTTTTCCAGAAGGTTGCCTCGTTCTCCAATGGGGAGTTTGACCAATTCTCGACTGCGTCTCTCATCACGCGCACGACAAACGATATTAACCAGATCCAGTTCCTTTTTGTTTTGGTGCCCCGCACACTTCTGTATGCACCGATCATCGGCGTGGGCGGTGTCGTAATGGCACTGTCGAAGAGCACATCCATGAGCTGGATCATTGCCGTATGCGTCCTGATCCTGATCGGGTTTATCGCCGTCATCTATGCGATCGTCATGCCGAAATTTAAGCTCGTCCAGAAGCTGGTCGACCGTCTGAATCTCGTCGTGCGCGAGCATCTGAGCGGCATGATGGTCATACGCGCCTTCGGCACGCAAGAGTATGAGGAAGACCGTTTTGAAGTTGCCAACCGCAAGCTTACCCGCAACTACCGCTTTGTCAACCGCGTCACCGCCTTCATGATGCCCGCGATGATGTTCCTGATGAATCTGATGTCCCTTGTGATCGTCTGGGTAGGCGGGCATCAGATCGAGCAATCCGCCATGCAGGTGGGCGATATGATGGCATTCATGCAATATGCGATACAAATCATCATGGCATTTTTGATGATCTGCATGACCTTTATCCTTATGCCTCGCGCAGCAGTATCCGTCAACCGCGTCAACGAAGTGCTCGCCACCGAGCCTTCCGTCCGCGATGCGGAGCAGCCGGTCCATCTCGGCGCGCATCCGCGCGGGGAGATCGAATTCCGCGATGTGTGCTTTCGCTATGAAAACGCGGACGAGGACGTGATCAGCGATATCTCCTTCACCGCGAGGCCGGGCGAAACCACCGCATTCATCGGCTCCACCGGCTCCGGGAAATCCACCTTGATCAATCTCATCCCCCGCTTTTACGACGTGACAAAGGGCGAAATTCTCTTTGACGGCATAGATGTACGCAAAATCCCACAGCATGAGCTGCGCGAAAAAATCGGCTATGTCCCACAAAAGGGCATCCTGTTTTCCGGCGATATCGATTCCAATCTGCGCTACGGCGCGCCGGATGCGAGCGAGGAGGACATTGCCCTGGTGTCTGAAATTGCCCAGGCGAAGGAATTCATCCAGGAAAAGCCGGAGGGCATGCATACACCCATTGCGCAGGGCGGCGGCAATGTCTCCGGCGGGCAAAAGCAGCGCCTCTCCATTGCGCGTGCGCTTGCAAAAAAAGCCCCGGTCTATATCTTTGACGACAGCTTCTCCGCCCTCGATTTTAAAACAGACGCCGCCCTGCGCCGGGCTTTGCAGGAGCATACCGGCGATTCTACCGTACTGATTGTCGCGCAGCGCGTGAGCACCATTATGAACGCACAGCAGATCATCGTGCTTGACGAAGGGCGCATCGTCGGAAAAGGGACGCACAAGGAGCTTTTGAAAACCTGCCCGACCTACCGCGAAATCGCACAATCCCAGCTGTCAAAGGAGGAATTGGAATGAGAGGACACGGACCTGCCGCCATGGCGCATGGAAAGCCCAAGGTAAAGGACTTCAAGGGCACGATGAAGCAGCTGCTCCATTATCTCGGCCGTTATAAATTCCGCCTGATTCTCGTTATGATTTTTGCCGTTGCCTCCACCATCTTCACCATCGTCGGGCCGAAGGTGCTCGGCAACGCAACCACAGAGCTCTTCAACGGCATTATGGGCAAGATCACCGGCACAGGAACCGGCATCGACTTTAATGCAATCGCAAGTATTCTCCTGACGCTACTCGCCCTGTATCTGACGAGCCTGTTCTTCTCCTATGGTCAGGGCTGGATCATGACCGGCATCACCATGGAGGTCACCTACAACCTGCGAAACGACATCGTCCAGAAGATTAACCGCATGCCCTTGAGCTATTTCGACCGCGTGACCCACGGCGAGGTGCTCTCCCGCGTGACCAATGATATCGATACCCTAACCCAGTCGCTCAACCAGAGTGTGACGCAGATCATCACCTCTGCAGCTACCTTCATCGGTATTCTCGTGATGATGCTCACCATCAGCTGGCAGCTCACGCTCGTGGCGCTGTGCATCCTGCCGCTCTCGTTTCTCTTCATCCTGAAGATCGTTAAGCGCTCACAGAAATATTTTGCGCAGCAACAGGCTTATCTGGGGCATGTCAACGGGCATGTGGAGGAGATGTACGGCGGCCACATGGTCATGAAAGCCTTTAACGGCGAAGAAGCCGCCGTCAAAACCTTTGACGAATACAACGGCACCCTGTATTCCTCCGCCTGGAAATCGCAGTTTTTATCCGGCATCATGATGCCGGTGATGAATTTCATCGGAAATTTGGGCTGGGTGGCCGTCTGCATCCTCGGCGCGTGGCGTGCGGCGCACGGCGCGATGACCGTGGGTGATATTCAGGCGTTCATGCAATATGTTCGCCAGTTTACGATGCCAATCAACCAGCTCGCCAATTCCAGCAACGTTTTGCAGCAGACCGCAGCGGCAGCCGAACGCGTTTTTGAATTTCTTGCGGAAGAGGAGGAGAGCAAAGAGGAGGTCGTGGTTCATATCAATCCGGACGACAACACGCCAGATACGGACAGCTTAATCCATGTCAAGGGAAGCGTTCAGTTCGCGCATGTGAAATTCGGTTACACACCCGATAAAATCATCATCCACGATTTCAGCGCCAATATCCAGCCCGGCCAGAAGGTGGCCATCGTCGGCCCGACCGGCGCCGGCAAAACCACCATGGTCAAGCTGCTGATGCGCTTTTATGACGTCAATGAGGGCGCAATTCTCATCGACGGCTACGACATCCGTAATTTTTCCCGCAATGAGCTGCGCTCGGTCTTCGGCATGGTCCTGCAGGATACCTGGCTGTATAACGGGTCCATTAAAGACAACATCCGTTACGGCAATCTTCATGCGACCGATGAGGAGGTCATCGCAGCGGCGAAGGCGGCGCAGGTTCACCACTTTGTCAAGACGCTGCCCGGCGGCTATGATATGGTGCTCAACGAGGAGGCGAGCAACGTCTCCCAGGGCCAGAAGCAGCTTCTGACCATCGCGCGCGCGATTCTGTCCGATCCGAAGGTCCTCATTCTTGACGAGGCCACCAGCTCTGTCGACACCCGCACGGAGCTGCTGATCCAGAAGGCGATGGATCATCTCATGGAGGGGCGCACGAGCTTTATTATCGCGCACCGTCTCTCCACCATCCGCGACGCGGACCTCATCCTCTGTATGCAGGACGGCGACATCGTGGAGCAGGGCACACACGACGAGTTGATGGCGAAAAACGGCTTCTATGCGAAGCTATACAACAGCCAGTTCGATCACCCTTCCGCGCAGGGTGCATAATGCGTAAGCGCCAATACAGCTAAGCAGGCGGGCCGGTTTTGCCGGCCCGCCTGCTGTTCCTCTCAAAAAAATGCCGCCTGCATTCCTGCCGGCGGCAATAGAGCTCTTTTATGAAACTTTTACTGCGTTATCCGCTTTTTCATCAATTCCAAGCCTTTTCTTCATTTTCCGCCAGGCCCTTGCCGCCAGCCAGACTGCTACGATCAAAAGACTCTGCGCGATAAAGACCGCCAGCAGCTCGATGCCGTAAAGCTGCGTCAGATTGGCTGCCGCCATCACCGGCATCAAGGGCGTGCTGCCAATGAGAAAAACAAAATAGAACGGTATTGCACCACCTGACAGGCTCACGCCCGCTTGCACTGCCATCGTGGAGCCAATCGTACCAACGATCGGATACAGGGAGACCAGCAGCAGTGCAATCAGTCCGCCACGGTTATTGTGATAGCCACATACGATGGACACCACAAACACCAGGCCTATGTACATTGCGGAGAAAAAAATCTTTGCCGGCGTCACTGCGGAAAGATCGATTCCGCGTGAGGTAATCAGCGCGCCAAACGCCAATGTAAAAATAAACATCAGAATATTATTCCCGATAAAAGAAAAGATACCAACATGCTTATTTGAGGTTTTGAGCATAAGTAACCTCCCTTCTGTTTTTTATGGAAACGCTTATTAGTTTATCAGATTTATATGTAAAAAGCAAAGAAAATTTGTCAAAGAATCGGAAACAATTTTATCTCTTTTTAGGAAAAGAAAAATATCTGGAAAAGTTTGTAATTTTGTCTGTTTTATGGGCTCGATCCGTCTTGATTTTTGTTTGAAATCCTGTATAATAAAAAAGATCTCTGGAAAGGCACGGGATTAAAAATGGAAAAAGTAACTTTAACAAACGGCTTCCGGATCCTGTTGGAGCCTGTGGACTGGGCGCACAGCGCCACCATGGGCATCTGGGTCGGAAGCGGTTCGCGTTATGAAACGCCGCAAACCGCAGGTGTCTCCCATTTTATTGAGCATATGCTGTTCAAAGGAACCACCCGCCGCTCTGCGCTGGCGATTGCGGAGCAGATGGATGAAATCGGCGGCGTGCTGAATGCATATACGACCAAGGAATACACCTGCTTTTATGCGCGCGCGCTCGACCGGCATGTCGGCACCGCTTTTGACATTCTCTGCGATATGCTCACCCAACCTGCCATGACGGAAAGGGACCTGCAGACGGAACGCGGCGTCATCCTCGAGGAGCTGCATATGTATGAGGACAGCCCCGAGGACATCTGTGCAGACAACCTATATGCGGGCGTCTGGCAGGGCGATATGCTCGGCTCCAATATCCTTGGTGAACGAAAAACCGTCATATCCCTGACACCGGAGGATTTGAAGGCCCATATGCGCCGGTTCTACACACCGGAACGCATGGTGGCCGCGGTCTGTGGCCGCTTTGACCGGGATGAAATCGTGCGGTTATGCGAGGAAAATTTTGGCGCCCTGGCCAATACGGGCAATCCGATCGCCGCAGATGCAGCGGCCTACCACCGGTGTATCACACTGCGCAAAAAGGATTTTGAGCAGACGCAGCTCGCACTTGCAATGCCCGGCATCGGCGCGCAGGACGACCGCCGTTTTGCGATGCGCCTGCTCATGTCGATCCTCGGCACCTCCTCCTCTTCCCGGCTGTATCAGCGCATCCGGGAGGAATTGGGGCTGGTCTATGAGATCGAAGCATTTTCGGCCTCGTATCTCGAGGCAGGTATCCTCGGCGTCGATATGGCGCTTTCACCCCATAATGAGAGGAAGGCCCTGCGGGAAGTTTTCCGCATTGTCAATGGCTTTGCAGATTTACTCACGCAGCGGGAGCTTGCCCGCGCAAAGGAGCAGTATCTCTCCGGGCTGATTATGAATCTGGAATCCACACAGTCGCTCGCCGCCCAGATGGGGCGCGGCGAGCTGCTCTATAACGAGGTAAAAAGCGCGGATGAGATTATGGAGCGCGTACGCGCGGTCACGCTTGATGAGGTGCGCTCACTCGCCGGGGAATTTCTGCGCTTCGATCAGCTTTCCATTTCCGCGGCAGGCCGTATCAAAAAGGAAAAATTTTATGAGGAGCTTTCCATTACGGCACAGGGATAGCAGAATCTTCAGGGAACAGTATAAGGAGATTTTTATGATCGACTGTCATGTCCATCTTGAAACAGGCCCCTATACTCTCTCCTGGGTGCGTGAATATGTCAGGATTGCGCAGCAAAGGGGACTTTCTGAAATCTATCTGCTGGAGCACTGCTATCTCTTTCCGGAGTTTCTGCCGATGTACGCTCCCGTTCGCTCGCAAAGCGATTTCATTGATGCGTGGCTGAACCGGAAGGGTGGGAAGCGGAATTTCGCAGAATACCTGCGGCTCGTTGACGAGGTGAGGGCAATACAATGGCCTGTTCAAATCCGATTCGGCCTTGAGGTTTGCTATTTCCCCGGATATGAATCTTTTATGACGGGGCTCACCAGGGATGCAGGTCTTGATTTTCTGGTTGGCAGCGTCCATTTCATCGATCATTTTGCCTTCGATCATAAGCCTGAGCTCTGGAGAGGCGTCGATGTCGACTGGGCCTACCGCCGCTTTTTTGAACTGAGCATCTGTCTTGCCTCATGCGGCGTTTACGATGGCTTGGCGCATCCTGACAGTCTCAAGCTATTTGGTCACCACCCCTCTTTTTCTTTGGAACCATTTTATGAAAAGCTGGCCGCAGCGCTGGCGCAAAGCGGGATGTACGCCGAACAAAGCAGCGGCATCGCCCGCCGGAGCGGCGCACGGCTTGGGATGGAGCCGGCCCTGCTGCAGGCAATGCTCCGCAGGGGTGTCCGGGTCCAGACCGCCTCTGACGCCCACCGGCCGGAGGACGTCGGGCTGCAAATTTCAAAGCTTGAGCAGATAACGCGGGGCTATATGGCATAGTGCGGTGCCGGTTATGTTACCCATTCTTTTCTGAGGAAATCGTCCGTGGCAAGCGGGCGTTTTTTCCGTTTGATCGCTTTTTCCGCATAACCGGGGGCAAAGGGCAATATAGTAGTGTAAATCCAAAGAAAACAAAATGACCGCCATCGGAAACTAACTGCCGCTCAACGCACTCTATTAGAATGGACGTTTATCATCGAAACAGATCATCTGAAGAGGGAAAAGGGTGAGGAAGTTGACGCAGGAAGCGTTGGATGCAGCTTTTACCCAGCTATATGAAGAAACCTATGACGCCGTGCTGCGCTATATCGTTTGCCACTGTGCCTCCCCTTCAGATATTGGGGATTTGGTGCAAAACACCTATTTAGGCCTCTACCAGCGCATGCGCCGGGCGGGAGAAACGGTGCGCAATCCTCATCACTATGTCATGCGTATCGCCCGCAATGAGCTCAACCATCATTATGGCGCAACCCGTATGATGCGAAGCTGTCTCCCCGTCTTTTCTCCTCATGACAGGGAGGAAAATTTTGAGGCGATCGAGCGTGAGCTACTGGAAACGGAAGCGGACCCGGATGACTGTGTGCTCTGTGATGAAATTTGGGAGTACCTGTCACGGGGAGACCTGCTGACCTTCCGGATTTTCATCCTCTATTTCTCGCAGGATGTTGGCCTGAAGGAGATTGCACAGATGCTCCATGTGAATGAAAACACTGTGAAAAGCCGCCTGTACCGTACTCTGAAAAAATTGGAAGCGATATTCCAATGGCAGGAGGTAGCTGAACATGAAACGAAGAAATCTATTTCATCAGGCGATTGACGATCACCTGCCTGACCGCGAAAAAATA
>DCJV01000029.1:4440-7415 GCA_002320555.1 Ruminococcaceae bacterium UBA1691 | reverse complement strand
CCGGAGCGCGCCCTGGAATTGGAGCCAAATGTCGAGGTCAAGCTTTCTATGTGGGGGATCTGGCGCGATTATCCAAATATTTCGGACAAAACCGGAAAAGTGGAGAGCTTTGAAATCCGCAAGGAGCAGCAAAGTTCGCTCGGCGTCCAGGGAGAGGGCTTACAGTCCTACACCATTTCCTGCGACAACGGAAAACTCGTCTATTACCCTGATTCCTATCAGCGCCTGAGCAAATTGCTGTTTCAAAACAGTGGGCAGCCTGCGGACTCCCGTTATATGTCCTGTATCTTCCTCCCCCCGGAGATCCCCTATCAGGATGCCCTGGCGCATGCACAGGCAGGGGACGCAGCCTATTTTGAAAATATTCTGAAGGATCACAGGTATCAGTTCCTCCGGGATCACTATTTTGAGGGAGGTCAAATCGACTTATCCGGCTGCAGCTTTTCCATCCTGCAATCGTCAAAGGAAGGCGCTGTTTTCTGCGCGCTGCGCGCCGATTGGACCGAGGACCCGCTTCCACGGCTTGCCGGGCGCTCGATCACCGTATTGCGCCCGCAGGAAAATGCGATGATTAACTGGGAGCCCAACGAGGAGGATTATCGAAAGATTTATGAGCCCGGCCCCTTTTCCTATGAGGATTTCGGCTCCGCCACCATCACCGTCACCGCGCAGTTCGAGAGCGGTAAACAGGTTGAGAAGCACTTGTTTGTCTATTTCAGTGAGGACGGCTATCAGACAGTCAAACTGCTGGACTGACCAGAACCGTTGCTACATAACTTTATAACAGAAACAACAGCTCTCTGAAAACCTTCAGGGAGCTGAGCTTGTTTTTATAGCGTCGGATCCTGCCGCCTTCGCTCAATTTCATCAGTTCATACGATGCACATCGGCATATGGTCGGGCAGTATCCTCCCGCGGCGTGGATGATAAAAACCCATCGGGCCAACACGGTAGGGATCTATGCGGAACGTAACGCTGCACCGCTGCGAAAAAGGATTCGATCGAGCTGCCCTCCGAGGGTACCGTGCATATTAAGGTAATACGGATGCTTGAGCGGATACCGGCCGTTTCGCCTGCATACGACAAAACAGTGCAGGAGGTTGATTTCGACCAGAAGTACCCCCTCTCCTATTTATTTTATAATTATTGACATTTATGTAATATTATTGTAATATATGTATGCACCGCCCGGTATCAATTGTCTATCCGCCGCCCGTATGGGTGTATCCGGCGGTTGTGTCCGTTTTTTGCAGGGCTGATCTCGTCAACTCGCAGAATTGGACGAACTGCCGGCTCCAGCGAAAGGATGGTAATGGATATGGTAGATACGCTGATTCTCGCCGCACTGCTTCTGATCCTAGCCACCGGTTATCTGCAAACCATTCAGAGAAGCCACTGAACGGATCCATGTCTGCCGCTTGGCCGGATAGGAAAACAAAAAGCAAGCCGCCTTAACGGTCATACACAGACGGCTGCAACAGGGCGTGGGCAGGCAGTCCGGGCGGCGCTATTTCCCCTTGTTTGCCGATGCTAATATTTATTGTGCACATCCTCGGCAAAGCACATCAGGTCTTTGAGCTCCAAAACCGTGCCGTCGTCGAGCACGGCTTTGCCGGACATCCGCCCGAACACCTGATGTTGATCCGTAACAATGAGCTTTACATCGATCTTCGCCGCACGGTCCAGCACTGGAACAAAATCCATTTCAAACCGCCCATCCGAGGAGGTAAACGTCCAAGGTTTCATATAGTCGCTCTTATTGATATGGAATTCGATATCATCGAGCTTATGACATTGCCCATCATAGAAAAGCATATTTTCGCTCGCCGCGCTGGTGTCGCCGAAGCCATAGCCGATATTGAAGCCAAAGGGCTTCCCGTTGACGATCCCATTGCCGGAGCCCCAGTACCAGCGGTTATCATAGGTCCATACGCCGCGGCCCCAGTCGAGCGTGCCGAAATCCGTCTCTGGATGAAAGACATATTCCTTTCCATCAAAGACTGCCTTTCCGCTCGCGCGCATACAGTTGATCTTTTGATTATAATAAAAGGCTGTCTTTCTCTCCTGCCATGGCGTTGCGATCACCATGGTGTCCATCGGTGGCTGCTCGAGCGTGATATCGCAGGAAAAGGGCTTACCATCGCAAAAATTTTTGAAATCGCAGCGGATGCGGCGTTTCCCATCGGTCTTGATGAATTCCATCGCCAAACGCTTATCCCGGTAAACGACATTCCCTTTGGCCGAGGTGGAGGGCATCTTCATCTTTCCCATCGGGAAGGCGTTGAGAATGGTCTCCGTATGCTCCCAGGGCTTTGTAAAATCGAGCAGAGAAACGGACTGCAGCCCGATATACCCATCGTCGGACAGGGTGAAGGCGCAGGCGAACCGGTCGCTGAGCACCAGATAATAATCCCATTCCTTAATGCGGAATTTCGGTGCCTTGATCGCCCCGCGGTCATACACCTGCACCAGATCCTTCGACCAGCCCGGCTCAACCAGACGGCCCTGTACGTCCAAAAGCGGATGCCTCTTAGTCACCTCATGATTTCTCAAATCCAATCACTCCTCTCAAATTGCCCATCGTTTCCTATCGACATTATAAACAATTCCGGATGGAAAATAAATTCTTTTTCATAAATATCTCTGATTTTTCAGAATTCCATGTTTTAGGCTGTTTGAGAGAAGCACTTTTTTGCTTTCCAGCATGTGAGAGCATCCCGTTTTCCGCCGGGCCTCCCCTGAAAAAATATGGCAAGCTCTTGCTTTTTTCGTCCGTTATGTTACAATGAGAAAGACAAGGAACCATACTGATGGGAAATGGGTTCTCCAATTATCGCCCTTTTCCGCCCGGTTCTGAACAAAGAAGGAGGTACATCATCCATGGCATATGTAATTTCTGACGAATGCATTTCCTGCGGCGCCTGCGAGGCAGATTGCCCTGTTTCTGCAATCTCCGAGGGCGACGGCAAGTATGT
>DCJV01000029.1:0-4387 GCA_002320555.1 Ruminococcaceae bacterium UBA1691 | reverse complement strand
GCAAGGTATTTCAAACGACGGGAAGAGGAGCTTTCGGGCTCCTCTTTTTGTTTTGCAATTTTTCCAGGAGCCGCTGCAACAATTTCGCGCCTTTCTGACACTATTGATACGAGGGACGGAAAAGGGGGATGCTTTTCATGGCAAAACCGGAAATTCGATTGGTGGAACGGGCAAAGGCCGGAGATGCAGAGGCCTTTGGGCAGCTCTATGCCCAATATGCGCAGGATCTTTATCGCTTTGCCTATTACTATCTGGGTTCCCGCGAGGAGGCAGAGGACGCCGTTCAGGATGCCATCTGCGCTGCTTTTCAAGGGGTTGGCGCGCTGCGCAGCGCCGCTTCCTTCAGGGCCTGGCTGTTTTCCATTCTCGCCAATACCTGCAAGCACCATATTGCAGCCGTAAAAGAGCGTCGTCTAACCACGCCGCTGGAAGAGGCGCGCCGTCTGGGCGAGGGCGAATGCTCTGAAGCGCTTGCGCTCGCATTGGAGCTGCGGGAAGCCATCTATGCGCTCAGCGATGAGGAGCGTAGCATTGTCCTGCTCTCCGTCATCGGCGGCTATAAAAGCCATGAAATCGCTAAAGCCCTCTCCTGCCCGCCCGGCACCGTCCGCTCGAAGCTTTCCCGAACCCTTGCGAGGCTTCGCCTGACCGCAGAAAAGGAGTCCTCATAATGAAGAAAAAGCGTAACAGCCAGACCGTCCTGCTTCAAAAAGCGCTCAGGCCTTTGGATCAAATCAATACACTCCCCCCCTCCCTTACCCCTGCGCAGATTTCCGCCCTCCTGCGGCAGCAGGAAGCGCCCCGGGCGGCAAAGAGCCGTGTTCTTACCCTGCGCCATGTGGCGGTGGCCGCGGCCGTGCTGGCAATCGTCATTGGCGCCATCGCGCTGTGGAAGGGCCTGCCGTACCTGGAGGTTGTCAATCAGGAGACCGGCGACGCCGCTCCGCTGGTGGAGGTCCTGCAGGATTATTCAAAGATTGAGGCATACTTCCAGGCACTCAAAGATAATCTTGAGGAAGGATCCTACGCCTCTCCCGGCGATCAAGCCGTTGCCGAAGCAACGGCAGAAAGCATCCATCCCACCACAAGGGGCGATGTTCCCAAGGCGGGCACTTCCGCCACCCCGAATGCCAACGCCAATTCCGCTTCAAAAAATAACGCACAAACAGCATATGGCAAAACCAATACACAGATTGCCGATGTCGACGAAGCCGATATCCTAAAAAACGACGGTGCCTGCCTCTATTTCGCCCCCTCCGGAGGCACAAAGATCCAGATCATCGCCCCCCGGCCCGCTGGTTCGATGAAGGTGCTCTCCACGATTTCCGTCCCACAGGAATCTGGAAAAAGACTGTCCGTTTCCGAGCTCTACGTCAAGGGGAACCGTCTGATTGCCGTGTGCAATCTTGCGGATGTCAGCACTTCCGGCAAGCAGGGCATCAGCGCGGATGCCGTTTATAACAGCTGCATGATGTCCGTTTTCAACGGCGACGCACGAATCTTGATCTATGACATTGGAGACCGCTCCAAGCCGAAATTGCTGCGCACCTTCACGCAGGACGGCGGGATTCTTTCCACCCGGATGATCGGCGATACGCTGTATCTCGTCACACAGTATACCGTGGCGCTGTCCGGTGACGGCGAGCTCAAAGACTATATTCCCACCACGACAAACAATCGGGAACCCTCCAAAAAGCTCAATGCCGCCGATATCCAGATTCTTCCGGATGCGAAAACGCCCAACTATTTGGTCGTCAGTGCTCTGGATACCAGAGATGAGACAAAAGAACCCGCCCGCAAGGCTGTCCTCGGCAGCGGAGATCAGGTGTACTGCAATACAGACGCCCTGTACACAGCGTCCTCAGCGTATGACGGCGAGACGGAGTTTACCACGATTTTCGGCTTCCCGTTCACGGAGGATGGCCTCGGCAAAAGCGTTTCCGGCCGGGTACGCGGCCACATTCTCAATCAGTTTTCCCTCGACAGCTTCAATGGCGCGCTGCGTATCGCTACCACGGAAACCGTAAAGGGGACCACCAGCAGCCGGATCACCATTCTGGATTCATCCCTTAAAACGCTTTCCTCGCTTGCCAACATTGCGCCTGGAGAAGAAATTTATGCGGTGCGCTTCCTCGGCACAAAGGGTTATGTTGTCACCTTCCGTCAGACCGACCCGCTCTTTGTCATCGATCTATCTGATACAGGCGCGCCGAAAATTCTCGGCAAGCTCAAGATCCCCGGCTTTTCGAGCTATCTCCATCCGGTTGGTGAAAACCTTCTGCTCGGCATTGGCCAGGATACGGATCTCCAGGGAACCACGCGCGGCGTAAAGCTTTCCCTATTCGACGTCAGCAATCCAGCGAAGCCAAGGGAAATCGATAGCCTGATCCTGCCAAACGGCACCCACACCGATGCGCCCTCGGAATATAAGAGCATCCTTTTCCTCCCGGGGCAGAATTCGTTTGCCCTCCCGATCTATCAGGAGGAATTTGACCAGTCCTTCCATGCCTATTATCAGGATTACCGCTATTGCATCCTCTCCATCCAAAAGAATCAGATTAAACTCCAGCATACACTGCGCAACTACACAAAGGAGGAGCTGCGCTCCGAAAGCTACAGCGTCAACAGCGCCATCCTGCGCGGTACCTATATCGGTGACACGCTCTACACGCTCTCGAATGGACGCGTTTGCGCATTCTCCCTCTCCTCCGGCCAGAAGCTCGGCCAGCTCGACTTCTAGCATCGGTAAACAAGGAGAAAACAGCATCGCCCGGCAGCCGCAAAACCAGTTTGCCGCGTTCTCAGCCTCGGCTGGCAGCAAAGGCGAGGCGGATAGCGCCGGCAGAGGCCCCCGGCGTTACCCTCAATACCGTTGTTGCCTCTGTTTATCAATGCTTGTAACCCTTATATTCACACACATTCTAAACCTGACCAAACGAAAACGGCTCCGGAAAACCGGGGCCGTTTTCACTTTTCTATCCTTTGAAAAAGGCGGCGGCAGGGCTGATTTTGTCCAGAATTCTGGACAGCCTAACAGCAGGGAAGGATCAAACTCTGATCGATGCCGAAAAGGGGGAACCTATGACTGAATCCAAAAAAACCTATCGCCTGCCCACTGCGATTGCCATGATTGTCGGCATTTGCATCGGCTCAGGCATCTTTTTCAAAAGTGATAACATCCTCGCTGCTACCGGCGGCAGCGTCTTTCTCGGCATTCTCGTATTTCTCCTGGGCGCCATCGGCATCATCTTCGGGGGATTGAGCATTGCGCAGCTGGCGGCGCGCACCAGCCGTTCCGGAGGGATCGTCGCCTATGCCGAGGAATTCGTCGGGCCCAGCTTTGCGTGCGGGGCTGGCTGGTTTCAGGTGTTTCTATATTTTCCCACGCTTGTCGCCGCCATATCCCGCGCGGTAGGGTATTATTTCTGCAGCCTGTTTCCGCTCACGGACACGCTGGGAACGCAGTACCTAATCGGCTTTCTCTTTTTCACCCTCTGCTTTCTCTGGAATAGCTTCTCTGCCAGGCTGGGCGGGTTTCTCCAAAATGCGGCAACCCTTCTGAAGCTGATTCCACTTCTGCTCGTCGCTGTCTGCGGACTGTTCTTTGGAAATCCACGATCGGTTTTTTCCCTTTCTCCCGGCAGCCTCGCATCAGCGGGCTGGCTCTCCGCCATCGGGCCGATCGCCTTCGCCTACGACGGCTGGATTATCGCGACCGCCATCTCTCATGAGGTAACTCATTCGGAGCGGAATATGCCGCGCGCGCTTTTCATTGCCCCGCTCTTCGTCACCGCCGTCTATATCTTGTATTTTTTCGGCGTTTCGAGCCTGCTCGGCCCTGAAACAATCCTGTCTCTGGGCGACCGGCATGTCGCCCTGCTTGCGGAGCGTCTGCTGGGGACATCCGGCGCAAAACTGATGCTTCTCTTCATCTTGATCGCTGTGGCAGGAACGCTCAACGGCGTGATTCTCGGCTATCTCCGCCTACCGTATGCGCTTGCGCAGCGGGGCATGCTGCCTTTTTCGCGCATCTTTGCAGGGCCCTCCCCGCTAATGCGCGCCCTGCCGGGCTATGTGGCCAGTTGCATCTGGACGGCGGTTAATTTCTGTAGCGAGCGGTATATGTGGCTTCCCAATGCGGACGTTTCAGAAATTCCGATCGTTATGGGCTATCTGCTCTATGCCGCGCTTTATGGTCAGGTCATCCGCCTCTGGCGGAGCGGGCAAATTGACGGGCCACTGCGCGGCGCCCTGATTCCCGGTCTGGCGCTGCTCGGCGCGGGGATCGTCCTGTGGGGCGGGCTGCAAAGCCGGGCGCATCTGTTCTATGCGGGCTTCTGCCTTCTGGTGATCGCTATGGGCGTCCTCTATGGCCGAAAAATCCATA
>DCJV01000009.1:15274-26254 GCA_002320555.1 Ruminococcaceae bacterium UBA1691 | reverse complement strand
CCGCGGCTTTTCAAGCGGACAGATCATGGTTGTGCTCGTGACGGGCTCTCCAGTCTTCCCCTCCAAAAATCATTTTGTCGGCGCGCTGCTCGAGAAACACCCGGAGATCACGACCATCCTGCAAAACATCAATCCCGGCAGGACGAGCCTGGTGCTGGGAACACAGGAAAAAACACTCTTTGGCCCCGGCTTTATTGAGGACGAGCTGTGCGGCTGCACCTTCCGCATTTCCGCGCAGTCGTTTTATCAGGTCAATCCCGTGCAGACAGAAGTGCTCTATGAGAAGGCGATAGAATTTGCGGCGCTGACCGGGCAGGAGACAGCGGTCGACGCATATTGCGGCACAGGGACGATCGGCCTGATCGCGGCGAAGCGCGGCGCTAAGCAGGTTGTCGGCGTGGAGGTAAACCGGGAGGCCGTGCGCGATGCAATTTCCAATGCCAAGCGCAACCGCATTCAAAACGCCCGCTTTTACTGCGCGGATGCGGGGGAATGGATGCGCGAGATGGCCAAGGCAAATGAGCGTGCGGATGTGGTCTTCATGGACCCGCCGCGTGCAGGCAGCGACGAAAAATTTTTATCCTCTCTGCTGGTGCTCGCTCCCCGGCGGGTGGTTTATATCTCCTGCAATCCGGAGACGCTTGCGCGGGATGTTTTATTTTTAACAAAGCGGGGATATCAGGCCCGAAAGATTCAGCCGGTGGATATGTTTCCGTACACAAACCATGTGGAGACGGTATGTCTGCTGTCACGTGTCCACGGTGACAAACATATTTTGTTAAAAATAATGAATGATAATTTAAAGGAAACGAAGTGAAAAGTATGCCGGATTTATTATTTTTGATATTTGGAATTGTAGTTGGGTTCATCGGGCTTTTAATAATGGGCGGTGAAATTTATACATTTTTTACTTGCAGAGAAAAGCTCAATGCTAAAATTTTAGGTTTCAAAACTCAAAAAACAGCATTCGTGGTTCAACTGTTCGCCTATACAGTCCTGTTGTTGCGTTCGAGTTGGACGGAAAAACCTATAAAGGCACATCGCCGTTTTCTACCTTGCGTGTTGACAAGTACAAGCTCAATGACACAGTGGAGATATTCGTAAATAAAAAGAAGCCCGGGCAATATCGCTTCAAGGGTAAAAACGGAGTCTTGTTCTTGTTCGCAGGTGCCATAATAACTGCAATAGGTCTTTTATTCGTAATTTTATATTTCATCTAAGAGAGTGTAATCAACCACACCGAAGTGTCATAGGGACGAATACATTATGGGAACATAATAAGCCTAATAAACAATTTTGGAAAAAATTAAAAATACGTTCACATTATGAGAAAATAAACAAATATAAATTTGTTGAGGTGAGGCAGATTGGAGATTGAAGAATACGGCAAAGAAAACGACAGCATTATCGTAATGCTTCACGGTGCAAATTTTGTACATTCTTTCGGCAGGCAATATCCTCTTGCCCAACGTTATCACATCATCGTGCCGCATATTATTGGATTCGGTGACGAGGCAGACAGAACATTTGATGCAGATATATGTGTCTGTGAACTTGCTGACTATATCAAAGGGCTCAGCAAAAAGGTTCTGTTGATAGGTTTCTCACTTGGCGCACAGCTTGCATTCAAGCTTATCTCGGAGTATCCTGACCTTTTTTATTCTGCAATAATTGTCAGCCCGTGGCTATTGAATAAGACGGAACCGCTGTTATCGGAGACAATGAGAATCAATGAAAAGCAGCTTGCTTCTTTGAAGAAAAAATGGCTATGCAATCTTATCGGAACGATGAATGGTCTGCCGGCTCCTCAAAGAAAAATCTTTGTCAAGCAGATGCAGAAGGTAAAGAGAGAGACCATCCGGAATGTTGTCAATAATGGCATTACAATTGAAAGCGTTCCGAAATTTGCAAAGGTTCCTTTTCCAATTGTTGCATTAGCCGGCGGTAAAGAACAGAAAGAAGTTACAGACAGCGTTAAGAGAATGTCTGAAATAAATTCTCATTGTCGATATGAAATATGGGAAAGGGCTGCTCACAATATTCCGCCGGTGTTTGCAAAAAGATTTAATACTCTTATATTGGATATGGTGCAATAAATCCCCTAGGTTGTAGACTTGTTTAGTAGGAGGCACTTTTATAGATATATTGAGTATTACGCTTGACATTCAAGGCATTGTCTCGAGGCACATCGAGACAATCGTGTTGCTACAAAGAGGAGCCTTATTCCAAGGCCTGTCAGCAGACTAGGCCGAGGAAGCAGGACGAGACAATATTTCTCTGAGCGACTGCCGAAACTCAATCACTGGAAGTAGGGTATCTTTTTTACGCAATAGGCGGCTTAAAATACTGACTCTACAAGGCTTTTGGAGTGTCAAAACCGTTTAGACGATATTTTTACCTTGCAAGAGCTGTAATACTGGAAATAACAGAGTCCGGGCATATATGTGTGAGAAATATCATTGTCAAACATGATGTTTATCAGCTAATATCGGCGAAAAAGGAGAAATGCTTATGAATGATTGGTTTACGATAGACAAGGTTGATGACGAAACATATATGATCAGCGAATATCGACATTGGGAAGAAACGCATTGTTATCTCCTGAATGGAACGGAGCGAAGCTTGTTAATTGACACAGGACTTGGTATTTGTGATATTTATGATGAAGTAGTAAAGCTTACAAATAAACCTGTTACGGCAGTAGCAACACATATTCATTGGGATCATATTGGCGGGCATAGATTTTTTCCTGATTTTTATGCTCACTTTGAAGAATTAGATTGGTTGAATGGCAAGTTTCCCTTGTCAATGGACACGATTAAAAAAATGGTTGTTGACCGCTGTAACTTACCGGATGGTTTTAATGTGGACGACTATGTGCTTTTTCAAGGTATGCCTACAAAAATTTTAACTGACCATGATTTAATTGATATTGGTGGACGGACCATTGAAGGTTTGCATACACCAGGACATTCGCCTGGCCATTTGTGTTTTTGGGAAAAAGAACGGGGGTATCTATTTACAGGCGACTTGGTATATAAAGGCACTTTGTTTGCTTACTATCCTTCTACTGACCCAATAGCATATCTTGCTTCTCTTGAAAAAATGGCATTACTTCCTGTAAAACAAGTGTTTCCAGCACACCATTCACTTGACATTCAGCCAGAAATCATCAATAGGATGAGAGATGCGTTTCGACACTTAAGAGATGACGGGAAATTACATCATGGTAGCGGTACGTTTGATTATGGTGATTGGGCGGTATGGTTATAATATCTAACCAATATAACACATGACATACGGGTATCATATACAAGATCAATATTGAAAATACTATGGTTAAGAATTGACGCAAAGATAAACATGAGGAGAAAATAACCATGGCTTTTGATTATAAAAAAGAATACAAAGAATTTTATATGCCTAAGAATAAACCGGGCATAGTGGAAGTGCCAACCATGAACTACATTGCTGTTCGCGGCGAGGGGGATCCTAACGCTGAAAACAGCGAATATAAAGAATCGATAGGATTACTCTATGGCATAGCTTTTACAATTAAAATGAGTAAGAAGGGGGACTATAGAATAGATGGATATTTTGATTTTGTAGTTCCCCCACTCGAGGGACTTTGGTGGCAAGAAGATACGGATGATATTGATTATACCCATAAAGAAAATTTTAAGTTTATTTCAATGATACGCTTGCCTGATTTTGTGACAAGGGAAGATTTTGGTTGGGCTATAGAAGAAGCGACACGAAAAAAGAAAATAGATTTCTCAAAGGCCGAGTTTTTGACTTACAATGAAGGTCTGTGCGTACAGTGTATGCATATCGGCTCCTATGATGATGAGCCAGCCACGATAAAACTTATGCATGAGTATGCTGCAGCGGAAGGTTATGAACTGGACATTACAGATAAAAGATTGCATCATGAAATCTATCTAAGTGATGCCCGTAAAGTGGCTCCTGAAAAGCTGAAGACGGTTATTCGTCATCCGATAAAGAAGGCTTAAGAACCTTGTATGAGCCGGTGCGGCATTGCCGGTTTTTGCATTTTTGTTGCTCGGCATTTGGGCATTTATCGAAACATACCTTAGCAATCAATCGGGTTACAGTTTGCAGAAGCGGAAAAATGAATTTGAAAGGATAACATTTTGAAAAAGCGAATCATAGGACATCGGATGCTCATGGAGGGATATCAATGAAAGATTATCAAAGATCGTATCCGTTATTTTCGCTCTGCGGCTTAAATTGCGGATTATGCCCGATGCACCTGAATCATTACTGCCCAGGCTGCGGCGGTGGAGAAGGGCATCAGCCCTGCGCGTTTATACGGTGCAGTCTGCAGCATGGAAAAGTAGAATACTGCTTTTTGTGCGACGAATACCCATGCGAAAGGTATCGCGGCGTGACGGACTATGACTCCTTCATAACGCATCAACATATGCACAAGGACCTTGAAAAGGCCAAAAGAATTGGGCCTGACGCGTATCAGGCCCAATTGAATGAGAAGATCCGGATTCTTCAGAATCTGCTGGACAATTATAATGATGGGCGAAGAAAAAGCTTCTTTTGCCTCGCGGTAACGCTACTGGACTTAGATGACATCAAGTGTGTGATGAAACAGCTTGCGGCCAAAGAAAATCCGGCTGCACCAATGAAAGAAAAGGCCGTGCTTGCAGTCAATCTTTTTCAGGCAATGGCGCAGGAACGTCATATTCGATTAAAACTGAATCGGAAGCCAAAAGGGAAGCAATCGAGCGCTGGTTCGGATTAAACGCAGTTTCGCGCCTTTGCGGCCAACAGAAAAATGGCGACCCATATAAAAAACCTGCATGTGATTTTCGGGTCACATGCAGGTTTTGTTTCTGATTATCGTTCCGCTGATAATTCGTCTGTCCCGACTTTTTCGTCACACAGCGGACAACACCGGTCGTCCGGCAGGACCGGTGCGCCGCAAGATGGACAGCGAAAGCCGGGCTCTGCGGGCATGGACGCTGGAACCGCCCGTGTCAGGGCCCCCTTGCGCGCCTGTTCCAGTAGGGCGGCGGTGGCCACATCCAGCCGCAGGTAATCGGGTGGTGCCTTGAGCACTTCTTCAATTAAAAAAGTGAATGACCAGCGGCTTTCATAGGATTTGGCGGAGTCGTCGCGATAGGGATTGACCGCAAGCAGCTCCAGAATTTCCTTGGTCAGCCCGAGATCATTCAGGCGGAATAGCCGTTTCATTAGGAAGATCAGGCTGTATTGATAGGTGTTGAGCCGCCCGAAGATCGCCGTACGCAAAGCAGTGTTTTGCCTGAGCGTCTCCACCATTGTGTTTTTGCACTTTTTGTGAAGCAAAAATCGCATGATGCATCTCGCACAGGCTGCCGAGCAAGCAGCCGACTGTTCCCAATCCCGTTCGGCAAGGGCAAGCGCCGTGCAGAATGCTTCCGCCGACGGCCTGCCCGAACTGGCCAGGCCGTCGAGGAAGGCCGCAATCTCCTTTTCGCGAGCAAGCATTTCCTGCGCGTTTGCTGGAATTTCACATGCGCTGCCAGACGCCGCAGCTAGCGCTTGATCAGTCATCGTCGGGGATGTCCTCTCCGTAAGCGCATACCAGATCCTTATAATGCCGGCCCTTTTCCTCAAAATTTTTGTAGACGTTATAGCTCGACGCGGCAGGAGAGAACAGGCAGGTCCTGCCCGGCTGAGTATACGTATAGGCGGCCTTTACCGCCTGCTGCATGTCGGCGGCCTGAAATAGATTTTGGCCGGTCCCCCAGGTACGCAGAGTAGCCAGAATCTGATGCCCGGTCTCCGGCAGACCGATCAGGTTACGGACAGGGGATGCCGCCAGGGCCTCTTCAAAAGCTGTGTAGTCGAGCCCGCGATCCATGCCGCCGAAGATCAGGGTATCCACATTTTCCAAAGCGTCGATCGCGCACATCACCGCATGTGGGATGGTTGCAATCGAATCGTTATAAAAGGAAATCCCTTTATATTCGCCCACATATTCCATGCGGTGCTCAATGCCCTTAAAATTCTCAATTCCTTGCAATACAGCCTCGTGGCCAACGCCGAGGCATTGCGCCGCCGCAGCGGCAAAACGGATATCCTGACGGTTGTGTTCACCCCTGAGATGTGGATTGCAGTACAAAATTTTTCGGAGAAAGGGCGTGTCGCCCTTTTCTCCAATGCGCATCACTGTGGAAGGAAGCGCAGCCAAGTCAAGAAATTCTCCCAAATCCTGCTGATCGTTGCACAGGAAAAAATCTCCTGCCTTCTGGTGGCGTACGATATTCATCTTGGCATTTGCATAGCCGGCAAAGCCATTATAATGGTCTAGATGTTCTGGATAAAGATTCGTCAGCACAGCAACATGCGGCGAGCAGGACGTGAATTCCAGCTGATGGGAAGACATTTCCACCACAGCCGTCATCGTCTGAGCTGCCTCAATATCCTCAAAAACCGGCACGCCGATATTGCCGATCAGGCAGCTTTCCACGCCAGCTGCCTGCAAAATGGAATAAATCAGTGTGGAGGTCGTCGTTTTTCCCTTCGTTCCGGTCACGCCGACGACACGGCAGCGTGCAAAGCGCAGAAACAGATCAAGCTGGCAGGTCATCTCGACCTGAGCAGAAAGCTCCAGATCCCTGACCGATATGCCGGGACTTTTGATAACAAGATCATATTGATTGACAGCATCCAGATAGCGGGGGCCACAATGCAGGATGACATTTGTGTCCTGCATTGTGACCGGATTTTGATCCGCAATCGCAAGCTCCTTTTTCGGAAAAAAGCGGCGGATATATTGATAAGTGGACTGCCCTTCACGGCCAAAGCCGAGCAGGAGGATCCGTTTCGGGGCAAGATAATCAAGCAAGGCCTGCGGCATAACGATGCATCTCCTTTATATAAGGCTGAAAAACGGCCGGAATCTGATGCTGCGCATTGAAGGCCTTCAGGGGGCTGTCATCGGCAGCGAGCGCTTCTATATCAACGTGCTGTGCATAATAATCGAGCAGGGCGGGCAATGTTTCACCGCGCGACCGATAGTGCCGGACCGTCAGGGCGAGCGCGAAGCAAAGCTCTTCCTGCGTCCCAACACACTCAAAGGGCTTTACCGGCGAAAAACCGACCAGCCCGTCGAAGATATCCCGCAGGGAGCCCTTCTCCAGCAGGTTTTCCCCGAAAACTGCGGCGAGCTGCTCCGGCGGCAGAAAAGGCGACAAAATCCCGCAGACAAACAGGCATTTTGCGCAATTGCAGCACCAGACATTGCGCTTGCTGCCCGCATTGCAGCTGCGGAAAGCTGTGTGGTACTGCGGCAGGGCGGCAAAAAATTTTGCGATCTGCAGCTCATTGAAGGGCCGCAGAAGGCTGAAATAGTGAATGTCCGGTAATAGATTCTTGTGCGCATAAGCCTGAAAATCGCGCTCAAAGGCAAAGGACTTGGAATATTGATGGTTTACGTGCGATCCGCTGATGTTACCCTCATTGGCGCTCGATTCATTGGAGAGCACAATGTGCTCCGCGCCGATCAGATAAGCGGTATAGAAGCCGAGGAATGCCACGATGGCCGAGAAGGGCGTATGCCCGTTGAGAAAGCCCTCGCGGTTCCGTTCCAACAGCGCCGGATCGATTGTGCGCAGGACATGGATCATATCCGTCTCTGTGTAACCGGCCGCCAGGGCGCATTGGTCGCGCGCGTCTTGAAAATTGACCATAAACAAGCGGTTCTGCGCATGAAACGCCCGCATCAGCTCCAGCGTGACGCAAGAATCTTTTCCGCCGCCCACAGGGATCAGATTTAGATGCGCATTACAGAAGGCTCCCGCAGGGATTGGTTCCGGCTGCGGCGCTTCGATGGTCAGGAAGGAATCTGGATCGGCTTCGATCCCATTGCGGTAAAAGAATTCGCCGAGCCCATTAAAATAAAGCTTTTTCCAGAAATCCCGATCCTCGCCGTCCAGGCCGCCGCATTCGATAATCACCCGCGGCGGGCAGGCGCATTTCCAATAGCTGATCAGCTCCACCATACCGAGGCCGAAAAGGATGCGCCGCGCGGCCAGCGTATCAGGGGCGTTTTTAATCGGCAAAACGGCGGCATTGATCCGCAGAGTGGGGTGAAAGGCGCACAGGTTTTCAATTTCAAAATCATAGCGGACATGGATTTCAGCCCCCGTGCAGGAGACGGAAAAGCCATGGTAATAAAAGGCCGGGTACGCCCGACGGAAGGCTTCGTATTTCTGCTGGTTTTCCATGCGGTCAAACCTGTCTTTCCATAATAAAATATTATCATCCATTTTCAGAAAGCGCCTGATATCTTTCAAATTGTAGCAGGTTCCTCCCGGAGCGTCAAGGCGAAACAACGCAGTTTTTGGAGAAAACCAAAAAATGAGACGGGCGAAATGCCCATCTCATTGTAAAAACTCACAAAGATTTTTGTTTAAAGCGGAAACACACCGAATTTTTTTCCCTTAGAACAGGCCGACAATAGTTCCATCCGCGTCTACGTCGATGCTGTTGGCCGCTGGGATCTTGGGAAGGCCCGGCATCGTCATGATGTCGCCCGTCAGTGCGACAATAAAGCCCGCACCCGCAGAAAGGGAAATATTTTTCACTGTGATCGTAAAGCCCGACGGCCTGCCAAGCAGCGCGGGATTATCTGAAAGGGAATACTGCGTTTTCGCCATACAGACGGGCAATTGATCCTGCCCGAGCGATTCGATCTCCTTAATTTGCTTTTCCGCCTGTGCGGTAAAGGTAACGCCGTCCGCGCCGTAGATCTCCCGGGCGACCGTTTCTATTTTTTCCTTGACCGGCCGGTCCGTCTCATACAGGCAATGGAAGCTGGAAGGCTGTTCGCAGGCATCCAGCACCTTTTGTGCTAGCTGGATGCCGCCTTCGCCGCCTTTTGCAAAGACCTCGCTAAGCGCATATTCCACCTGAAGCGAAGCACAATATTCTGCAAGCAGGGCGATTTCCGCATCTGTGTCCGTGTGGAACCGGTTGATCGCTACGACGACGGGGACGCCGAATTTCCGCATATTTTCCACATGCGCGCCGAGATTGACGAGCCCTGCGCGCAGGGCGTCCAGGTTTTCCTTTGCGGTTTCTGCCTTGGGAACGCCGCCATTATATTTCAGAGCGCGCAGCGTGGCGACGACGACGACCGCGCTAGGCGTGAGATTGGCACAGCGGCATTTGATGTCAAAAAACTTCTCCGCACCGAGATCGGAGCCGAAGCCCGCCTCCGTGATGCAGTAATCACCAAGCTTCAGAGCAAGGCGTGTCGCCGTGACAGAATTGCAGCCGTGGGCGATATTGGCAAATGGGCCGCCATGCATCAGGACGGGCGTGTTTTCAAGCGTCTGCACAAGATTGGGCTTGATGGCGTCTTTGAGCAGCGCCGCCATGGAGCCGGTCACGCCCAGATCGCCCGCATAAACGGGGGAATTGTCATATTTGTAGGCGACCAGAATGCGGCCGAGCCGCTTTTTCAGGTCTGCGAGATCGTCCGCCAGGCAGAGGATCGCCATGACCTCGCTCGCCACCGTGATCTGGAAGCTGTCCTCGCGCGGCACACCATTGACCTTGCCGCCCAGGCCTACGATGCAGTGCCGCAGCGCCCGATCATTCATATCCATGCAGCGTTTCAATATGATGCGGCGCGGATCGATGCCGAGCTCGTTCCCTTGCTGGAGATGGTTGTCAATGCAGGCGCACAGAAGATTATTCGCCGCAGTGATGGCGTGCATATCGCCAGTGAAATGGAGGTTGATCTCCTCCATTGGGACAGCCTGCGCATAGCCACCGCCGGCCGCGCCGCCCTTGATGCCGAAAACAGGGCCGAGAGAGGGCTCCCGCAGGGCGATAACCGTATTTTTTTGAAGCCTTGCCATGGCCTCTCCAAGGCCGACCGTCGTCGTCGTTTTTCCCTCGCCGGCGGGCGTGGGGTTGATGGCGGTGACAAGGATCAGCTTACCGTCCGGCTTGCCGGAGAGCCGTTTCATAACGGCCGGGGAGAGCTTCGCCTTATAGCGGCCGTAGGGCTCCAGCTCCTCCTCTTCGATCCCCAGCCGCTGCGCGATTTGTTGGATGGGTAAAAGGGAAGCGCTCTGTGCAATTTCAATATCCGTGAGCATAAGATTCCTCCTTAGAAAATTTGGCGTTCCGATTTCGCTTCAAATTGAAAAAAGTATAACATATTTTTCCCCTGCTCACAAGAAAAAGCCATTGTATAATCCTCACGCCACGCGGCCAGAATAAAAGCGGAGGTGCGATGATGATCAAGAACGATTATAAATACACAAAAAAGAAAACCAAAATCGGCGGCAAGGGCTTTTATATTGCACTGGGCTGCTGTCTGCTCGCCGTAGGCTTGGGCGTATGGGGTGCTCTGCAGGGCCGCGCGCCTACCACGCAGGACAGTTCCGGCGTGCCGAATACGCAGATCGAAGCGCGCACGACCAGAACGCCCGCTCAGACGCAGGAGGCGCCCGCAAACGTACAGGCCACCGGCGTTGCGGACGAACGAGGGACCCAGCAGGCAGAGACACAGCGTTCTTCTGAACAGCAGACGCAGGCCGCATACTACATGCTGCCCTTGGGGACGAAAATCAACAAGGATTTCAGCAACGGCGAGATGGTGGAGTCAAAGACAATGGGCGACTGGCGCGTACACAACGGCATTGACTTTGCGGCGAAGAAGGGTGACGAGGTCAAGGCGGTCAGTGCCGGGACTGTGCTTTCCGTAGAGAATGACAGCATGTGGGGATGGGTCGTGACCATCGATCACGGCAACGGCATGAAGGCCTCCTACTGTGGCCTGCAAAAGGAACCGGCTGTGAAAAAGGGCGGCAGCGTCAAAATGGGCGATGTGATCGGCAAGGTCGGGGAGATCCCGGTGGAGATGAAGGATGAACCCCATCTGCATTTTGAGGTGCGCGTCAATGGCACGGTGACGGACCCGCTTGCCGCGATGGGCAAGGC
>DCJV01000009.1:14855-15268 GCA_002320555.1 Ruminococcaceae bacterium UBA1691 | reverse complement strand
AAGCGAGCAATGAAAACGGTGCAAGCGCGTTGGAAAAAGCCGGCGCGCTGGCATCGTTTTTTTCTGCAATATTCACAAAGAACCCCCCCGTTTTTACGATAAAAGAAGGGAAAAACAGAAATATTGCGCTGGCAGGATGAATTTTTGAGGCTCCTTTATTGCAAACTTTAAAGCGGTATAGTATAATTACGATAAATATCCGAAGCGGATATGATGCATGGGAGGGAGCGTGTGACGGGGGTCATACTGCTTTTTTTGTTTTCAACAATTTGGCTTTGGATATTGAGATCAATGAAACAGGGAGGAAAAAGTTTATGAAGAAGCGTTTGTTGGCAGCATTGATGGTGTGCGCTTTGGTCGCTCTTCCTCTGGCAGGCTGCCAGAACGGAGACAACACAGGGAGCAGCGGGGAT
>DCJV01000009.1:0-14798 GCA_002320555.1 Ruminococcaceae bacterium UBA1691 | reverse complement strand
GAAGACGAAAAGGGCGATGCAACGGAGGCCACCAACGCCTACCGCAAGCTTGTCAATCAGAATAAGGTCGTCGCCATCATCGGCGACGTGACCAGCAAACCGGCTGCGGCAGTCGCACAGGCGTCTGTTGCGGATAATATGCCGATCCTAACGGCTACGGCTACCGCGCTCAACGTTACGCAAGCCGGTAAAAACGTATTCCGCGTCTGCTTTACCGATCCGGAGCAGGGCGAGATCATGGCGAACTATACGAAAAAGCTTGGCAAAAAGACCGCTGCAATCATCTACGACACCTCTGATGATTATTCAAAGGGCCTGCGGGATTCCTTTAAGGCTACTGCTGAGAAGCTCGGTATCACGGTAGTTGCGGATGAAGGCTACGCCAACAGCAAGGTCGTCGATTTCAAGGCGCAGCTGACCAATATCAAGGCAAAGAATCCGGAAGTTCTCTTTGTTCCGACCTATTATGAAAATGCGGCCCTGATTGCTGTACAGGCCAAGGAAATCGGCCTGAACGCGCAGTTCATCGGTGCAGACGGCTGGGACAGCGTCATCGGCAAAATCGACAAGACTAATATGGACGCTGTGAACGGCGCATTCTACTGCAGCCAGTACACGGCGGAGAGTACGGACCAGCGCGTCCAGAATTTCATCAAGAACTATAAGGCGAGATTCAATATGGATCCCAACCAGTTTTCGGTGCTTGGCTATGACGCGGCTTATATGATGGTAGAGGCGATCAAAAACGCCGGCTCTACCGATAAGCAGGCCATCATCGACGCCCTTGCAAAGCTCGAATACAACGGCTTGACCGGCCAGATGCATTTCGACGAAAACCGCAACCCGGTCAAGACGGCGATCATTATCAAGATTGAGAATGGCGCCTATAAGTTCGAGGAGACCTTTGCAAAGGAATCCATCTAAAAAAACAGAACTGCCATACGCGTTCAACGTCTGCGGACCGGGTCCGTCGGCTCGGCCCGCAGTACATTTCCCTGCGCAAAGGAAAAGCTGCGCTTTTCCAGAGGCAGCGCGCCATTCTTTGTAAGGCAGCGCGCAGCTCTTCCTTTGCGCAGCGGGCAGGGAACGGAAAAGGGCAAGTTCGCGAAATGAGGGGGGCGGTCCCGCTTGTGAGGGACGGCCTTTCAGTAGGAAGGTGCGTTTATGGATTTTCTGCTCCAAATCATCAACGGCCTTGGCCTTGGCAGCATTTACGCGCTAGTGGCCTTGGGCTACAGCATGGTATATGGCATTATACAGCTCATCAACTTCGCGCATGGCGATATTATCATGGTCGGCGGCTACGTGGTTTTTGTCGTGATGGTACAGCTCGGCCTGCCGCTGTGGGCGGCGGTCATCCTGTCGATTGCATTCTGCACCCTGCTGGGTGTCGCCATTGAACGGCTCGCTTACCACCGCCTGCTGGTCAAAGATGCACCCCGCCTGTCTTTGCTCATTACAGCCATCGGTGTGAGCATCTTCCTGCAGAACCTTTTCCAGCTCGGCTTTTCCTCGAGCGCCCAGTCCATGCCGGCTATGTTCCCCAATAAAGTAATCGCTCTGGGCGGCCTGCAATTGAGCTTTAGCACCGTGCTGAATATTCTGACCTCTGTTGTCATGATGATCGTGCTGGAGGTCATTGTCAATAAATCTAAAATGGGCAAGGCGATGCGCGCTACCAGCGAGGATGCCGGCGCGGCAAAGCTTATGGGCATCAACACGAATTCCACAATCGCGTTCACCTTTGCCATCGGCTCCGCGCTTGCGGCCGTGGGCGCAGTGCTTTACTGCAACACATTCCATCAGATCACCCCATATATGGGCGGTATGCTCGGCCTAAAGGCCTTTGTTGCGGCCGTGCTCGGTGGCATCGGCAATATCCCTGGCGCGATGCTGGGCGGATATATCCTCGGCGTGGCGGAGAGCCTAACCATTGCAGCCGGCGGTTCTCAGATCTCAGACGCAGTGGTATTCGGCATCCTGATTCTCGTCCTGCTTGTCAAACCTGCCGGTCTTCTTGGTAAGAACGTGCAGGAAAAGGTTTAAGGGAGGCGCACGATATGTCAAAACAACGAAAGCTTTCCTATCTGTTCAGCATTCTCTGGGTGGCAATCCTCTTTGCCGTGATCATGGGCGCCGTTGCAACCGGCGTGATCAATTCGTATTATTCCGGTATTCTGGTGCTCATCGGCATTAATATTATCCTGGCAGTCAGCCTGAATCTGGTGACCGGATTTTTAGGCCAACTGGTCCTTGGCCACGCGGGCTTTATGAGTGTGGGCGCCTATTCGGCGGCCCTGTTTACGATGCATTCTGGCCTTCCGATATCAATCGCCTTTCCGCTCGGCCTGGTTTTCGGCGGCCTGGTGGCTGCGATCTTCGGCGTGATCATCGGCGTGCCGGCGCTTCGCCTGCGCGGAGACTATCTGGCCATTATCACATTGGGCTTCGGGGAGATTATCCGCGTGCTGATCCTTGCGGTCGATTTTACAGGTGGTGCGGCAGGCCTTACCGGTATCCCCTACGTAACGGGCGACTACACGCTGCTTATGTATACCTTTGTTGTTGCAATGCTCACCGTTGTCGCGATCCTCGCATTTATCCGTTCGCGCCATGGGCGCGCGGTCATCGCCATCCGGGAGGATGAGATCGCGGCGGAAGCGTCCGGCATCAATACGACCTATTACAAATTGCTGGCCTTTGTTGTAGCGGCCTTTTTTGCAGGCGTCGCGGGTGGAATCTATGCACACTATATCGGCGTGCTCGATCCCGGTAAATTCGATTTCAACTATTCTGTGGAAATCTTGATCATGGTCGTGCTCGGCGGTATGGGATCGATCACCGGCTCTGTCTGCTCCGCCACTGTGCTCACGCTTTTGCCGGAAATGCTGCGCTCCTTCGCAGACAAGCGCATGCTGATCTATTCGCTCGTATTGATCATCGTAATGCTCTTTAAGCCTACGGGCCTACTGGGCACCCATGAATTCTCTGTACGCAGGATTGTCGGAAAAATTTTTGATAAAAAAGAGAAAAAGCAAACGATCAGCACGCCTCCAGCAGGCGGCGCGCCCGGAAAGGAGGCCTGAAGCCATGGAAGAAAACAAAGCGGTACTGGAAACCTGGAACCTGGGCATCACCTTCGGTGGCCTGAAGGCGCTGGAGGGCGTTCATTTCCGTTTGCACGAAAAAGAGATCATTGGTCTGATCGGACCAAACGGCGCGGGTAAAACCACGGTATTCAATCTTTTGACAGACGTTTACTATCCCACAAACGGCGAAATTGAGCTCGAAGGCAACAGCATCGTGGGGAAGAAGACTTATCAGATCACGCAAAACGGCATTGCCCGCACGTTTCAGAATATCCGCCTGTTCAAGGACGTGACCGTGCTTGACAATGTGAAGACCGCAATGACCAGCAGAATGAAATATTCCGTCCTCTCCGGTATTTTCCGCCTGCCTGCTTATCGCAGGGAGGAAAAAGAAATTTCGGAGAAGGCCCATGCGCTGCTTGAGGTGATCGGCCTTAACGATAAGGCCTATGAAATGGCGCGAAACCTTCCTTACGGCCAGCAGCGCAAGCTGGAAATCGCCCGTGCACTGGCGACCTCCCCAAAGGTACTCCTGCTGGATGAGCCTGCGGCCGGTATGAACCCGACGGAGACGAAAGAACTGATGGAAACGATCCGCCTGATCCGCGATAAATTCGGCCTGTCGATCCTGTTGATCGAGCATGATATGAGCTTTGTCATGGGAATCTGCGAGCACCTTGTGGTGCTTGACTACGGCAGGATCATCGCAGAAGGGCCGCCGGAGGAAGTCCGCAAGGATCCCAAGGTGATTGCTGCATATCTGGGAGGGGAATAAGATGGATTCGATGCTTTCTGTTCAGAATCTGGACGTCTATTATGGCGCAATCCATGCCATCAAGGGGATTTCCTTTGAAGTGAATGAAGGCGAAATTGTCACGCTGATCGGCGCAAACGGCGCCGGGAAGACGACAACATTGCATGCCATTTCCGGCCTTGTGAAGCCGAAAAACGGAGAAATCACCTTCTGCGGAGCCAATCTGCGCACCACGAGCGCCCATAAAATCATCCGGCTTGGGCTCGCCCAGGTCCCGGAGGGGCGGCGCGTCTTCTCCCATATGACTGTGCAGGAAAATCTGGAGATGGGCGCTTATGCCCGCAAGGATCGTGGAAAGCTCAACGATGAGTTTGATCGCATTTTCCAGCGGCTTCCCCGATTAAAGGAACGCCGCAAGCAGGTGGCGGGCACGCTTTCCGGCGGCGAGCAGCAGATGCTTGCCATTGGACGCGCGCTGATGAGCAACCCGAAGATGCTCCTGCTCGACGAGCCCTCAATGGGCCTTTCCCCGCTGCTGGTAGAGGAAATCTTCCGGATCATTCAGGATGTGAATCAGAGCGGCATGACGGTTTTACTAGTCGAGCAGAATGCAAAGATGGCCATGCAGATTGCAAGCCGTGTTTACGTCATGGAAACAGGCAACATCACAATGAGCGGCTCCTCCGAGGAGATGCGCAATAACGAGCAGGTGCGCAAGGCGTATCTGGGCGGCTGATCTTATGGAGGATATATTCAAGATATGATAAAAACGATGCCGAGTTTTACCGGCATCGTTTTATTGGTTATGAACGAGAAGTCCGATCTGACCGGCGTGGTTACACCAATGCTTCTGTGCATGCAAGTATCTTTTTCAGCTCACTTCGGATCGCAATATGCTGCGGGCAATGGCCTTCGCACTTGCCGCATTCGATGCAATTAGAAATGTGGAGCTCCTGGATGCGTGTTTGCAACTCAGCCATTTGGTCAAAGCGCAGGCAGGTGTTGTACGCATCGAAGGCACTGGAAATCCGCACATCCTCCGGGCAGTCCTTACAGTAATTGCAGCCGGTGCAGGGGATCAGCGCAAGCCCTTCCAATACGGCAACTGCTTGTCTGAGCAATTCTTGTTCCTCCCCGGATAACAGCTGAAAATGATTGAAAAGCCGCAGATTTTCCTCCACCTGCTCCATGGTGGACATGCCGCTGAGCACGACCGCCGTATTGGGCAGGCTTCCGGCGAACCGAAGCGCCCAGGAAGCTGGACTCGCCTCCGGATCAGCGCTGCGGAGCAGGGATACGACATCCGGATGGGGTGAGGCGAGCGCACCACCGCGCACAGGCTCCATGATGATGCAGGGAATTCCACGCTCAGTCACCATTTCATATTGCCCCCTGGCGCGCTGGGCGGTCTCCCAATCATAATAATTGATTTGCAGCTGAACGAAATCCCAGTCCCCTGCATGAAGGATTTCGTTTAACACCTCTGGCGTATCATGGAAGGAGAATCCGGCGTTCCGCACGATCCCCGCCGTCTTTTTTGCGAAGATAAAGTCGACCAATCGTTCCTTTTTGCAGATATCCCAGTTTTCCTGATTGAGGTTATGCAGCAGGTAATTGTCGAAATAGGAAACGCCCGTTCGCCTGAGCGACGTTTCCAGCAGCTCCTGCGGCGTATGCCCCTCTGGTAGAAGCCACATGGGGAGCTTGTTTGCAAGATAAAAGCGTTCGCGTGGATAACGCTCTACCAGCGTGCGGCGTACCGCATTTTCCGAGTCACCGTCTCCATACACATAGGCGGTGTCAAAATAATTGATGCCGCCTGCAATACAGGCATCCACCAACTTTTCCGTTTCCGCAAGGTCGATTTTGCCGTCCTTCTGTGGGAAACGCATACAGCCCAGTCCCAGAAGCGAGGTCTCAAATCCGAGTTTATCAAAAATGCGTTTTTCCATTTTTGACCCCTCCAACTATGATTCATTTTCGTCGTAAAGATTATAGCATATATATAACAACTTGCAAAGAAGTATAATCCATAACTTTCTATATGCAACAGCCTCCCTGCAAGGCGGCAGAAAAAACCGGCGCCGTTTGAAACGGCACCGGTCGATTTCTGCATTCTGTTTTCCAATCCTACGGCTATCAAGCAGGCATACCATTCTTCAGATCGCATTCCACTGCTCTGCCTTCTTCCAGAGACTGTTTTACATTGATGGTGCGCTGGTTACGCGAGCCGCGGAACAGAAGCGCCAGTGACTTCTCCTCCAAGAGGAACCGCCCATCGACGAGCACATCTGATTGCGCTAAAAGCTCCTTCCAGCCGGGATGTGCATCGAGCCCTTCGACAATCTGCTCATAGGTCCAGCCCGTATAGGTGACTACATTCAGGCCCAGCTTGTGCACCTCAGAGGCAAGGACGGCGAATGGCTCTGCCTGTGCGAACGGATCGCCTCCGCTCAAGGTTACGCCGGAGAGGAGCGGATTTTTTTTGATCTCAGCGATCAGATTGCCAACCTTGCTGTCGTAGCCGCCTTCAAAATCATGCGTCTGTGGGTTCTGGCAGCCGGGGCAGTGGTGTGGGCAGCCCTGCGCGAAGACGACAAAGCGCCAGCCCGGGCCGTCCACAATCGACTCACGGATCACGCCTGCAAGCCGTAGAGGAGTTTCCATCGTATCCATCAGACCTGCTCAAACTCCCCTGCGCCTGTGCCAATGGAATGCTTGACGCGATCCATCACTTCTGCATATTTGGCGTCGTTGAAATGATCAAGCGTACCGACCAGATAGCCGGTGATGCGGCGGATGCGCTCAAAGTCCGGGTTGCCGTCTCCCTCATGGCGGCCGCATTTCGGGCATTCATCGTTGATGATGCCGGTATAGCCGCAGACCGGGTCATGATCGACCGGATGGTTGACGGAGCCGTAGCCAATATTGTTTTCCTTCATGCAGCGGATGACCGCTTCGAAGGCGTCGAGATTTTCCGTCGGGTCGCCGTCCATTTCGATATAGGAGATGTGGCCGGCATTGGTCAGCTCGTGATAGGGGGCCTCGATCTTGATCTTATCGAAAGCGGAGATCGGATAATAAACCGGAACGTGGAAAGAGTTCGTATAGTACGCGCGGTCCGTGACGCCCTCGATCACGCCATAGCGTTCCTTATCCATGCGGACAAAGCGGCCGGAAAGGCCTTCTGCCGGCGTTGCGAGCAGGGTGAAATTGAGCCCGGTCTTTTCCGACTCTTCATCCATCCGGTTGCGCATGTGGGCAACGATCTCAAGGCCGAGATTGCGCGCCTCGACGCTCTCGCCGTGGTGTGCGCCAACCAAGGATTTCAGCGTTTCCGCAAGGCCAATGAAGCCCAAGGAGAGCGTGCCGTGCTTGAGCACCTCACGCACCTCATCGTCCGGGCCAAGCTTATCGGAATCGATCCAGATGCCCTGCCCCATCAGGAAGGGATAGTTGCGGACCTTTTTCTTCGACTGGATCTCCAGGCGCTCAAGCAGCTGGTCGATTACCAGGTCGATCTTGCGGTCGAGATCCTCAAAGAAGAGGTCGATATTGCCATGCGCCTTGATCGCAAGGCGGGGGAGGTTGATCGAGGTGAAGCTCAGATTTCCGCGGCCGCCTGTCGTCTGGCGCGTTTTATCATAAACATTTCCCATCACGCGGGTGCGGCAGCCCATATAAGCAATTTCTGTATCGTAGTCGCCCTCCACGTAATATTGCGCGTTAAAGGGTGCGTCCATGAAGGAGAAATTCGGGAACAGGCGTTTGGCCGACACACGGCAGGCAAGCTTGAACAGATCGTAGTTCGGATCGCCGGGATTGTAGCTGATGCCTTCCTTGACGCGGAAGATATGGATCGGGAATACCGGCGTTTCGCCGTTGCCAAGCCCCGCCTCCGTAGCGAGCAGGACGTTCTTGACCGCCATACGGCCCTCCGGGGAGGTATCCATGCCGTAATTGATGGAGCTGAAGGGAATTTGTGCACCGGCGCGGGAATGCATGGTGTTGAGGTTGTGCACGAGGGCCTCCATCGCCTGATAGGTGGCGCGGTCCGTCTCCTTGACCGTGCGGCGCAGCGTAAATTCCTGCGCGCGCCTGACGACTGCCTCGTCGAGATGATAGTCACTTTGCAGGATCTTTGCCTCCGCCTCCTGATAGCCGTTGTCATTGGCCAGCTTGGGGGTCAGGTCGCTCTCCTCTTTGATGCGCTTGCAGACTGTATCCGCGATTTCGCAGGAATTGTCCAGATCAGCCAATAATTCGAGCGCCTTGCTCATGTTGCGGCGATAGAGTTTTGCATAGGTTTTGGCCACGCCGAGCGCCATGCCGTAATCGAAATTCGGGATACTCTGGCCGCCATGCTGGTCGTTCTGGTTGGACTGGATGGCGATACAGGCGAGAGCAGAATAGCTGGCGATGTCGTTGGGCTCGCGCAGATAGCCGTGCCCAGTGGAGAAACCGCCCTTGAAGAGCTTGATGATATCAATCTGGCAGCAGGTGGTGGTCAGCGTCAAGAAGTCGAGATCGTGAATGTGAATATCGCCTTCGTGATGCGCCTTGGAATGCTCCGGATTGAGGACAAACAGCTCATTGAACTGCTTCGCTCCCTCGGAGCCGTATTTGAGCATCGTGCCCATGGCGGTATCGCCATCAATATTGGCGTTCTCGCGCTTGATATCGTTATCCTTTGCGTCTTTAAAGGTGAGCCCCTCGTAGATTTTCATCAGGCGAGTATTCATCTCTCGCACACGGGAGCGCTCCGCACGGTACAGAATATAGACCTTTGCGGTGCGGGCATGTCCATTTTCAATGAGAACCTTCTCCACCGCATCCTGGACCTGCTCCACCGTCGGTTTCTGGATGCCCTGTTTCTCCAGATAATCCACGACCTGATTGGCCAAGGATACGGACTCGTCGTAATCCTTTCCGCCCATAGACTGCGCAGCTTTAAAAATTGCATTTGCAATCTTTTCAAGTGAGAAGTCGACCTCTCGCCCGTCGCGTTTGATGATTTTTGTTAACATACGCCCAGCGCCTCCTGTGTGAAAGTATAGTATATATAGTCGAAATGGGCTCGCCTACATACTAGATATAGTGGAATTCCTGTGTGGCGATTGCTATTATATAGCACATCTTGATGCCTGTCAAGGGCATGCGTGTGTAAAAGCAAAAGAAAACGCACAATCTTTTTCGTCGATTGTGCGCAGTGAAAAAATCTCGTATATTTGATTTCTTGATCTGAATGCAGGCTCAATCCTCCGGCTCCTCTTTCAGCTGTTCTCCCATCGTTGCTAAAAAAGCCTGTTCCTCCTGTGCCCGAGCGGCCTGCTCTTCTTCATAAAGTGTCTGAAGCCGCATAAAAGCATCCGCTTTGTTTTCCAGCTGCCGATAATACAAAATCAGGTTCTGCTCCTCTCTGGACAGGTCGGAAAGATATTGCGCACGCGCGGTTTGACAGCTTTGATAGTCCACCCGTTCATCATGCAGCTCCATCTGGAGCGACGGAATCCTTACATCCAGCAAAAAATCCGTGCTGATGCGGTAAAGGCGCGCGAGCTTTGCAATGGTGAGGATATCAGGCCTGGTTTTCCCGGATTCATAATAGGCGTAAGTGGAACGATCGATATTTAACATTTCTGCGACCTGCTTTTGGGTCAGGCCGTTTTTTTCCCGGAGCAGACGCAGATGCGTTGCAAGCATTCCCTCACCGCCTTTATGTTGCTAGTATCTGTTATTTTTTGTATAATTATACTGTTTAAAACAAAAAAAAGAGCATATTGTGAATAACGTTCACACCCTTTTTCTGTTGTAACCAATCGATACTCTTGTATCCGCCGCATCGAATGTGATACTATTTTTTTGTTAAAAAAGCGTGAAACGGCGCTGCTGGTTCCACCGCAGAAGGAGAGGGAAGGAAGAGCATCCTGCTGCGGAGACCATACGCAGAACGCGGAATTTACGCATCCATCAGAAGCGGATGAAGGACGCCATCCTGCGTGTGGCAGAGAAGGGGATGATCTCCTGTTTGATCGTATAGAACGGCTCAATGGGTGGGATGTATGCGCCTTGCATGGCATAAAATATATCATAATATCGGGGCCAACGATTTTCGGCAGCCGCACACCATTGCCGCGCTGAGCAAATGATCACGGCGCAAGAAGTGGAGGAAGGGCTGATCTGGTTTGTCCGGAAGACCAGAGGACACGGAATGGCCGTTTATACCGCTACCTATATTTCTCTTAGAGATTCATCCAAATCTCGTAAAAGAGGGTGATGCGGGTAGGCGTTCGAACAGAGCGCCCCGCTGGATTGGTTTGCAGAGACGACAGAACCCATTGGTGAAAGGAGATTGATCATTTTGATGGGAAAAGAGAGCATTGACGCCTATCTGGGGCATCAAATCGGAGCAATGCGGGAAGCGCTCGCCTCCCTTGTGGAGATTCCCAGCTTTCGTACACAGGCGCAAAACGGTGCTCCCTATGGGAAGGGCCCCGATGCCGCACTGCATAGAGGGGCCCAACTAGCCGCCGCACTAGGATTGCGTACACGCACGGTGGAAGATGTGATGGTAGAAGCTGATCTGGGAGAAGGGGATGAGCCGCGGCTCGGAATCCTGTGCCACCTGGATGTGGTACCAGAGGGAACAGGATGGACGGTGCCGCCCTATTCGCTCACCCGCCGGGATGGACGGCTCTATGGACGCGGCACGATCGACGACAAGGGGCCCGCTGTGGCCTCCCTGTTTGCCCTTGGGGCTCTTCATGCGCTTCAAATCCCGCTCGCCGCTCCTGTGCGGCTGCTGCTGGGAAGCGATGAGGAAAAAGGCTCCTCCGACCTGGCACTTTATAGAAGCAAACGAAAAATGCCGCCGATGCTGTTCACGCCGGACGGTGATTATCCAATTATCAATATTGAAAAGGGCATGCTGCGTGCCAGCTTCGGCGCAGCCTACCGGCAGGCGGGAGATCGGCGCATCCTCTGGCTGCGGGCGGGAAAGGCGGCCAACGCGGTTCCCGGTCAGGCAGAAGCCTGTCTAACCGGTATTTCACAGCAGGAGGTGGAGAAGGCGGCCAGGGCATTTTCTTCAGCCATTTCCTTCTCTTGCCGGGAGCAGAGCGGCAAACTCCATCTGCTTGCAAACGGCCGCGGCGCGCATGCCTCGACGCCGGAGCAGGGAGAAAATGCCCTGACCGGCCTGATTCAGCTGCTCTGCGCGCTGCCTGGCCTGGAGCAAGACGGCCTGCAGCGGATTTTGCAGGCGCTGGGCCAGTTATTCCCCCATGGAGAGACAGATGGCAAATCTGCCGGCCTTTCCTGCAGGGAGCCGGAGTCCGGGGCGCTTACGCTCGCGCTGAGCGTTTTACAGTGCTGCGAGGGCACTTTGGAGGGCACGGTCGACATCCGGTTCCCGCTGTGCGAAACGCTCTCCGGCGTAACGCAGAAGCTGTCCCAGGCACTTACGGATCAGGGCTTTTCCTTCAAAAACACGATGGGCTCCGAGCCGCATATGGTGCCAAAGGACAGCCCGTTCGTTCAGACGCTGCTGGAGGTCTATTCACAGCAGACAGGCCTCCCGGGCTACTGTATCGCAATTGGGGGCGGCACCTATGTCCATGGCATTCCGGGCGGCGTGGCCTTTGGCGCAATGTTTCCGGGAGAAGAGAACCATATGCACGGTGCAGACGAATTCATTACGGAAGAGAATCTTCTGCGCAATGCGAAGATGATTGCGCATGCAGTGCTCGCGCTATGCGGGAAGTGAGGAGAAGCCATGCAAAAGGTACTTTCATTCGGAGAGGTGCTCTGGGATGTGATCAACGGGCAGGCGTATATCGGCGGCGCACCGTTTAATCTGGCCGGTCATCTGGCGCAGCTCGGCGAGGATGCCTTCCTTTACAGCAAGGTTGGAGAGGATTCGCTCGGCATCCGTGCATGGCAGGAGATTACAAACCTCGGCGTAGGGACGAAATATGTAAAGATTGACGATCGGTACCCAACCGGCACGGCAATTGTCACGCTGAATGAGCAGGGGATTCCCTCCTATTCGTTTCCGGATGGGGTCAGCTATCAGCACATTGATGCCGATTCTGCAGCGTTTCGATCGATCCGAAACGAGGCTTTTTCTCTCTTCTATTTCGGCTCTATGGTACAGATGGCGGAGGAATCCCGCGATACGTTGTTTCGTATTCTGGAAACCTGCCCGTTCCCGGAGATCTTTTTTGATGTGAATGTCCGCCGCGGCTTCTGCCCTCGTGAGATGGTGGAGACCTCCCTGCGGTATGCCACAATCCTTAAACTCAATGAGGAGGAGGCACAGCGTTTCGCTGCGCTTTTGCCCGGCTGTGCCGGGGAAGCAGAGATGGTTTGTTCCCTTTTTGCACAATATGATCAGTTGCGCTGCGTGCTGGTGACAAGGGGGCCGCGCGGCTGTACCGTCTATTCCCGCGGAGAAATGCGGGACATCAATGAGTGTGTCTCAAAAGCGGTGGATACCGTGGGCGCAGGGGACGCCTTTAGCGCAGGTTTTATCAGCGGTTTGCTCGCTGGCTGGGATCTCTTCCGCAGCGCCCGGTGCGGCGGCATTCTGTCGGATTTTGTAGCTGCCTCCAACGGTGCGATTCCGGCTTACCCGGACGCGCTGCGGGAAAGGCTTCGATCCTGTTGATCTGAAATTGTTTACAAATACTGCCTTGTATCCAGAGAAGTGGGATGATAAGATGAGAAAAAACACAGGAAAGGAAAGAAAGGCGTGAAGAAAACAACAAAAAATCGATTCCTTGCACTGGTGCTTTCTATTGCGCTTTTATTACCAGTGCTCACCGGCTGTTCCCAAAAGACCGGTACAGATAAGGATCTCGCCTATCCAATTGACGGCGAGCCGGTCTGTCTCGATCCACAGATCGCTGCAGACGATACGGCCCGGCTGGTCACGAGTAACTGCTTTGAAGGGCTTGTCCGCCTGGATGAAAAGGGCTCCATCGTACCGGGGGCTGCAGAGAGATGGGACATTTCGGCGGACGGCCGCATCTATACCTTCCATCTGCGCTCGGGCATGAAGTGGCATATCGCTGAAGGCAAGGATATCGAAGCCCTTTTGGGCAAAGGGAAAACGATTGATACCACGCTTAATGCATACGATTTTGCGTTCGGCTTGAAACGCGCCCTGCTGCCGGAAACCGGCATGGCGGCAGCAAAGATTCTCTATGCGATTGAAAATGCGCAGACGGTCCATCGCGGCTTAGCCAACGCGGACCAGCTGGGCATTCGGGTCGTCGACGACAATACGCTGGAAATCAGGCTGTCCCGCGCAGACAGCAATTTTCTCTATGCGCTGACCCTTCCTGTGAGCATGCCCTGCGACGAGGCCTTTTTTCAGGCAACCTCTGGCCGGTACGGCCTGGAGCGAAAATATCTGATCTGCAACGGCCCCTTTTACCTCTCGCAATGGACACATGACAAGTCCCTGCTGCTCAAAAGGAATCCGGATTACCGGGGGGAAACCTCTGTTTTGCCTGCATCCGTCAGCCTTTATATCAACACAAATGAACAATCCCGCCTCGATAAGCTGCAGGAGGGCAGGTACGACGCCTCTCCCCTGACTCAGTCGCAGGCCGGCTCTCTGGACGAGCGAAGCGGTATTACCCTGCAGGAATTTCAGAATGTCACCTGGGCGCTTTGCTTCAATGCCAGTAGCAGCTTGCTGAAAAACGGCAATTTGCGCATTGCACTCTGCCAGGGACTCAACCGTTCCGCCCTGGAGCCGTCCGCAGATCTGACAAAAGAGGCGAACGGCTTCGTCCCCGCCTTCTGTACGCTGGGCGATCAAAATTACCGGGAACGAGTGGGCGCTATCGGCCGGCTGGCCTACAACGCCGATGAGGCCCGCAGGCGCTGGGAAAGGGAGCTGGATGTGCTCGGCAAAGAAAGCGTGACGCTCACGGTCTTGTGCGCGCAGGAGCATACCGAGATGGTCCGCAGGCTTATTCAAAACTGGCAAAGCGCTCTGGGCATCACGCTGATACTTCGGCTGGAGGCTGTGGAGCGGCCGGTGCTGCGCTCCCGCGTGGAAAAGGGGGACTACGAAATTGCCTTTGCCCCTGTCACGGCGTCCGGCTCCTCTGTGGTCGATTTTCTCTCCCGATTTACCTCCGGCGCAAGCGGCAACCTGTTGGGATACAGCTCGGAGGCTTATAATAAAATGATCTCCTCGATGAACACAGCCGGGGCTGAACAGCTGCCGGAGCTGTGCAAGCAGGCGGAAACCCATCTGATCCAAAACGGCCTGGTCTATCCGCTGTACGCGGAGAGCAGCTATTGCGCCATGGCGAAAAATGTTTCTGGCATCGCCTTGCGCACCATAGATGGAACTGTGAGCTTCCTGAAGGGGGAACGGCTGGACAAATGACAACGGTTCAAACAAAGAGACAAGCCTGGCGCTGTATTGCCTCCTGGGCGCTGGCGGCGGCCTGCATGGTGATGATCTTCTGTTTCTCCCAGCAGTCCGGTTCCGATTCCCAGTTGCTCAGCGACGGTGTGCTGGCGGGAATCTTCGACGTTTTGGGCCTGCTGATTCCCTCCGCCGTTCTCCGCAAGATGGCACATGCGGCGGAATTTGCGCTGCTGGCGATTCTCCTGTTTCATGCGCTGTACCAGACCTGCGGACGCGGGCGGCCCTACCTTTCCTGGGGGCTGACCGTCCTCTATGCCGTAACGGACGAGCTGCACCAGCTTTTAATTCCCGGCAGAGCCTGCCGTTTTTTCGATGTTTGCGTCGATGCTCTGGGCGCGCTTGCGGGCGTATTATTCTGCCTGCTCGTTTTGGCCCTTTGGAAAAAATACCGGGTGAAGAAAACAGAAAAATAACCACATCCTGAAGGCGACGGCCTTTGTAGAATGTGGTTCATCAGAAAAGGCGCTGCTGGAAAACCTGAACCGCACCCCGTCAAGAGGAC
>DCJV01000012.1:7677-15858 GCA_002320555.1 Ruminococcaceae bacterium UBA1691 | reverse complement strand
CCTTTTCCGGCCGAGCGGAAAAGGAAGGGCCCGCGCGGCCTGAGCGCATTTCAATTTCTTCTTCCCTTGTCAGGGCAATCAGAAAAAGCAACCGTAATGCAGAAATTTTACGAAATGGTTCTGGCGAAATGATGTCCCTTTTTCGACACGCTGACAGGCGCTCCGTAAAATGTGTATTTTTACAGAGCGCTTGTTTCGTTATATCGAGTAGCTTACTGCCCTCTTCGCAAACGACAATGGAACATAAGGATACCACGTTTTCCCATGCGCTTGCTGAACGCCCGTTCTCATTCGTGAAGAAAAGGCATTCTAACCGGGGCGTCCATAACGGCCCTTTCTGCCTGACGAGGGCGAAATCACTTCCTCTTCTCTGCAATCTCAAGCAGCGCGTGGGCCAGGAAATCGTCGGTCGCCATCGCCCCGATGTCGCCTTCCCCGCGTCTGCGCACAGACACGGTCCCGCTCTCAACCTCCTTATCGCCGACGACGAGCATATACGGAATCTTCTGCAGCTGCGCTTCGCGAATCTTATAGCCGATTTTTTCACTGCGCTCGTCGAGCTCCACGCGAAGCCCTGCGTCGAACAGCTTCTCATAAACCGCCCGCGCCGCCTCATGGTGCCGCTCGGAGATCGGCAGGATGCGCACTTGCTCCGGCGCGAGCCACAGCGGGAAAGCGCCCGCGTATTTTTCGATCAGCAGGGCGAGCGTGCGCTCGTAGCAGCCGATGGAGGTGCGGTGGATAATATAGGGGTTCTTCTTGACGCCATCCTTATCCGTATATTCCATGCCGAATTTTTCCGCAAGCATCTGGTCGATCTGGATGGTGATGAGCGTATCCTCCTTGCCGTGGACATTCTTGATCTGGATATCGAGCTTCGGCCCGTAAAATGCGGCCTCGCCCACGCCCACGGCATAGTCAAGCCCCAAATGGTCGAGAATTTTCTGCATCACGCCCTGTGCTTCATCCCACTGCTCTGGCGTGCCAATATATTTTTCACGGTCGTCCGGATCCCACTGGGAGAAGCGGTAGGATACGTCCTCATAAAGCCCCAGCGTTTTCAGCATGAAGATGGCGAGCTCCAGGCAGCCCCTGAATTCGTCCTCCAGCTGCTCGGGTGTACACATCAGGTGCCCCTCGGAGATCGTGAACTGCCGCACGCGAATCAGACCGTGCATCTCGCCGGACGCTTCGTTGCGGAAGAGCGTGGAGGTCTCGTTATAGCGCAGGGGCAGGTCGCGGTAGGAGCGCGATTTGTTGAGATACGCCTGGTACTGGAACGGGCAGGTCATTGGGCGCAGGGCGAAAACTTCGTCGTCCTTTTCCTCATCGCCCAGTACGAACATGCCATCCTTATAGTGATCCCAGTGGCCGGAAATCTTATAGAGGTCGCTTTTCGCCATAAACGGCGTTTTCGTCAGCAGCCAGCCGCGTTTTTGCTCCTCATCCTCCACGAAGCGCTGCAGGATCTGGACGATGCGCGCGCCCTTCGGCAGCAGGATCGGCAAGCCCTGGCCGATCACATCGGAGGTTGTGAAGAGCTCGAGCTCCCGGCCGAGCTTGTTGTGGTCACGCTTTTTCGCCTCCTCCAGCTGAGTAAGGTGCGCTTCCAGCTCAGACTGCTTCGGAAACGCCGTACCGTAGATGCGCTGGAGCATTTTGTTCTTCGCGTCGCCACGCCAATAAGCGCCGGTGCAACTGGTCAGCTTGAAGGCCTTCACGCGGCCGGTATCCGGGAGGTGCGGCCCCGCGCAAAGCTCCGTGAATTCCCCCTGCCGGTAAAAGGAAATCGGCTCGCCCTTCTCCGCGTGTTCACGGATGAGCTCCACCTTGTACGGCTCGTTTTTCGTCTCCATCAGCCTGACCGCCTCGTCCGGGGAGAGCTCAAACCGCTCGAGCGGCAGCGCTTCCTTGACGATTTTCTTCATCTCGGCCTCGATCTCTGCGAGCGTTTCCGGCGTGAAGGGTTCCTGCGCGTCAAAATCATAATAAAACCCGTTGTCGATAGAGGGGCCGATGGTGAGTTTCACATCCGGATACAGCCTTTTTACCGCCTGCGCCATGATATGCGACGCCGTGTGCCAGAAGGCGCGCCTTCCGTCCTCGTCGTCGAAAGTGAGGATTGCAAGCTCGCAGTCGCCGGGAAGGACAGTGCGCAGGTCGCAGACCGTCCCATCGATTTTGCAGGAGCACGCGGCCTTGTAAAGCCCTGCGCCCAAAGATTTGGCAACGTCCATTGCCGTCGTTCCAGCTTCATACTGGCGAACTTCGCCGCCCTTTAAGGTAACATTTATCATGATAATAGCCTCCTATTATTTCGTTTTCTGGTTTATAGCTTTCTCTGTGCAGGAGATCTCTGCTCCGCCGCGGTAAGCCGACGGCGTCAGGCCGAATTCCTTCTTGAAATCCCGGCTGAACTGAAACTGGGAATAATAGCCCACAGATTCTGAGATTTCACTGATGCTCTGTCCTGGTGTGCGAAGCAACTCCTTGGCCCGTTGTAAGCGGGCCGTCTGCAAATAAGCCTTTGGTGAAACACCCATCTCCTCGGTAAAATACTTGCGGAAGTTCCGCTCGGATAGGTGAAGCTCCCTTGCGAGCTCAGACATCTGAATTTTTTCCTCCAGATGTGTCTGCAGATAGGCAACGGCTTTGCGAATATCCGCTTCATAGGCAGACGCAGCGGCGGATTTCCTTTCGTTCTTTTCGGGCGCGTCCAGCCACTCATAGGTGAGCAGTGCAAAATACAGGTTGAGCTGATGGCACGCAAGGAGCTCCAGCGGCTCCTTCGCCGCGAAAAGGGCCGTGTAAAATGATTCCTCAACACGGCCCACCGGGCGTTTGTACACCTGGCCGGCGCGTATCGGCGGTTTTCCCTTCTGGCATCGGAACCGAAATGCAGTAAAGCGCGTCTCCCCCTGCGCCGCTACCTCCACAGTCTGTTTCCCGCCAAGCAGGAGCACAGAGCCGGCTTGAAGCGTATAGTCCTTTTGGCGGCAGACAATCTTTAACGCGCCGCCGATGCAGTGAAAGAGGTAATAGTCCGCTTTCGGGCGCCCTGCACGCCAGACGAGCTCTTCTTCGTCTGGAACCGCCGCATCGGTATATACCCCCGCCTCCAGCAGCCGCGGGACAAACGCACAACCGCTACCCTGAAACGCAAACGCGCGGTTTTCTTCCATATATCACCATCCTTTCGCTGAAGACGGGACGTTTTGTCCGGTTTGCCGCAGGCAAATCGCGCCATCCTTTCCTGCATGAAAAGGCAACACTTTCCCCTGCGTATCGATGTCCTGCCGAAAAGTATATAAAGCATACCGTTTTCTGCATGGATAAAAAATCAGAAAGGTTTAAACTGGGAAACACAGGATGGGAATCACTGAATGCCATCCGCCCGGACGATCCTCTTCAAATTTTAGGAATTGGAGGAATGTATGATGCTGAAACGACCCTGTCATTGGTTTTTCACCCGCCTTGGGCTGGGAATGGCCCTCGCAAGCGGCGGCGCACACACCCCCTTCTCCCGCAGCCATCTCGCTTACCAATATCTGCAGGATGAATTCATTTACCGATACCTAGGGGAGGAGCACATCCACGAAATGGAACAATAACAAAAAAAGCTTCACCCCTCTCCAATCAAGGGATGAAGCTTTTTGCTCCACGGTTCCACCCTGCTTGCGGTTTTATCAACCGCCGCTCTAAACACCTTAACGCGGCGCGCACGGCATATCTTAACGCAGCGCAGCGCCGCTTTTCGATACACACTCCGGAGCGGTACGCCTTTTCAAAACCCTGCGCCTGATCACAGCAAGCTTCAGGCACTCTCTGCAAAGGGTATTGATTCAGAAAAAAGCGCTCTCCATCTCTGCTTTTTGCTTTTTTATGATCGGTTTTATATTATCACCGCGGGGTGGCTTTGTCAACCGCCCTCAAATGGAAATTTCCCGCCACTCCAAAAACAGGGCGTTTATCGCGGATTCTGCGGCGGAATTTTGTTTTTCCCGCCGAAAACTGCCGCGTGGGAATACAATTTTCTTGACAGTTTCTCCTGTTCGGGGTAAAATACGAGGGATGGTGTATCAGTATGCGAACCCATACATCGTTTTGCGCATTTTCGTAATAAAAGGCAAATGCTTCAGGGCATATCGATCATAACTTTTCCCACAAAAGGGGGAGGCAAGGGAGCTCTTTCTCCCCATGTGCCCTGCCGCAGGCAAATCTGCTGCGATTCTTTTGATGATGAACAACAAATGAAAAACTTGTAATGAGGGAGGTGCTACTTTATTTCATGCCTGACATCTTAAAAATCATAATCGCCGTGGTCGCAAGCGCTATATTGTTCGGTATCGTCGGCTTTTTGCTCGGCGGCCTGCATCGCAAGCGCGTGGCTGAGGCCGAGATCGGTTCTGCCACGCAAGAGGCGACCCGGATTGTCAACAATGCCCTCGCTGAGGCGGAAACCAAGAAAAAGGAAGCTATTATTGAGGCAAAGGACGAGATTCACAAACAGCGCAATGAGCTGGAACGCGAGTTGCGGGAACGCCGCTCTGAGGTTCAGCGACAGGAACGCAGGATGATCCAGAAGGAAGAGACGCTCGACCGCAAGATCGAAAATCTCGAAAAGAAGGATGAGACCCTCAGCAAAAAGCTCAAGGATGCTCAAACGCGTCTGGATGAAGTAGAGAGCATCAAAAGAAGCCAGTTTGAAATGCTTGAGCGTATCTCCGGTTACACACAGGAACAGGCAAAGGAATACCTGCTGAAAAATCTGGAGGACGACCTAACTCATGAAAAGGCCGTCAGAATCATGGAGTTCGAACAGAAAACCAAGGATGAGGCGGACACGCTCGCACGGGAGATCGTTGCAACCGCTATTCAGCGCTGTGCCGCCGATCACGCGGCAGAAGCGACTGTTTCCGTTGTCTCCCTGCCCAACGATGAAATGAAGGGCCGCATTATTGGCCGTGAGGGCCGCAACATCCGCGCGCTCGAAACGATCACAGGCGTTGATCTGATCATCGACGACACGCCCGAAGCCATCACCCTTTCCAGCTTTGACCCAGTGCGCCGCGAAATTGCCCGCGTATCGCTGGAGAAACTGATCGCCGATGGACGCATCCATCCCGCCCGTATTGAAGAGACCGTCGAAAAAGCTCGCCGTGAGGTGGAGGCCACCATCAAGCAGGCAGGCGAACGCGCCGTGGTTGACGCGGGCGTCAACGGAATCCATCCGGAGCTCGTGAAGCTGCTCGGCAAGCTGAAGTACCGTACAAGCTACGGCCAGAATGTCCTGAACCATTCGCTTGAAGTTTCCTATATCGCGGGGCTCATGGCCGCCGAGATTGGCACAGACGTCAAAACCGCCAAGCGCGCTGGTCTCCTGCACGATATTGGCAAGGCGCTCGACCATGAGTTCGACGGATCGCACGTTGAGCTCGGCGTTGAATACGCCAAGCGGTTCCGCGAAAACGAGGCCGTGGTTCATGCCATTCAGGCGCACCACGGCGACGTGGAGCCCAAAACCATTGTCGCCTGTCTGGTGCAGGCTGCGGACGCTATTTCGGCTGCCCGCCCCGGCGCAAGGCGCGAAAACATTCAGAATTATATCAAGCGTCTGGAACAGCTCGAGGAAATTGCGAATTCCTTTGAGGGTGTTGACCGCTCCTTTGCCATTCAGGCGGGCCGCGAGGTGCGCATCATGGTAAAGCCTGAGATCATTACCGACGATAAGATGACGCTCATTGCGCGCGACATCGTCAAAAAGATTGAGAGCGAGCTTGAATATCCCGGGCAGATTAAGGTTAACATAATCCGTGAAAACCGTGCGGTTGATTACGCAAAATAATCGTTTTTCAGCAAACAGGGGAGGGTATGCAGGGTTGTATACCCTCTTTTGTATTTTTATCATTTGCACCCTTTGGGCATGGAAAGGCATGATTGCATGAATATCCTCGCCATTGGCGACGTTGTCGGTGCAGGTGGCTGCGCCTTTTTGCGGGCACACCTCCCCTCTTTCAAAAAGCTGAACCGGATCGACGTCTGCATTGTCAACGGTGAAAATTCCGCGCCGGGCAACGGCATCACGCCCACATCCGCGCAGGATTTATTTACCAGCGGCGCAGACCTGATCACCACGGGTAACCATGTTTACCGCCGCCGCGAACTATACAACTATCTCGACGAGACGGAATATCTCATTCGGCCCGCCAATTACCGCGCAGGCAGCCCCGGCCGCGGATACCAGATCATCGATAAAGGGCGCGTCCGGATCGCGGTGATCAATTTGCTAGGCGTCGTTTTTCTCGACCCACTTGAAAATCCCTTCGACTGTGTGGACCGTCTGCTCGGGCAGGAGGATATCCAGGACTGCCGCATAAAAATCGTGGACTTCCATGCGGAGGCCACCGCGGAAAAGCGGGCGCTCGGCTTCTATCTGGACGGCCGCATTTCCGCTCTCTTCGGCACACATACGCATGTACAGACCGCCGACGAACAGGTTCTGCCGCAGGGCACCGGCTATCTGACCGATCTCGGCATGACCGGCGAAATCCAGTCCGTCCTGGGTGTCCGCCCGTCGCTCGCAATCGAAAAAATGCGCACCGGGATGCCTGTCCGATTTGAAAACGGAGACGGCCCCTGCATGATGTGCGGCTGCATTTTTGAAATCGACGAACAAACCGGGAGAACAACGCAGGTACAGAGAGTCTCCATCCAGTGAGCAGCAGGATCAAATCCCAAAAACCGCTCTCGGCTGTGTCGATCCCATTGTCGCGCCCCAAGCGCACTGTTCCACAGCACGACGCAAGAAAGGAATGGTCATCGTTATGAAACCTTCAGGTATTGTCCGATGGATTGCCTTGTTTTTATGCCTGTTCATCTGCTTGGCGTCACTTGCCTCTTGCGGGAGAGAACCTACGGACGAAGAGTCCACCGCCGCCGTTTCTGGGGAGGAAACGGCCATTTCAGAAAGCCAGAAAAACGCAGGCGGCACGGGGAAGTTATCCCTGCCCTATGTCAAGGGCGATTCCCTGAATCCATTCACAGCGAAAAGCCTGCCGAACCAGATGCTTTCCACCGTCCTGTATGATTCCCTCTATTCAGTTGATGCAACACTGTCGCCGCAGCCGCTTCTCGCTGCTTCCGGCAGCGTCAGCGGCACACAGGTGCGCGTTGCCCTCAAAAGCGGCCTCGTCTTTTCAGACGGCTCTTCCCTCTCCGCATCGGACGTGGTTTATTCCTTCGAAAAAGCTGCGGCTTCTCCGCACTACCGGGCGCAGCTCTCCAATTTCAGCAGTGCAAAAGTGCAGAGTGGAAACATCATTTTTACGATGAAAGAAGTGGATCCCTATGCGCTTAGCTGCCTCGACTTTGCCATTATCAAGCGCGGCAGCGATTCTTCGGAAACGGCAATCCCAGTGGGCAGCGGGCGCTATTCCGCCGTCCGGGGGGACAGCTCTGTTACCTTGAAGGCCAATAAGTCCTGGCTCAACGGAAACACGACGAAGTTTGCCTCTATCTCCCTCGTCGACGTACCGGACAGCGATTCGGTCATTCACAGCCTGGAGATCGGCAATGTCAATTTCATCTTTCAGGATCTGAGCGGTGGCGTTTATCAGCGGATCAATGCCAACACCACGGAATTCCTGATGAACAATCTCGTTTTCCTCGGCATCCAGTCGAAAAATGAGCTGCTGCAAAATCCAAAGGTTTTGCAGGCCATGAGCCTTGCGCTCGCGCGGGAGGAGATCGCCTCTTCCGCTTATCAGGGCCATGCAGCCGCCAGCGCCGTCCCCTTCCGCCCGGATTGGAACGCGCTGAAGGGTTTGTCCACTGCAGATGTCAAGCAGAATAAGGAAGCGGCCATCAAGCTGCTGCAAGAGGCCGGATTTGATAAGACAGGCGCTTCCGGCGCACGCACCGGCGGCGGGAAGACGCTGCAATTCACGTTGGCTGTCAATAAGGAGAATCCCTTCCGCCTCTCCGCCGCCAATATGATCGCCGCGCAGCTTTCCGCGGTAGGCATCAAGGTGACGGTAACCCAACTCGCCTGGGCGGACTATACAAAGGCTGTGCAGGGCGGCAGCTTCGATCTGTATCTCGGAGAAGTGAAGCTCTCCAACAATATGAGCCTTGCTCCGTTTTTTGATGAAGCGGGCGCGGCAAAGGCCGGAATCAATCAGG
>DCJV01000012.1:270-7593 GCA_002320555.1 Ruminococcaceae bacterium UBA1691 | reverse complement strand
AATCCCGCCTTTTTGCCCGTTTGTTTCCGCAAGGGCGTGGCGGCGCGCAGCAGGGATGTGCAGGGCGACCTTATCAGCCACTCCGGCGATGTATATGCCAATTTGCAGGACTGGCATTTTTAAACCTAATACATACCCCGCACAGGTTTGAAAGCCCTGTGCGGGGCGTTTTATGCGATGGTGCTTAATCCAGCTGAGCGCTGAAATAGGAGTTTCCTCCGATCTCATAGAACGTAAAGGTAACCGGCTGGCAGGTACGCAGCGCCTTGGAAGCGTCAAATCCCTCGGCATAGGAACGGATGGAGAACCCGTTTTCCTCCTTTTCCAGACGATAAGCATTCATCGACTCATAGAATTGATAAAATGCCTCCTGCGTCCCGGTGATCCGGTACAAAATACCCGCGGAAATGGTTTGCTTCAAAGACGATTGCGAAGAATCCAGCTCCTCCCGTGCGATCAGATGATAGGGCAACAGGATCGGCCCGCCTGTAACCGGCGTCTGCGCACCGCTGCCCTGCTGCCCCGCAGGCGTCCACTCATCCTCAAGCCATATATCCCGGTCAACCAAGTCGGCCTCCATATTGGAGAGCAGATAATTCCGCCCGTCCTTTGCATGCTCCGGCGAAACAGTCAGCCAGTAATACCGAGCACCGCTGCCAGTGCCCTGATCGATCAGCAGGCCGCTCGGGTAAGGGGTTATCTGCAAATTCTTCTCCGCCTCAAGCGCTTTGTAAGCCTGGTACAGCTCCTGCGGCGTCTGCTTTGTCTGGAAGGAAGCGCTGGCGCCGTCCAGTTGCCCGCGACCGTTTTCAACAGGCAATATGAGCTCCCCGCCATCCAGCGGATTTTCTACACGTACGGAGTCCAGCTTACCGGACCCGTCGCACGCCGTCAACAGACATACGCAAAGTACTAGACAAGGAATCCCAAAGAAACGCTTCATCCGGATCAAAACGTCACCCCACTTAACATTTCAAAGAATAGATACTGCCAAAAACGCCTGATAGCGTGACCTGACGGTAGTTGTCATAGCCGAAATGAACAATAAATTGAAATAGGATATTGTTTCCCGTCACCGTTGCATGATATCCATATGCAAGAACAGCATGATTGATGTTCTTTCCATGACTTGGGGAATAAAGATTTCCAAAAATGATAACCGGCTGATTGCTCTCAAGCAGCAGGCCGATCGTGTTGGAAGTGAAAAGCGGCGTATAACGGCTTGTGTGATCGGTATTGCTTGTTATCCCACGCCTCTTCAAATATTCCTTAACCGTATAATGAATGGCGACTGATGTGGTGGAGTCTCCGTATCCCAGATCTTTTCCCACCTGGAGCAATACCTTTGTAAACTCGGCGCTCAATTTTTTCCCATTATAATTATAGTAGTATTTGTCATCCATAACATCTCGATGACCGGTCACATCATAATAATAGAGCATCATAGCGGCTGCAATGTAACCACAAATTCCGCCGCTTCCAGGAGGGCAATAATAGCCGCATTTATCCAATCCGGAGAGCTTGCTCGATTGCGTAATATAAAAGGTCTGTGTTGATGCAGCCGCAGCCCGGGACACGAATCTTTTTTGCGTGTATTCCAGCGCGGCTGTATCAGACTGCTTAATGAGTTCTTTCTGAAGATAATCGCTTTGTGATGCAAGCGACTGTAAGTCTTCCGCTGCCAAGACTCGTTCTCTTTCCAAGGTATTTTGATAGCTGCCGTCCGCTTTCTTATAATAATATTGCGTGGGGCCGCCATATAGCAAATCTCCTTCTATACCCAAAAAAGGAGAAGGACTATCAGCCGCGTATTCCACAAACTGTGCGGATTCCGGGTGATAAATCAAATATCCGACGGGTTCGCATTCAATTAATACGTATGGATTGCCATTAAAATCCTGCATGGATTTATAAGCGGATATTTTAAGCTTTTCCTTCGTTTCGATGGACTGTACCTTATCCGCGATCAAAGCTGCGTGACGTTCCCTCTCCTGCTGAGGTGTTGTTGGGATTTCGGATGCAAAAGCAGGAACCGTTGAAAATAGAACTCCGAATAATATTACAAGGGATAACATAGCAGAGATATACCGAATCTTATATAGTTGCTTCATTATATTTTACCTTCCCTTCTAGATGTCCGCTTAATAAATGTGATAAATGTGCCTACCTATCATAAAATGTACATCGGTATCACGCCTTTCCATTTTTTTATAGTTAAATGTTATCATATTATATGAATTATGTCAATAATATTAAATATTATTTTATAGATCGGCAATAAAGTTTTGAAAGCATTATACTCGTATCCAATGCTATGATCTTACCAATCACCGTTTGCACTCATTTTTTTCACCCAATCGTAAACAAAACATTAAGTTATCGTCCCATCCATTGCTGTTTTTCTAAAAATCGTGTATAATAGTGGGCTGTAATGCTACGGATTCATATCTCCATAGCACACGCAGCATCGAGAAGGAGGACTGCGCAAATGATCCGGATGGAAAATCATCTCGGCATGATCGAGATCTCAGAATCTTATTTCTCCAGCCTTGTAGGCAACGCCGCCTCATCCTGTTTCGGCGTTGTCGGCATGGCCAACAGCAATGCCCGGCAGGGTATCCGCTCCTTCTTCAACCGCCGCCGTAGCTTTCCCGACCAGGGAGTCGCGGTGCGTAAGGATGGCGACGGCCTTGCCATTGACCTGCATATCATCGTAACCTATGGGCTCAATATTTCCGCCATCGTCAAGAGCATCGTCAACAAGGTGCGTTATACGGTGGAGGAGGCGACAGGCTTCGAGGTACGCAAGGTCAATGTATTTGTAGACGGGATGAAATCCTGACAACAGCAGGTACCCCACTGATTGAACTGTAAGGAGTGCTTATACAGTGATAACCGGCAGTATGCTTCGGGATGCGGTGATCTCCGCTTCTCACCATATCAACAATCATCGCGGCGACGTTGACGCGCTCAATGTCTTTCCTGTCCCTGACGGGGATACGGGCACGAATATGTCTATGACCATCGGCGCCGCGGCGCGGGAAGTTTCCCGCCTTGCGGAGGATGCGGGCACCGGAGAGGTCTCGGCAGCGGTCGCATCCGCCCTTCTGCGCGGTGCACGGGGCAATTCCGGCGTGATCCTGTCGCTGATTTTCCGCGGTATCTCCAAGGGCCTCAAGGGCTGCAAGGAGGCGGATGGAACCGCCCTCGCAAATGCGCTGCAGATCGGTGTGGAAATGGCGTATGGAGCTGTCATGAAGCCCACGGAAGGGACAATTCTTACCGTTGTCCGCCTTGCATCCGAGAGCGCAAAGCGCGCTGCCAACAGCGGCGCGGACGCTGTAGCGGTTTTTAATGCCGCGTGTGACAGCGCTGCCAAAGCGCTCGCCACCACGCCGGATCTTCTGCCCATCTTAAAGAAAGCGGGCGTCGTCGACGCCGGCGGTCAGGGCTTTGTTCTAATCCTCGAAGGCATGCGCAACGTTTTCAATGGCAATGGCATCATCGCCAGCACGTCAGACGAGGCCACGCCCGTCACCGCCCAGCACCACGGCGAAAAGAAGGAAATCGTCGCCAATGCGGATGGAGAGATCAAATTTGGCTACTGCTCCGAATTTCTCATCAACAAGGATCCACATTCTACGATGGATCCCGTTCGGTTACGCGCCTATCTCGAATCCATTGGCGACTGCGTGGTTGTGGTAGACGACGATCACATCATCAAGGTACATGTCCATTCCAATGAGCCCGGCAATGTCATCCAGGAGGCCCTGAAATACGGCCCTCTGGTCAACATAAAGATCGACAACATGCGCCAGCAGCATACCAATGCCGCCTTCGACTCCCCGCAGGAGCCCGTGCAGCAGCAGGCGGCCATTCCTGCCCAAGAGCCGGTCAAACCCTTCGGCTTTGTCGCCGTGGCGGCGGGAGAAGGGCTGAAAGAGCTTTTCCTCGAGCTCGGCGCGGATCAGGTCGTCAGCGGCGGCCAGACCATGAACCCCAGCACGGAGGATATCCTCGATGCGATCATGGCAACGCCTGCGGAGCACGTCTTCGTCTTACCCAATAACAAAAATATCATTATGGCGGCTGAGCAGACGATTCCGCTTGCAGACCGTGGTGTCAGCGTCCTGCAGACGCGCACCATCCCTCAGGGTATTACCGCAATGCTCCATTTTGATGAGTCGCTCAGCGCAGAAGAGAACCATGTCATTATGATGAAGGCTGCTGAGCGCGTGGGTACCGGCCTTGTCACCTTCGCCGCACGCGACAGCTCCATCGATGGCGAAAGCATTAAAAAGGGCCAGATCCTCGGCATGGAGAATGGAAAGATCACCATTGTTGAGCAAGACCTCCTGCATGTGGCCTATCGCGTAACAAAGCATCTTTACAACAAGCGTGACTGCTCCCTGATTACCATTTTTTACGGCACAGAAGCGACCGAGGAGCAGGCGCTGGAGCTTAAAAATATGCTCACCGCTAAATACGGCTCCAATGTTGACATCTCCGTCGTCAATGGCGGCCAGCCGGTCTATTATTTCATTATCTCCGTGGAATAAGTTTAGAACAGGAGATATCCACATGCAAAACCAAACACATACGGACATCCGTTATCTCAAGGGCGTGGGGGAAAAACGCGCCGGGCTGTTTCACCGGCTCGGCGTGGATTCCATCGACGCCCTGCTTCATTTTTATCCCCGCGCCTATGAGGACTGGAGTAAAGTTGTTTCCATTGCCAGCGCGCCGTTCGGTGAGCCCTGCTGCATCAAAGCAATCGTTTCCCGCATGCCGTCAAAGCACCTGATTCGTAAGGGTCTTACCCTTTACAAGGCAGAAGTGACCGATAGCGTCAGCCTGATGCAGATCACGTTTTTTAATAACCCCTATGCCGCTGAAAAGCTGAAGGAGGGGGAGGAATATCTCTTCTTCGGCCGGGTTGGAGGTCAGCTGGGCCGGCGTGAGATGGCCTCGCCCCTTGTGGAGCCAGCCCAGACAGGGGAGCGCATCCGCCCGATTTATGCGCAGACACAGGGGCTCTCCTCCCGTGTCATCGAATCGTGTGTCGCCCATGCGCTTGCGCTGCGAAAAGACGAGCTGAACGACCCGCTGCCGGACGCGCTGCGCCAGGAATATAGCCTCTGCCACCTACGCTTTGCAATGGAAAACATCCATTTCCCTGCGGATGAGGAGGCGCTTCTGCGCGCGCGCAGGCGGCTGGTTTTTGAAGAGCTGCTCACGCTGCAGCTCGGCCTGCTGCGCCTGAAAGCGCGGACGCGGACACAGACGGCCTTACAGGCTGTGCAGGACTACAGCGAAGCTTTTTTCGCTCTTCTCCCCTTTTCCCCCACTGGCGCGCAGCGCCGCGCGATCTCGGAATGCTTGCAAGATATGCGCTCTGCCACGCCGATGAGCAGGCTGCTGCAGGGCGATGTCGGCTCCGGTAAAACAGCCGTCGCGGCCGCCCTCATCCATACGGCGGCTAAAAACGGCCTGCAATGCGCCATGATGGCGCCGACAGGGATTCTAGCAGAACAGCATTATCACACGCTGGAAGGCTTTCTGGGCCCTGCCGGCATCCATTGCGCACTTCTGACCGGCGCGACCCGTACGGCGGAAAAAAAAGAGATGAAAGCGTTGCTCACCAGCGGTGAAATCGACCTCGTTGTCGGCACGCACGCGCTCCTTCAAAAGGATGTTGTTTTCCGCCGTCTCGGGCTGGTCATCACAGACGAGCAGCACCGCTTTGGCGTCGGGCAGCGCGCCGCGCTCGCAGACAAGGGCGGGAATCCCCACTTGCTCGTCATGTCCGCCACGCCGATTCCACGCACGCTCGCGCTGATGATCTATGGTGACCTCGACATCTCCATCCTCGACGAGCTGCCGCCCGGGCGGCAGAAGATCAAAACCTATGCTGTGGGAAGCCGTTTGCACCAGCGGGTATATGCTTATATTAGAAAGCATCTCGATCAGGGCCTCCAAGCCTATATCGTATGCCCCCTTGTCGAAGAGGGGGAAACGGAGCTGACCGCCGCGCAAGAATATGCGCAAAAGCTACAAAACGGCCCCTTCCGCGGCTACCGCCTCGGCCTTTTGCACGGGCGCATGAAGCCAAAGGAAAAAGAGGACACCATGCGCCGCTTTGCGGCCAACGATATTCAGCTGTTGGTATCCACAACGGTCGTAGAGGTTGGCGTGGACGTGCCGAATGCGGTGGTTATCGTCATTGAAAATGCGGAGCGCTTCGGCCTTTCCCAGCTTCACCAGCTGCGTGGGCGCGTGGGGCGCGGCAGGCATCCGTCGTCCTGCATTTTAATTTCCGACGCGGAAAACGGGCAGGCCAAACAGCGGCTGCAAACGATGTGCGAGACGACGGATGGCTTTCAGATTGCGGATGCGGATCTGAAGATGCGCGGGCCGGGCGACTTTTTCGGTGCGCGGCAGCATGGCCTACCCGCCCTGAAGATCGCTAATATGGTCACGGATATGGAGGCATTGAAGCAGGCGCAGGAAGCGGCGAGGGGGATTTTGCAGGCCGATCCCGGCCTGGCGAAGGCGGAAAACGCAGGCCTTCGCCAGGCCGTGGAGCGGTTGTTCCAGACGGTGGGCGAAACGGGATTGAATTAATTTGTATGTTTGATATTGGAGCGCCCCGGGGCTTTTTCAGCTCCGGGGCGGTTGTTTTTTTATGCTGCTGTACAGGCGGTTCCTGGCGGGACATCATCTTACTAATTGTTTTATTTTAGATGAGTGGTGCGGCCGGAAGGTATGATATTGAAAGCAGATGAGTGCCCGGTTTCGCTGTACGCGACTGCATTCTCTTGTCTTCTGACAAGAGAACGAAGCAAGAGAAACAGCCGCGGGGAGCACCCCGCGACCCCCTGCACGGCACTGCGGCAGCAGTTCGTTTTGAGTCACGTTGGAAGCAGTTCGGCGAGACGCCCGAAAACTCGCTGCCTCACGGCGCTCAAACAATTCGGGCGCTCGTTTTTAGCGAGAGGCAGGCAAAGCAACGCCTGCCTCTCGCTAAAAATCCCCTCACGAGCCACACAGTAAGCTCAGTGCTTTGCTGCCTTGGCCTTCCGTCAGCGTTTACGATAACGCGGGCAGGGCGTGAGAACTGTGTAGCGGTCAAATGACCGGCTGCGTAAAAGCATTGTTTCACTAACAATATGAAACAGAAAATCGCCTGCGCCCCTCAAAGCTTTCTGTAGGCCAAGGCAGCACCCGCAGAATCTAATTGCGTGGCTCGTGAGGGGATTTTTGCCCGAAGGACAAAAACGAACCTTCCCATGTGTTTGAAGCCGCGTGAGCGGCTGAGTTTGG
>DCJV01000012.1:0-197 GCA_002320555.1 Ruminococcaceae bacterium UBA1691 | reverse complement strand
CCCGCGCGGCCTGAGCGCGGGCCAGTTTCCTGATGCGTGGTCTATAAAGACAGACGAAAACACAGTCACGTCTGCAGAATAAACTATTTATGCTTATACTCTACTAAATCAGCCAGATCACATTCAAGAGCATCACACAATTTAGTCAGCGTAGATAGCTTAATCGTTTCCATATTCTCATTACGAACCAGCTTAAT
>DCJV01000117.1 GCA_002320555.1 Ruminococcaceae bacterium UBA1691 | reverse complement strand
AAAAAACACCGTTTATGCTGGGCTTCCCCGCATAAACGGCTTGCGGAGAAGGACAGCAAACGCTTTCTCTTATATCCTGTTCCGCTGATAATAGGATAACCGTTTCAGCACATCCCTATACAAGCTAAATTTTCCCTATAGAGATTGAAAATCATAGGCCAGTGTGCTATAATTTTCTCATTATCAGATCATTGGGAGGATATTGAGATGAAACATATCGTAACGTTAAATCAGGCGAATCTGAAGAAGAGTGCTGCAAAGGGTGGCTGCGGAGAGTGCCAAGCTTCCTGCCAGTCCGCCTGCAAAACTTCCTGTACGGTTGCCAATCAGAAGTGCGAGAAATAATGCTTTCAAATCGGCTTCAAAATGAAGGGGCAGGCAACTGTCCCTTCATTTTTCGTGCGCTTGATTGCCCAAATTTTTGTTGCGCATGGGAAGGATGGTCCTACAAATGATTCATAAATTTTATTTAAATGGTTTTTATATTGTACTCGATGTCAACAGCGGCGCAGTCCATGTGGTCGACCGGCTTTCTTATGAGCTGCTTGATGATCTTGAGGCGCCCTTGCCCGAAAAATGCCCGCAACAGCTCATAGACCGCTTGCAGGACGATTACAGCTCTGCGGATATTCAGGAAGCCTATGCGGAACTATACGGCCTCTATCAAAATGGATTTCTGTTTTCAGCAGATGAATATGCACCGTTTGCCGCTCAGATGGGGCCCGCACCGATCAAATCAATGTGCCTGAATATTGCGCATGACTGCAATCTACGCTGCAGCTATTGCTTTGCAGCACAGGGTGATTTTGGGCATGGCCGCAAGTTGATGCCTCTGGAGGTTGGAAAGGCAGCAATTGACTTTTTAATCGAACATTCCGCAAACCGCCATAATCTCGAGCTGGATTTCTTTGGCGGCGAGCCGCTGATGAATTTTGAAGTAGTTAAGCAGGTTGTCGCATATGCACGCTCTCTGGAGAAGGAGCATAACAAAAATTTTCGTTTTACCATCACAACAAACGGGTTGCTCCTGACAGATGATAAAATTGACTACATCAACCGAGAAATGTCCAATGTCGTCCTTTCTATCGACGGACGAAAGGAAATCAATGATTCCCTGCGGTTCCGTGTGGATGGCAGCGGAAGCTACGACACGATTGTTCCCAAATATCAGCGTTTGGTGGAGAAACGCCGGGGCGGTAAATTCGACCAATACTATGTCCGCGGCACATTTACGAAAAGAAATCTCGATTTTACGAGAGATGTCGTCCATATGAGGGAGCTCGGCTTTGATCAGATTTCGATTGAACCCGTCGTTGCTGATCCGGAACAATTGCCCGTCGCCTTGACTGAGGAGGACCTGCCGCGCATCTGTGAAGAATATGAAAATCTCGCAAAAGAAATTATTCGCCGAAAAAGGGGAGGGGACTCTTTCAATTTCTTCCACTTTATGCTTGACCTTGATCAGGGGCCTTGTGCCATTAAGCGTTTGCGCGGATGCAGCTGCGGCAATGAATATATTGCCGTTACACCGGAAGGTGATATCTATCCCTGCCATCAATTCGTGGGGATGGACGAGTGGAAGATGGGAAGCGTGCTGGATGGCTCGCTGGATCAGGAAAAGAAGCAAAGGTTTTCCAAAACCAACGTCTATGAAAAACCGGAATGCCGCACCTGCTGGGCGAAATTTTATTGCAGCGGCGGATGCAACGCCAATCATCTCCAATATGCGGGAGATATTTTGAAGCCCCATAAGCTCTCCTGTGCGCTCGAACAAAAGCGGCTGGAATGTGCGATTATGATTAAGGCGGCGCTGGCACAAGCAGAATCAGATGAATAAAACAATAATCAAAAGCCACTACTGTTTATGATGAACAGCAGTGGTTTTGTCTTTGGAGCAGTTCTATTTTCCTCCGGTTTGCCATACCTATTAGAGATATGTGCAAAAAGGAGGAATCAAAATGGGGACAAGACGTATCAGGTCACGTGAAAGACGGCCGCTTCAGGGCGGGGTGCTCATGGAACGCATCGCCTCTGGCTGGAAATTGATTCTTTTGACAGCGCTGTTTACAGCTGGAATGGCTTTTGGCGCGGTTCTGGTAAAAAGCAGCGCGGATCATGAATGGTTGGAGAAGATGCTGAATCTGCTGCAGGAATACAGCACCATGCGCAGCTCGCAATCCCTATTTGCAACCATGTGCAATTCTCTGTTTGCAAATCTGATTTATCTGGCGGTTGCATTTACGGCAGGACTCTGCGCAATGGGGCTTCCGTTCCTGATGCTCCTGCCGTTTATCCGCGGGCTCGGTATGGGCGCCGTATTTGGATATCTTTACAGCACAAAAGCGCTCATGGGGGTTGGGTATTGTCTGCTGATTTTGTTGCCCGGGGCGATTCTGTCCACGGCCACCCTTTTGATTGGCTGCCGGGAAGGGATTACAATGTCCTTTGATGTGTTCGCTGTGATGAATGGAAACAAAACGCTGGACGGCTATCATAATTTTCGCCTTTATTGTGCGCGTTTCGGCATTTTGCTCGCATTACTGGCCTGTGCATCTCTGGCGGACGCTTTGTTTGCCAAGGCTTTCTCCGGCTTTTTTCACTTTTGAGGATCCTTTTTCGCTTTTTGTCTGTGCAGAGGATTTGCATCAACCGCGGATTTGATCTGATCATCCACAATATGCGTATAGATTTCAGTCGTTCCCAGATTCTCATGGCCTAGAATCTCTTTGAGCACCAAAACGTCCACCTTTCCGTGCTGATACATCAGCGTGGCGGCTGTGTGACGCAATTTATGCACCGATAGGCCCTGGCCGGATAATCCCGCCTTGTCCAAAAAGGTATAGACGACATGCTGGACCGTCTTTGGGCTGATCCGTTGTAACCGGCTGCTGAGAAACAGGGCGTTTTTGTCCTTGACACCATCTACCGGACGCACCTTTAAATAGGTGGCCAGCGCTTCCTGACAGGCCTGATTGAGATATAAAATGCGCTCTTTATCGCCTTTGCCGGTCACACGGATGATTTCATTGTCGTGGATATCGGAGAGATTAAGGCCCACAAGCTCGGAAAGCCGCATCCCGCAATTGAGAAAAAATGTGATCATGCAGTAATCACGCTCTTTGTTTTTTCCTTCGATATGGTCCAGCAGACTGATGCTTTGGTCCAGTGTCAGATATTTCGGAAGCGCTTTTTTTTGCTTCGGTGTGTCAAGCTCCTGCATGGGATTTTCATCCAGTAATTTCATCTGGACCGTTAAATATTTAAAGAGGCCTCGAATGCTGGAAACCTTGCGTGCACGCGTTGTCGCATTATTATGTCGTTCATTTTTGCAATATGATAAAAAGGAATAAGCGTCACTGAGCGTAATGGTGCGGATAAAAGAGATATCCAGATCAGTAATATCGATTGAATCAAAATCTGCCGAAGCGGGAACAAGGCAGCGCGATTGTTTCAGAAAGCGGAAAAAGGTGCGCAGGTCAGTTGCATATTCTTGAACGGTCAAAGGCGATTTGTTTTTGACGACGTCGAGATAATGCAGAAAGTCAAGGAGAATGGATGGAAATTCGGAATCGTTAATTGAAGACATGCTTATTCACTTGATTGGAATTACGTAAAATCATTATTTTTGTTTCAGTGGTTTTTATCTCCCCTAAATTATACAAAATATTTATTTTGTATAATTGTATAACGCTCGTTCGAGGGCTCCAAATCAAGCTTTTCCTCCTTCCTTTGTGTTTTATGATATCACATTTCCTTTTTTTAGAAAAGCCGTCCAGCAATCGCCTTTTTTCGCTGGACGGCTCATTTTTTAACTTACAAGTTTTCATATCATTATCAGCAAGACAATCAGGCTGATCTCATTTATTTATATTTTTTCATTTTGTTTTATCTTCGCCGCATTCATCAGCTTATTCACTTCATCCTGCGTCAGTTCACGCCATTTTCCCTGTGGCAGCATGCCAAGTTTGACCGGCCCCACAGCTGTCCGCTTGAGTCTGGCCACCTCCAGGCCAAGCTGCTCACACATCTTACGGATCTGCCGATTTCGCCCTTCGTAAAGGACGATCTCGAGCACAACACGGCCCTCCTCTTTCGTAACCACATGCACATCGGCCGGCGCGGTCATGCGGCCCTCCAGCATAAGCCCCATGGTTATCTGCGTGATCTGCTCGTCTGTGATGCTGGGACGGACCGTAACGCGGTAGGTTTTGGGGACGTGTCGTTTGGGATGCATCATTGCATTGGCGAATTCCCCATCGTTTGTCAGGAGCAGCAGGCCCTCTGATTCCCGGTCCAGCCGCCCGACGGGATAAACCCGCATTCCGCAGTCCTGAACCAATTCCGCAACGCATTTGCGATTCATTTCATCGCTCATGGTCGTAATAAACCCGCGTGGCTTATGCAGCATCAGATAGCAAAGCGTTTGCTCCCTGATAACTTTGCGGCCATTGACAGAGACCGTATCCCGTTTAGGGTCGATTTTATCTCCAATCTGTGCTCGGATGCCGTTGACCTTTACGCGCCCCTCTTCAATCAGGGCTTCGCTTTTGCGGCGTGATGCGATCCCGCATTCCGACAAGTATTTTTGCAGCCTGATTTTTTCATCAGTCATTTTTTGTTTCTCTCCTTATATGGGTGGAAAACCATTCTTTGATTTGATCCCATAGTCCCTTCTTTTTTGGAACAGGCTCCTCTGGCAATTGCGGGATATCGATATTTTTTACAGCTTTTGCAGTTTCCAGAGGAACGCAGGCAACCAGTTTGTCTCCCTGATAATACCGCGCCTCCCCTACGATTCTCCCCCGTTCAACGGGCGCGTAAACAAAGGGCTCCAAAAGGATTTCCCGGCGGATATCAACAGGCGCAGAAGAAACGGCCAGGTCTGGTGTGATTGCGCATTCGATTGGAACTGTGCGGCTCATTCCGCCAACCACCTTGAGCTGAATGCCTGAAAATCCGTCGTCCAGTTTTATATTTTCCACCATGGAAAATCCATAATCGAACAGCTTCTTATGATCATCCCAATCGTTCGGCGCATTGAGGGTTACGGCCACAAGCGTGACGCCGTCGCGACGCGCGGCCGACACCAGGCAACGGCCGCTTTTCTTGGTAAATCCTGTTTTGATGCCGATACAGCCTTCATAGGAGGACAGCAGACGATTATGGTTTGACAGCGTGCGCAGATATTCCGGGTTTCCATAAGCGACGCGGATGCTTTTTGTGGCACAGATGGCGGCAAATTCCGGATTTTTGATTGCTTCCGCACCCAATAAGGCCATATCATGTGCACAGGAATAATGCTCCTGATTATCCAGCCCAGACGGCGTGACGAAATGCGTGTTGGTCATGCCGATTTCCTGCGCACGCGCATTCATTCTCTGGGCAAATTGATCCGCGGAGCCTGCCAGCGCGATTGCTGTTGCATTGGCAGCATCATTGCCGGATTCGAGGAGCATGCCATAAATCAGATTGCGAAGCGTGATCTTGTCTCCCGCCTGCAGACCGATGGAGGTGCCCTCTACCCGGACCATGGCCTCTGTTGCGGTAATGACACGGTTCGGCGTGCCCTCCTCCACGGCCAAGAGCGACGTCATGATCTTTGTCGTACTCGCCATACCGCGCTGCTGCTTCGCATTTTTTTCAAACAAAAATTCGCCCGTATCGGCAACGAGGAGCGCCGCCGACTGAGCAGATACACTTGGGGGCTCCTGTGCTGCCTGGGCATGAATGCCGTTGAAAAATAAGAAGGCGCCGCATAAAAGAAGCGGGATCATGTATTTACGGAATCGGGATCGATTTTTCGTTTCGTTCAACAAAGCCACCACCTGCCATGGTTTATAGGTATGCAGGCGGTGGCAAAAAAATCAATTCAATTTTAGAAAAAGATGCCCGGACAAACAAGGCTGGTAGGGTTTTGCCCTTAAAGTACTGCCGTGCTTCCCCGTATGAACGCATTATTTCGTTTCTTCTACGGTAACGTCTACAGCAGCAGCCTGTTCAGCCTCCGCCTGCGCTTCCTTTTTCTTCATGGCTTTATTGACAACGCTCGTGACCTTGTCGAACATCTCAGGCACCAGATTGACGACACGTTCCGCCGCATTGTCATAGGCCGTGATATGTTTGAGCGTAACCTCGCCGTCGCTGACGATCAGGAATGCAACCGGCGTAATCGTCACGCCTGCGCCGCCGCCG
>DCJV01000056.1 GCA_002320555.1 Ruminococcaceae bacterium UBA1691 | reverse complement strand
CTTTCAAAAATTTCGGCGGAGGGCTCCAAACAGTTGCCTTTCGCCCTTTTTTTATGCTATACTACACTGTATTATCATGCTAATGTAGCATCTGTGAACAGGGGCAAGCTTGCAAGGCCACAGGGTGAAGGCCGGCTGCCACCAGCTGAGGCCGAGAACGCGGCAAACGTGGCTTTGCGGCTGCCGGGCGGCGCTGTTTCCCCCTTGTTTACCGACGCTAGCCTCGATGGACAAGGAAAAATCACGGATTTTCCAATCCACCGATGCCAATAGAGAAGGATGTGTTTTTATGCCGATCCCGGCTTTGCTACCGGCTGCTATCAACATGCAGGCGATTTTCTCCCAGCTTGGCGAGGGGTTTCTGATGACAGGGGCAATCTTTATCCTCACGCTGGTGCTGAGCATGCCGCTTGGCCTGTTGGTCGCCTTTGGCCGCATGTCCAAAATCAAGCCATTGAGCTGGCTGACCCGGTTTTTCATCAGCGTCATGCGCGGCACACCGCTGATGCTGCAGCTGATGGTGGTGTATTTCGCGCCGGGCTTCCTGATCGTCAGCTTTGAATGGAACGTGACGCTGCCGGATAATTATCGCTTTATTGCAACCATCATCGGCTTCGTGCTCAACTACGCGGCCTATTTCGCAGAGATTTACCGCGGCGGCATTGAGGCGATGCCCGTCGGCCAGTACGAAGCGGCACAGGTGCTGGGCTTTACGAAGAGCCAGACCTTCCTGCGCATCATCCTGCCCCAGGTCGTCAAGAACATACTCCCCGCTATCACCAACGAAATCATTACACTTGTCAAGGATACGTCCCTCGCCTTCTCCATTTCGGTCGTGGAGATGTTCACAGCGGCCAAGATGCTTGCAACCTCGCAGTCCTCTGTGGTCCCCTTCTTCGTCGCCGGCGTGTTCTATTACATTGCAAACTACGCAGTTGCGTTTATTATGGAGCGCATCGAAAAAGCACTTAACTATTACAAATAAGGAGGGATTGCCATGGAAGAGCTGCTCACGATCAATCATCTGCGCAAAGGCTTCGACGGCCTGGAGGTCCTGAAAGACATCTCCCTGCACGTGGAAAAGGGGCAGGTCGTCGCCATCATTGGGCCCTCCGGTTCCGGCAAATCGACGCTGCTGCGCTGCGCAACCATGCTGGAGACGGTCGACGAGGGCGAAATTCGCTATGGGAGTGACGTTCTGGTCCATATGGACGAACACAGCAAGGCCGTTTACGCCGATAAGGCGACGATTAAAAAAATCCGTTCAAAATTCGGCCTCGTTTTTCAGAATTTCAACCTCTTCCCGCATTTCTCCGTGCTGAAAAACATCACGGAGGCGCAGGTCATCGCCGGTGTGGAGAAAAAGCAGGCGCAGGAAACCGCCCGCGCGCTGCTCGCCAAAATGGGCCTTGCAGATAAAGAAAACGCCTACCCCTGCCAGCTCTCTGGCGGGCAGCAGCAGCGTGTTTCCATCGCACGAGCCCTGGCGCTTAACCCACAGGTGCTCTTCTTCGATGAGCCGACCAGTGCCCTCGACCCGGAGCTGACGGGTGAAATTCTCAAGGTGATCCGCTCCCTTGCGGCGGAGCATATGACGATGGTGATCGTTACGCATGAGATGGCGTTTGCGCGCGATGTGGCGGATTATATCGTTTTCATGGACGGCGGCATCATCGCAGAGGAGGGCACGCCGGACGAGGTGATCAACCACCCGAAGAACGACAGGACAAAGGCGTTTCTGGCGAGGTACGAAAAGAATTGACAGATACTGTCAAATCGGAGTGCTCCGGCAACGGGGCACTTTTTATTCCTTGACTGGCCTTTGGTGTACATGATAAAGTGAAAGAGCGTTTTCTACATTGTATAAAATAGAGAAACTGGGGGAATTTCTTATGAAAAAGAGTAATCCAATTGCATTATTGCCAATTGGCGTATTTTTAGTATTGTATCTGGGCCTTGGCATTTTGTTTGAGTATGTGCTGAAGATTCCGATGGGATTCTATAACATTCCGATTGTCATTGCATTCCTTGTGGCCATTTTAGTAGCATGTCTGCAGAATCGCGAAGTAAAGTTTGATGACAAACTGGAGATTATGGGCCAGGGCGTGGGGGATAAGAATATTATTACGATGTTGTTAATCTTCCTGGTAGCCGGTGCATTTGTAGGGGTGGTGGGAAGAAGCAGTGCAGAGAGTGTTGCTTACTTCATGCTTTCTATAATTCCGGCACGGTTTGCCGTTGCAGTGCTGTTTGTAGTAGCCTGTTTTGTATCTACAGCCATGGGAACTTCTGTAGGAACGATCACGTTGATTACGCCAATTGCCGTTGCAGTGGCAAAGGCTTCTGGATTCGGGCTTCCGCTTTGTATTGGTTCGGTTATGGGAGGTGCCATGTTTGGGGATAACCTTTCCTTTATCTCGGACACGACGATTGCAGCCTGCAACGGACAGGGATGCGCCATGAAGGACAAGTTTAGGGAGAACTTTGGAATTGCTTTCCCGGCAGCATTTGTTACGTTGATTTTGATCCTGCTACTTTCTTTCCGAACAGAATTAAGCGGAGCAGTAACACAGGATTATAACTTGATACAGATTATCCCGTATATCTTGGTGTTGATTGGTGGAATGATCGGGATCAATGTATTCGTGGTTCTGCTGATAGGTATTGCATCTGGAGCATTCATTATGCTTGTGACCGGCCAGACTGCACCGACGGATATGCTTGCCAATATGGGCTCCGGTGCTGCCGGAATGTTTGAAACTTGTATGGTAGCTATTCTGGTGGCCGCTATGTGTGCTCTGATTCGTGAATACGGTGGATTTGAGGCGCTCTTGTCTGTCATCCGTAAGATATTCAAGGGGAAAAAGGGTGGCCAGCTTGGCATGGGGCTTTTGGTTGGCGCCATGGATATTGCCACAGCGAACAACACGGTAGCCATCGTTATGGCTAATCCGATTGCAAAAGAGATGTCAGAAGAATATGGTGTTACTTCTCGGAAGACGGCGTCCCTGCTGGATACGTTCTCCTGTATTTTCCAGGGAGTCATTCCTTATGGTGCGCAGATGCTGGTGGCAATCTCTGCAGCCCGTGAGTTGGGATTTGAGGTGTCAGCCTTTGAGATTATTCCAAAACTGTTTTATCCGGGCATGCTGTTAATCAGTTCACTAATATTTATTTTTGCAGCGCCACAGAAAAATATAAAATAGCAAAACAGGATCTCATCTATGAAGGTGGGATCCTTTTAAATTTGGAAATTAGCAGCATTAATAATCAGGAAAGGTCCGATGCTATTTTAACGGAATACAAAACTCGCACAAACAATTCGTGATTTTATCCATAGCATAGCGTTCCATAATAGGCTTTTTATCATCTATGGATAAGTCCGCTGTTAATTGTGAAATATTTTTCCAAAAAGATACTACTCCTTGCTCTGTATGAGGAACTTCAAATATGGCATATTTCCCATCATCAATTTTTCGCTTTTTTAAAGCAATTTCCTCATTTTTGTCGATGATAAGTCCTACATCATATCGTAACTCATTCGTTGGTGTAAATGTTGGATTGTCTAAGGCTATTCCTAAAATAGTGGTTTGTTCATTCAATAAATGATTGGTTCTTAAAAAATCCTTAAAGTTCTCCATCAACTCTTTGTTTTTAGAACCATATTCACCAGTATTACGCATATAAGCTATTGTAATATTTTTAAATTCTTCTATTTTCATCTTATTATCCCCAATCTTTAAATAATTGATATCGACGTCAACAGTTACATAGTAAGTGCTATTAAAATGATTTTCAATAACTTTTTTAAAAATGATCAGCGTTTCTGGCACGGTATGAAAGCAGCTGACAGATCGCAGAAGAATGAATAGGGAGCTTCCCGGAATGGGGCGCTTTTTATATTGAAAATAATATTTGCGATATACCTTGACTTTTTATATAATTAATATTAACATGTCTATAGATAATTTTGGTATTTTTATTTTCCATATATAAATCAATTTATTGATAATTATAATCTTTATGTAATAAAATGTTCATGATTAACAGAAAGGATCCTTCCATTGCTGAAATACTTATTTTACAACCTTCCATATGTTCGGGATGCGCTTCCATTTGTCCTGCTTTCCATGCCAATCATTGTCCTTTTCCGCTGGTTGCGCATTCGTTCCCTTCGAAAAAGAGCGATTCAAACAACCGCATGGCACGAGGTTGGAATCGGGTTATTCCTGATGTCTATTGTTTTCTTTTCCTCCATCACCTTTTTTCCGCATATCATGCTGTACTATGGGCCGCCGTTCATTTCTATACAGGGATATATCGGTATTGTCCCTGAAAATATCAACCTGATTCCCTTCCGCGTATTTCAGGATTTTTATCATGAGGTCATCATTGATCAAAAGATCGATTATCTCATTACCAACATCTTGGGAAATATCGTCGGGTTTCTGTCGTTCGGCTTTTTCCTTCCATTGTTATGGGAACGCATGACTTTTCCAAAGACAATCCTAATTGCATTCTTGTTCTCTCTTTTTGTCGAACTCAATCAGCTTCCCCTCGGCAGAGGAACCGACATTGACGACCTGTGGATCAATACGCTGGGGGCGGTATTCGGCTTCCTGGTTTTTCTCCTGTTTCAGAAGTGCGTACCGCGATTCACTAAAAAATTCAGGATAAAAACGAATCAATAAAATCTCTCCCTTTTATTGTTTCATTCATGCGATCGGTAAAACCGCATCATAATCCATCTGTTTTTCCTCGCCAATCAGAGACAATACAAAGGCGCGCAGAGCAGACAGCTTCGCATTCCCCGCGCCGGTTTTTTTCTCTACCTTTTAGATGGGGACAATACAAAAAGGCAGGACAGCCCTCCCCTCCGGGATCGACCATCCTGCCTTGATGAAGTGCAAATTATAAATTTTTATCGAAATCGCACCGCCGTGCCATAGGCAATCACTTCCGCCGCGCCCTGCATGATCGCAGAAGACGCATAACGGATATTGACAATGGCATCGGCGCCCAGCTCCTCGGCTTCCTCGACCATGCGCTTGGTCGCCAATGCGCGCGCTTCGCTCATCATCTCGTTATATGCCTTCAGCTCTCCGCCCACGATCGTTTTAAAGCTCTGCGTGATATCACGGCCGATATTTCTCGTCTGGATCGTGCTGCCCTTGACCAGGCCGAGCATTTCCAGCTCCCTGCCGCTGATATAATCAGTATTTACCAAGATCATCCTCTTCACCGCTCCTAACTTCTTGAATTCGTTCGAACAAAACATAAATGGCCACGCCGATCAGCACCAGAAGCGCAACCGCACCTGCTATTTTAAGCCAGGTTGGAATCGGGACTGCAAATACAACGCCCATATATCCGATCAGTGCTAAAATGCATACGATCGTAATGATAATCGGGGCAATGAGTTTTCGCGTAGCTTTCATAAAAAGCATCCCCCTTTTATGGGCCGTCTGGCCCTTTTCGGCTATTTTATTATAGCATTGCCCCATAATATTTTTTTGTATAAAAATAAAATTGAAGCGATTGCTCATTTTTCCTTTTCCTGGTGCCTCAAATCTGCACCCATAAAACCGGAAAATAACAGATACGGCTTATTGGGCCGGGATTTAAATCCCGGATGCGCATGCAACGCAACAAACCATGGGTGCAACTTAAGCTTAACCTTCATGGAGCTCTAGACAAAACGATATAAAGAGAGACGGCCGCAAAGCTCCGTGCTTTCCGGCCGTCTGACTGACAATATGGCAATGAAGAGCAGCCAGACAAACGGCCTCTCAGGCCGCCCTCCCGCGCCCTTGCGGGATCAAAAAGGGCCGTTCATTGGGTCATTTGTGGTAGAGCTTCCGGCTCTGATACCGCGCCTCACAAGTCAAATTCATCCCCAGCTTGCGGAAGACGGAATCGTCCACCTGAGAGAGGATCACGGAGGAATGCGCCTCACAGCCCTTGAGCTTTGCAAGCTGTTTCAATGCGAGCTCGGCAGTGGGATTCGTCGCCGCGCTGATGCATAGCGCGATGAGCACCTCGTCGGAATGGAGCCTAGGATTATGATTTCCCAGATGTTTGATCTTTAAATTCTGAATCGGCTCGATAATGATCGGAGAAATCAGCAGGATATCGTGCTGAATGCCGCCGAGCGCCTTCAAAGCGTTGAGCAGCACAGCGGCGGAAGCGCCGAGCAGCGGAGAGGTTTTTCCTGTAATGACACGCCCGTCCGGTAATTCGATCGCAGACGCTGGAAGCCCCGTTTTCTCCGCGCGCTCTAGAGCGGCAGAAGCAACCGCGCGGTCCTTGGTGGAGACGCTGGCCTGATTCATCAGAAGCTCCACCTTATAGACGGCCGCTTCGTCAAGACGGCCCTGCTTTTGGTCGCACCGGGCGTGATAGTAGCGGCGGATGATCTCCTGCTCGGAGGCATGGCGGCAAACATCGTCGTCTATGATGCAGTTGCCCGCCATATTGACGCCCATATCCGTGGGCGATTTATAGGGGCTCTCCCCGGCGATGCGCTCAAAAATCGCATTGAGCACAGGGAAGACCTCAATGTCACGGTTATAGTTGACGGTCGTTTCCCCATAGGCCTCCAAGTGATAGGGATCGATCATATTGACGTCATTCAGATCTGCAGTGGCGGCTTCATATGCTAGATTGACGGGATGGCGCAGCGGAAGATTCCAGACCGGGAAGGTTTCAAACTTGGCATAGCCGGCGTTTACGCCCCGTTTATGCTCGTGATAGAGCTGCGACAGACAGGTCGCCATCTTGCCGCTGCCGGGGCCGGGAGCCGTGACGATGACAAGCGGACGGCTGGTCTCCACATATTCGTTCTTCCCAAAGCCCTCTTCGCTGACGATCAGTGGGATATTATTCGGATATCCTTCAATCGGATAATGCAGGTAGACCGGTACGCCGAGGCCCGCAAGCATATTTTTAAACTTGTCCGCCATCGGCTGCGCCGCATATTGGGCGATGACGACACTGCCGACATAGAGCCCCACGCCGCGGAAGGCGTCGATCAGGCGCAGCACGTCCGCATCATACGTGATGCCGAGGTCGCCGCGCACCTTGCTCTTTTCGATATCAGCCGCATTGATGACGATCACGATCTCCGCCTGATCCTTCAAGTTCAGAAGCATGTTGATCTTACTGTCCGGCTTAAAGCCCGGCAAAACGCGCGAGGCGTGATAATCATCGAACAGCTTCCCGCCCAGCTCGAGATAGAGCTTATTGTCAAACTGCGCGATGCGCTCCTGAATATGCGCCGATTGCATTTTCAGATATTTCTCATTGTCAAAACCGATCCGCTGCATGTTGCTCCATTTCCCCCTACCATCCAAATTTCAAAAAATTACGGAAAACGCCCCGGGGGACCGCGCCTTTGCAGTTCTCCGGGGTAAATAATGCTTTATTCCCACTCGATCGTCGCCGGCGGCTTCGGTGAGATATCATACAACACGCGATTAACACCTGCAACCTCGCTTAGAATGCGTTTGGTGATCGTTTCGAGCACTTCCCAGTCAATGCGCTCGATCCCCGCCGTCATCGCGTCCACCGTGTTAATGGCGCGCAGGATGACCGGATACTCAAAGCTGCGCGCATTGTCGCGCACGCCGACGGATTTGAAATCGGGGACGACCGTGAAATACTGCCAGACCTTTTTGTCGAGGCCTGCGTTGTGGAATTCCTCGCGCAAAATCGCGTCCGATTCCCGCACGGCCTCCAGCCGGTCGCGCGTGATCGCGCCGAGGCAGCGCACGCCGAGGCCGGGGCCCGGGAAGGGCTGGCGGTAGACCATGCTGTCCGGCAGGCCAAGCGCTACGCCGCAGGCGCGCACCTCATCCTTGAAGAGCTGACGAAGCGGCTCCACGAGCTCGAAGGAGAGATCTTCCGGCAGGCCGCCCACGTTATGATGGGATTTGACCATTTTGGCGGTCTTTGTGCCGCTCTCAACGATATCAGGGTAGATCGTACCCTGCGCAAGGAAGTCAATACCCGCGAGCTTGCGGGCCTCCTCCTCGAACACGCGGATGAATTCCGCGCCGATGATCTTGCGCTTCTGCTCCGGATCGGCAACGCCTGCGAGTTTCGTGAGGAAGCGTTCGCTCGCGTCCACATAAACGAGATTCGCGTTCATCTGGTTGCGGAACACCTCGACCACCTGCTCCGGCTCACCCTTACGCAGCAGGCCGTGGTTGACATGCACACAGGTGAGCTGATTGCCAACCGCCTTTAACAGAAGAGCAGCAACCACGGAGGAATCCACGCCGCCGGAGAGTGCGAGCAGCACCTTTTTATCCCCCACCTGACGGCGGACAAGGTCGATCTGGTCAGCGATGAAGTTTTCCATATTCCAATTGGCCTGCGCCTTACAGATACCAAAGATGAAGCTTTCCAGCGCACGCTTCACCTCAAGCTCATCCTGCGGCCAGGGCTCATTGCGCACAGAAACCTGCGCACAGCCCGCATGCGCATCGGCTGCGGGATGGCAAACGGCCAGCACCGGCAGGCCGCAGGTGTAAATTTCCGGAGAAACGTCGATGGAAACGCCGTCGACAATGCGGTTCGGCCCGCCGTTGAGGATCACGCCCCTGACGTTTGGCAGAGCGGCAAGCTCTGCGGGCGTGATATCGTGGGGATAAATTTCACTGTATACGCCCAGCGCGCGGATGGCACGGGCGGTAGCGGTATTTTCTGTGCAGCCGAGGTCCAGGATGACGATCATATCCTGCTTCATGCGGGCCACCAACCTTTCTATTCTAAAATGAAATCAATCACATTTTAAGTCAGGGGGAAGCTGATCCGCTTACAGTAGCGTTGCGCGCAGCTCGTCCGATGATGCCGGATGCAGGTAGGCGGGGGCGATATCCAGCACCGTTTTGCAGCCGGTCTGACCTTCCTTGTAGAGGCGGTACGCCGCCCTTGCGTAAGCGGTGAGGATGCTGGAGGTGAACTCCGGGTTGGAATCGAGCTTCAGGCTGTATTCGATGATATGGCGATTCTCGTTTTCCCAGCCGGTCACGCCGCAGCGGAACACCCTGCCGCCGTGCGGGATACCGCTGTGATTTTTCCGCATCTCTTCCTCACTGATGAAGTGAACGGTGGTATCGTAATCCGCAAAATAGTTCGGCATGGTTTTGATGGCCGTTTCAATCTTTGCGCGGTCCGCGCCCTCCTCTGCGACCACAAAGCACTCACGCGTATGCTTCTGGCGTGTGGTCAGCACAGGATTTTCGCCGCTGCGCACCCGCTCGAGCGCAGATTCCACCGGGATGGTGTACTGCCGGGCGTCCTTCACGCCTTCAATGCGCCGCACAGCGTCGGAATGCCCCTGGCTGACGCCCTTGCCCCAGAAGGTGTAATCCTGCCCGTTGGGGAGGATCGCCTGTGCGATCACGCGGTTAAGGGAGAACATGCCCGGATCCCAGCCCACGGAGATTACGCCGATTTTATTGGCCTGTTTGCAGGCCTCGTCCACCCGGCTGAAATGCTCCGGGATCTTCGCGTGCGTATCGAAGCTGTCCACCACGTTGAAATACTGCGCCAGCTCCGGCGTCTGCTCCGGCAGGTCGTTCGCGCTGCCGCCGCACAGGATCATCACGTCGATCTGATCCTGCAGCTTTGCAGCGTCGCTCATGTGATAGACGGGCACGCCCGTATGCGTCTGAATGGAAGAGGGGTCACGCCGGGTGAGCAATGCCGTCAACTCCATGTCGGGCGTGTTCTGCACGGCGCACTCCACGCCGCGGCCTAAATTACCATATCCTGCAATACCAATTCTGATTTTCAAATGGGATGTTCCTTTCGCTGTAGAGTCGCCCGGATGGAAAAGCCGATTTCCGGCGCCGCCGTTTCATCGGCCGCATGTCCGGGCATGTCCAATTGATTTCGACTAAAAATCTTATCTAGTATACCACAGATCATTTCTCCTGAAAAGCGTTCGTTTTCCACAAATCCCAGGGTTTCAGAGTGGGATTTTCTCAGTGAATATCCCGGATAGCGCTCTGCTGCGGGAGCAGGAAGGTATCGAGCATCAGCCGTGCGCCGAGTTGAAAGCCCTCGACAAAACGATCAAGCTCGCTAAAGCGCTGGATTTCGCCCTGCGCGTTGATGAACTGTGAAAAAAGATGCTGCTCCTCCTCAGCCCCGGTATGTGCTTTGAAATAGGCGTTGAGCTTTTCCTCATTGACAGAGATGGTTTTGAGGAAAGCGGCGTAGCGCGAGCATTTGTCAACGCTCTCTTCATTGGGGCAGATGTTGCCAAAGTACAATTCCTCGATCAGATTCAGGCTGTCGTTATAAAGCATGATGCATGTTCCTTTCAAATGATCGTACAACGCTTGAAAGAAATTGCATGCGCATACCATAAAATCATTTGCAAACATCTGATTTTATGGTAATATATTTACGCTGCAACTGTCCTTTCAGGCGGTTGCCGTACTGGAAGTGGTGTGTTTACCTTGTCGAGGGGTGCGCCGCTTCCTTTCATTTTTTGAGGTCGGGTTTCAACCGTTTGATCCCGCGCCGTGCTGCTTCCATCATCGAAACGGATTCTTGCTTGCAATAAGCATCTAAGACATCTTTCGCTTCTTGATCAAGTTTAACAGCAATTTTATAGGGTTTGGGATTATCCGTTGGCCGCCCCATCTTTTTTGTGCCCAGAAGATCACCTCCAATTAAGGGCCGTCCTAAGTATACAACTAAGGGCAGCCCAATGTCAAGCCATTTGAAAATTTTATGGAATAAATTATATCAACTCAAATAAACATATCAAAATTAACATTATTTTACATAATGGAAGTGGCTCACCAGGAAGCGCGCGCTCAGGCCGCACGGGCCCTTCCTTTTCCGTTCGGCCGAAAAAGGAAGCAAAAGGGGCCGTTTTCGCACGGCACTGCGGCAGCGGCAAGCTGATCGTCACGAACCATCCTGTTCGGCGAACCTT
>DCJV01000135.1:8735-16366 GCA_002320555.1 Ruminococcaceae bacterium UBA1691 | reverse complement strand
AAAGGAAGGGCCCGCGCGGCCGGAGCGCGGATCAATTTCTTCTTCCCTTGTCGAGGCAATCGATGAAACGATCATGCACCCGATATCGGCAAGAGGCGCGTGGGCTTCCACCAGCGGTGCAATGCGGTTGCTCTATCATGATGTTGAGCCTGAATTTGACAGAATGCATCTACTAAATGGTAAATTATTTATTCAATAATCATCGATCATTTTTATGCATAGTTGACAATACGGACGATCTCATGTACAATAAAAGCAAATATTTGGCAGGGTGATCTGGAATATATGTCCTGCCGGATTGAAATGAATCTGAAAGGGTGAAGAAAATGAAGAAAACCAGAAGAATTCTCAGCTTGATTTTGGCCGTCGTGATGATGTGCTCTGTGTTTGCAGGTGTATTGACGGCGTCTGCGGCAACCTCCGGCCCGTATTCTTATGAGCTGATTAATAATGGTAAGGAAGTCAAGATTACAGCTTATAATGAAAACAAAGCAATTGTATCCATCCCCTCGAGAATTGCTGGGAAGCCTGTCACCGTGATCGGTGCTTACGCCTTCAGCGGAATCGGAAGGCTCCAGAACGTTTATCTTCCGCTGTCTGTCAAGACGATTGAGGATCATGCGTTCTATCAGTGCAACAGAATTACCGGCCTTACGATCCCGGCCAATGTGGATGTTATCGGCGATTATGCATTTGCGGGCTGCAACAGGCTGGAATGGGTCACCATCATGAACGGGACGGAGCGAATTGGCGACCATGCCTTCGCAGAATGCGACCGCCTTCAGAAAATCAGGATACCGGGGAGCGTCCGTCAGATTGGCAGCTATGCGTTCTACGGCTGCGGTCGCCTGGAGACCGTCAGCATGAAGAAGGGCGTGCAGGAGATCGGTGATTATGCGTTTGCGGCCTGCAATCGCATTGAAAAGGTTCACTTCCCGAAGACGGTTACCCGTATCGGTGATCGTGCTTTCTGGGGCGATGTCCGGCTGATGAAGGTCTATTTTGATGGCAATGCGCCGGAGCTTGGCGATAGCGTCTTTCTTATGATCGAAAACAATGCGAAGCTCTATCATAAGAGTGGGAATAACACATTCCAGGGCGGCCAGTGGGAGCGCTTCCAGCAGAAGACTTTCCTGATCTGTCCGTTCTAAATGGTAAGGAAAATAGAAAACATAGTGATCCGGCATACCGGTTTGAACCGGTATGCCGGATTATTTGTATAAAGTGGAATATCTGTACAGGGCTTTTGGCCGAAATTGTTATTTTGGGGTTCCATTAATTTGCGAAGGGATTCTCATAAAACAGCAGCGAGCAGTCTGGTCCACGTAAGACCGGTTGGCCTCACACTGCCCGCCGAAAAGCGCTTTGGATCGATCAAAGCCCAGACCCGGGATTTTATGCCGCGTTGGTGCTCGTTTGAGCAGATGTAGTCGTCCCGGAACCGGCTTGATCTGTTGCGGAAGGCGTCTGCGCATTGGAAGGGGTATCTGTTGGAAAATCGAAGCCGTGCATAAAACCGTTCAGCTCCACGGAGCAGACGTCCCCGCCGATGACCTGCCCCTCATAGACGAGCAGATTTGCATGGATGCAGCCGCTGTCAGCGGCGTAGCCGGGATAGTTCTTAATGGCGTAGGTCCAGCGTTTGACCCGCTTGCCCTGATATTTGGTCAGGTCAAAGCCCTGCGCCTTTTGGATTTCATTGTATTTTTCATAAACTTCATCGAATTCTGGCGGAATGATAACCTCGGCTACCTCGACCGGATCCTCATCAAAGCTCCAGCCGAACTGCGAAAGGAACGCCACGCGCTGCTCCGCATTTTCCGCTTTTATGTTCAGCTCACTGTCCGCCTCTGCCGGCTGATGGAGGCGTGTGACGAGCAGCATGGCGAGCACGAGCAGGACGACGAGCAGAATAAGGATGGCCATCTTGATTTTTGACGATTTTACGGAATATACAAACATGTCAACCACCTCACATATTTCTATGCGCCAAGCTCGTTTTTCATTCGTGATAGGAAACGATTTCCAGACATTTCGTACAGAAAACTTTTTCAACTTTGAATTTTTTATGAAATCCAATAAAAGCTATTCATAATGTGCTATAATGAGTCCTAAAGTTTGGCCGCTTTTTGATTTCTGAGAGGAGAAAAGAAGCGGTCACAGCCGGCAGGAGGTGATACTGTGGCATCCAAAACGGTCAATGAAATCCTGCAAACAGAACGACAGGCCGACCTTGCGGTTGAGCAGGCGCACGCGCAGGCAAAGGCGCTTTTGCTCCAGGCGCAGGAGGAGGGCGGCCAGCTTTTGGCGGATCAAACGCGCCTTGCGCGCCAGGAGGCGGATGCATTGCGGCGGGAAGCCGGGGAAAAGGCGGATGAGATCCTGCGAAAGGCGCAGGAGGAAGCCGGCAAACAGGCTGAGGCGCTGCGCGACAGCGTACGCGCGAAGCGGGAGGATGCGTTCATGACGGTCATCCGCTGTATGATTCCGCAATACCCCATAGAAGGGAGACGCTCTGATGGCAAAATGTAAAATGCAGCGCATTGAAATCGCAGCCTTGCTCAGCGACAGTAAAAGGATTGTGGAACGGCTGCAGCGCAGGGGCGTCGTGGAGATATGCGACAATTCGGACGAGGAGCTTGTGCGCGTGAGTACGCAGGCGACGATCGCGGTGTTCGAAAAGAATCTGAATCTGGCGGTACAGGCGAGGGAAATCCTTGCGAAATACCTGCCGGCCAAAGCTTCCCTCCTGGATTTCCTGAAGGGAAAGCGAGAAATTTCCACAGACGCCTTCGGCAGGCAGGCGGACGAGGCGGACCGCCTGATGAAAAAATGCTATGAAATTGCAGCCCTTGAAAAGCAAATCCATGACGCATCGGAGGAAATCGTGCGGCTGCGCACCCAGATGGATGCGCTCGAGCCGTGGAGGAAGCTGGACATGGCCTTGGCGCCTTTGGCAACGCGGCGCACGCGCTGTTTTGCGGGCTCTCTGCCAGGGGTTCATTCCGCAGAGGAATTGGCTGACCGGTTGTACGAGGCGGACGGCACGCTGACCGCTGTGGAGATCGAGGTTGTTTTCACCTCCAAAGAGCAGACCTGCCTGTGGGTCATCTGTCTCGATGACATTGCGCAGCAGGTGGAGGACGCCCTGCGGGAGATGGGCTTTGCGCGCCCGTCCGATCCGGCAAAGGAAACGCCGGAGCAGCGTATACGGGCGATGCAGCTGAGAACGGGGGAATGCGAGGACGCCATCGAAAAGGCACGCAAGGCGATTGAAGCCTTTGCGGGAAGCGAAAAGGAGCTCGAATTCCTCATCGATTATTTTTCAATGCGTAAGGAAAAATATGAGATGATCGGCCGCCTGGGCATGACCAAAAATACCGTCATCATCAACGGTTATATCCCGCAAAAGGCTGTGGACCGGCTGGGCCAAGAGCTCGAGAGCCGCTATCCTGTGGCGATTACTGTATCTGAGCCGGATCAGGATGAGGACGTTCCGGTACTGCTCGAAAACAATGGCTTTTCTTCGCCTGTGGAACCGATCACGGAGATGTATGCATTGCCGGCGAAAAAGGACATTGACCCCACGCCGGTCATGGCAATCTTCTATTATCTGTTCTTCGGCCTGATGCTGTCCGACGCGGGTTATGGCTGCCTGATGGTGCTCGTATCCGCCATCGCACTGAAAAAATTTCAGCTCGAGGGCAATATGCGCAAAACCATGAAGATGTTTTTATACTCCGGCGTTTCCACGATCTTTTGGGGCGCGCTGTTTGGCACCTGGTTCGGCGATATCGTGCCGGTGATCTGTAAGAATTTCCTGCATAAGCCGGCGCCGCGCATGGCAATCTGGTTCGATCCGGTCAGCGATCCGATGAAGCTGCTGCTCTTTTCACTGGGGCTGGGCATTCTGCATCTGTTTTTGGGGCTGGGCGTGCATTTTTATCAGCTCTGGAAAGCGGGAAAACGATTCGACGCTTTTTGCGACGTAGTGCCCATTTACCTGCTGGTGCTGGGAGCGGCTCCCGTTGGCGCAGGGATGCTCACCGAGGTGCCTGCGATCTTCAATACCATCGGGATGTATGTCCTGCTGGCGGGCGTGATTCTGATCATCCTCACAGCGGGTCGGACCTCGAAAAATATTTTTGCGCGGCTGGGCAGCGGGCTTTACGGGCTGTATAACGCGGCCTCCGGATATCTCAGCGACGTGCTGTCCTATTCCCGCCTGCTCGCGCTGGGCCTTGCAACCGGCGTCATCGGCCAGGTGGTCAATCTTTTGGGGACGATCCCGGAGAATCCCATTGTGAAGGGGATTCTTCTGTTTTTCGTCTTTATCGTCGGACACACGCTCAATATGGCGATCAATATGCTCGGCGCATACGTGCATACCAACCGGCTTCAGTATGTGGAGCTGTTTTCCAAATTCTATGAGGGCGGCGGCAGGCCGTTTCAGCCCTTCGCAGTACACACGAAATATGTGAAATTCAAGGAGGAAGCACATCATGAATAGTTTAGGCGTAGCATTTGCAGTACTGGGTGCGGTTCTGGCCGCGTTGATGGCGGGCATTGGTTCCGCGAAGGGCGTGGGAATCGCCGGCGAGGCTGCCGCAGGCGTGATCGCAGAGGATCCCGGTAAATTCGGCAAGCTACTGCTTTTGCAGCTCCTTCCCGGCACGCAGGGCCTTTATGGCCTGCTGACCGCCGTGCTGGTGCTCAACCGCATCGGACTGCTGGGCGGCAATCCCGTGGAGCTGACCACATCGCACGGACTGATGTATCTGGCGGCCTGTCTGCCGATCGCAATCGTCGGCCTGTTTTCCGCCATTGCGCAGGGGCGCACGGCCGCGGCCGGTATCGGCGTGGTGGCGAAGAAGCCGGATCAAAACGGTAAGGCGATCACAATGGCCGTTCTGGTCGAGACATATGCGGTGCTCGCGCTGCTGATCTCCCTGCTGACGGTGCTCAATCTGTAATCCATTTGGATAGAGTGGGAGTTTGTTTGGATAGGAAAATCCTTTCAATCTCCACAGAAAGGATGGTCATACCAATGACAGGCCTGGAAGAAATGAAGGCAGCCATTGAAGAAGAGAGCCGTTTGGAATGCGGGAAGATTGAAAAGCAGGCGCAGGAGCGGCTCGCTCGAATCCGTGAGGACGCGCAGGCCGCTGCAAACGCCCGCTATCAGGAGATCTTAATCCGTGCGCGCAAAGAATGCGAAACCGAGCTCCAAAGGGCGAAGATGAGCGGCGAAATGGAGACAAAGCGGCTTCTACTGCGCATGAAAACGGAGGTTGTCAATGAGACGATCGAGATGGCGCTGCGCCATTTGCGGGAGTTGCCGGACACGGACTATTTTAAGGTGCTCACTGCCCTCGCCGGGACATACGCGTGCCGGGGGGAGGGCGAGATGCGCCTTTCCGAGCGCGATCTCAAAAGGCTGCCGTCAGGTTTTGCGGACGAACTCAATGACATGCTTGCAAAGCAAGGCGCGCATGTGCGCATCGGTGCACAGCCTGCCCGGATCGACGGCGGCTTCCTGCTGATATACGGCGATATCGAGGTCAATTGCAGCTTTGAAGCGCTGCTGGATGCGTCGCTTGAAGAGATCAAGGACGCCCTGAGCCGGGAGCTTTTCGCATAAACTTGCAGACGGGCTTAGCGAGCATGATGCGATCCATTTTGCAGCATGCTCTTCGAAAGGATGACAATGTGTATGAAAGACACAGAATATACCTTTGCCGTTGCGCGCATCCGGGCGAATGAGACGTATCTTCTTGACAAAAGCGCGATGGAGCAGCTGCTCGCCGCGCCCGATATGCGTTCTGCCCTGCAGCTGCTCGCGGACAAGGGGTGGGACACAGGCGGCGCGCTGGAGGACCCGAATGCAATGCTCCGCCGGCAGACCGAGGAGATGTGGGGCCTACTCACCCAAGTGGCCCCTGAGCCGCGGGAGCTCTCTTTTTTAACGGCTAAAAATGATTTTCACAATTGCAAGGCAGCTTTGAAAAGCCTTGTCAGCAATCAGTCCCCAGAGTCATATTGGCTGATACCGAATACAGTGCCGGTGGATATGATCTGGGACGCGGTGTCCAATCAGAATTTCAGCCGCCTGCCCTCTGAAATGCAGCAGGCTGCGCAGGAGGCTTACCGTTTGCTCGTGCGTGCTTCCGATGGGCAGCGGGCGGATACCCTGCTCGACCGGGCCGCGCTGGAGGCGGTTAAAGGGCGGGCGGACGAGACCGGCAGCGATTTCGCAAAGCGGCTCGCGGAGCTGATGTGCGCAACGGCAAACCTGAAGATCGCTTTGCGCGCTGCTCATACCGGGCGGGGCGACGGCTTTTTACAGGAAGCTTTGTGCGAATGTGAAACGCTTCGGAAATCCGCGCTCATTGCAGCCGCCGGACGCGGTGTGCAGGAGCTGACGCAGTATCTTTCGGAAACCGCTTATGCGGACTGCGTGCAGGCTTTCTCAAAGAGCTTCGCGGCCTTTGAAAAATGGTGCGACGACCTTCTGATGGAGCAGCTCGACGGAGCCCGGCGGGTGAGCTTTGGGCTCGCACCTTTGGTCGCTTATTATGTGGCGCGGGATAGCGAGATTAAAAATATCCGCATCCTGCTCTCCTGCAAGCGGCTGGGGCTCCCAGCGGAACAGATCCGGGAAAGGATGCGTGAAGCGTATGTATAAGATTGCGGTCATGGGCGATCGAGACAGTGTGTCCGGCTTTGCATCCCTCGGGCTGGAGATTTTTCCACAGGAGGATGCAAAGCTGGCTGCTGCAACGCTGAAAAAGATGATTTCCGGCGGCTACGCTGTTATTTTCATGACGGAAAAGCTGGCGGCTGAGCTGGAGGCGGAAATTGATCAATACCGGCATATGCCCGTGCCGGCCATCATCCCGATCCCGGGTGTGACGGGCAATACAGGGCTGGGGCTGAGAAGCGTGAGCAAGAGCGTGGAAAAAGCGGTCGGCTCGGATATTATCGGATAATGAAGAAATGAGGTGATTCACCATGAGCACAGGGTCTGTTGTCAAGGTGGCCGGGCCGCTTGTCGTCGCGCAGGGAATGCGGGACGCGAATATGTTCGACGTGGTGCGGGTAAGCGACCAGCGCCTGATTGGTGAAATAATCGAGATGCACGGGGATCGTGCATCGATTCAGGTTTATGAAGAGACGTCGGGCCTCGGCACCGGCGCGCCGGTGGAATCTACGGGCGAGCCGATGAGCGTTGAGCTCGGGCCAGGGCTTATCGGCAGCATCTTCGACGGCATCCAGCGCCCGCTGGACGATATCATGAAGGTTGCGGGCAACAATCTTTCCCGCGGCGTGGAGGTGCCCTCCCTTAAACGGGACCGGAAATGGAAGTTTGAGCCGTGCGTCAAGGCGGGGGATCACGTGAAATCCTGCGATATCATCGGCACGGTGCAGGAGACGGACGTCGTTGTCCACAAGATCATGGTGCCCAATGGGATTGAGGGCGAAATTCTCTCCATCCAGGCGGGCGAATTCACTGTGACGGATACGGTATGCACAGTCAAGACGGCGCAGGGCGAGAAGGCGCTCACCCTCATGCAGCGCTGGCCGGTGCGCCGCGGAAGGCCATATGGGCGCAAGCTCTCCCCGGACGAACC
>DCJV01000135.1:6358-8659 GCA_002320555.1 Ruminococcaceae bacterium UBA1691 | reverse complement strand
GGCGAGCGCGGCAATGAGATGACGGACGTGCTCAATGAATTCCCGGAGCTGATCGACCCGCACACGGGTAAATCCTTGATGGAGCGCACCGTCCTGATCGCCAATACGTCCGATATGCCGGTGGCAGCGCGCGAAGCGTCCATCTATACCGGCATCACAATGGCGGAGTATTTCCGCGATATGGGCTATTCCGTGGCGCTGATGGCGGACTCCACCTCCCGCTGGGCGGAGGCGCTGCGCGAGATGAGCGGTCGGCTCGAGGAGATGCCCGGCGAGGAGGGCTATCCCGCCTATCTCGGCAGCAGGCTCGCGCAGTTCTACGAGCGCGCGGGGCGCGTGATCTCATTGGGGACACAAGGCCGCGAGGGCGCACTGTCCGTCATCGGTGCGGTATCTCCGCCCGGCGGCGATATTTCAGAGCCCGTCTCGCAGGCGACGCTTCGCATCGTCAAGGTTTTCTGGGGATTGGATGCAAACCTTGCGTATAAGCGCCATTTCCCGGCGATCAACTGGTTGACGAGCTATTCCCTTTATACAGATTTGCTCAGCGGCTGGTTCCATCAGCATGTCGACGCCGATTGGATGCCGCTGCGCGGGCGGATGCTGCATATTTTGCAGGAGGAAGCGGAGCTCGACGAGATTGTAAAGCTCGTCGGCATGGATGCGCTCTCCCCCAGCGATCGGCTGAAAATGGAGACGGCACGCTCCATCCGTGAAGATTTCCTGCATCAGCTCGCCTTCCACGAGGTCGACACCTATACGAGCTTAGAGAAGCAGCTTCTGATGATGCGGCTGATCCTCAATTTCTACGATTTGGCGAATGAAACGCTTGGGCAGGGTGGAGATATCGAGAAAATCGTCACGCTTCCGGTGCGCGAGGAAATCGGTCGGTTTAAATATATCCCGGAGGAAAAGATCGGGGAAGCGTTCGACCGCATCAGCGCCGATCTCGTCAACCAGATGAAAGAAACCATAGGGGAGGCGCAGTGAGATGCCAGTTGAATACAGAACCATTGAAGAAGTCGCCGGCCCCCTGATGCTGGTGCGCGACGTGCAGAACGTCACCTATAACGAATTGGGCGAAATCGAGCTGGAAAGCGGCGAAAAGCGCCGCTGCCGTGTGCTGGAGGTTGACGGGCCGAATGCGCTCGTCCAGCTGTTTGAGAGCTCCACGGGCATCAACCTCTCCAACAGCAAGGTGCGCTTCCTCGGCCGCCAGATGGAGCTTGGCGTATCCGAGGATATGCTCGGGCGCGTGTTCGACGGCCTCGGCCGCCCGATTGACGGCGGTCCGGAGATTATCCCAGACAAACGCATGGACGTCAATGGCCTGCCGATCAATCCCGTGGCGCGCAGCTATCCGCAGGAATTTATCCAGACGGGCGTTTCCGCCATCGACGGCCTGAATACGCTCGTGCGCGGGCAGAAGCTGCCGATCTTCTCCGCGAGCGGCCTGCCGCATGCCAATCTCGCCGCCCAGATCGCACGGCAGGCAAAGGTACGCGGGACGGATGAACCCTTCGCTGTGGTATTTGCTGCGATGGGCATCACGTTTGAGGAGTCGAATTTCTTCATCAATTCCTTCCGTGAGACCGGCGCGCTCGAACGGACCGTGCTCTTTGTAAACCTTGCGAACGACCCCGCAATCGAGCGAATCTCTACGCCGAAGATGGCGTTGACCGCTGCGGAATACCTGGCGTTTGAAAAGAATATGCATGTGCTCGTGATCCTGACGGACATCACGAACTATGCCGACGCCCTGCGCGAGGTTTCCGCCGCGCGCAAGGAGGTGCCCGGCAGGCGCGGCTACCCCGGCTATATGTACACGGACCTCGCCTCCATCTATGAGCGCGCGGGCCGCCAGCAGGGGAAGGACGGCAGCATCACGATGATTCCGATCCTCTCCATGCCGGAGGATGACAAGACCCACCCGATCCCTGACCTGACGGGCTATATCACGGAGGGGCAGATTATCCTCAGCCGTGAGCTGTACCGCAAGGGCGTCACGCCGCCCATCGATGTGCTGCCGTCGCTCTCCCGCCTGAAGGATAAGGGCATCGGCCGCGGTAAAACGCGCGAGGACCATTCAGATACCATGAACCAGCTCTTCTCCGCTTACGCGCGCGGCAAGGAGGCCAAGGAGCTCATGGTCATCCTCGGCGAAGCGGCGCTGACCGATATTGACAAGCTCTATGCGAAGTTCGCGGACGCGTTCGAAAAGGAATATGTCTCTCAGGGGTACGATACGAACCGTTCCATTGAGGAGACGCTCGACATCGGCTGGAAGCTTTTACGCATTCT
>DCJV01000135.1:0-6279 GCA_002320555.1 Ruminococcaceae bacterium UBA1691 | reverse complement strand
AAGCTTGCCACCGCGCGCAAAGGCCACAAGCTCTTAAAGGATAAGCGCGACGAGCTGATGCGTCAGTTCCTCGATCTCGTGCGGGAGAATAAGCAATTGCGCCGTGAGGTGGAGGCGGGCATCGAAGAGGCCAACCGCCATATGGCGGTGGCGCGCAGCGTGATGCAGGATGAGGTGCTTTCCGTCGCCCTGATGATCCCGAAGCAGGAGATGCATCTGGAGATCGAGGAGAAGGATATCATGAGCGTGCGTATCCCGGTCTACCATACGCAGATGAAAACGGCGGATAAAAACGATATCTTTCCCTATGGATACGCCTTCACCTCCGGCGATCTCGACGACGCGGTGCGCGCCCTGTCAGACATCATGCCGAAGCTGCTGCGATTGGCGGAGGTCGAGAAATCCTGCCAGCTCATGGCGGAGGAGATCGAGAAGACTAGGCGGCGCGTCAACGCCCTGGAACACGTGATGATTCCTCAGTACGAGGAGACGATCAAATTCATCACGATGAAGCTCGATGAAAATGAGCGCAGCACGACGACGCGGCTGATGAAGGTCAAGGATATGATGCTCGAACAGGCACATCACTATAAAGATCCGCGCGACGCGATGTGAACAAAATCGGATGATGAAAGGCCCGGCACGTTTCTAAAACGCGCCGGGCCGGATATTTGTATGGCGAATCACGAAGCGGAGGCCTATGCCTGTAACTCTGGGACTTGGCAGCCTAACAGAAAAAGAAGTTGGCTTTCGGGGAAAAGAAAGCCCCCTCGATTCGGTCCATACCGTTCAAAAATGCAGATCAATCTTGCTTCTATGGCGTGAGAGGCCAGCCATTCTCACTTCACAAATAGGACCTGGTTCGTCTATATCTCCCATTTGTTGAATCGGACTGTCTTACAACAGCGAAGATGGACGGACAAGCTTCCCTCCGCCTCCATACGACATATTCTGTGATATGGAGATTGGAGGTGATGAATATGATCATGCAGGCTCTCGTGATCAGCGTACAGAGGGATCGCCTGCTTGTGCTGGATTTTGCGACCCGGCGGCGGGTTATCGTCATTACGCCCGACGCACGCCGGTTCCGTCAAGGCAATATCATCCGAATCAGATATAATGGTGTAATGACCAACAGTATCCCGCCGCAGATATCTGCGCTCAACATTTTTGCTCTCCCAGGAGGCGGCCCTTGGTGCAATCGGTGTTGACGGCGCGTTTGCAACAATCCTGCCTGTCCATTTGGGCAGGCATTACATAAATAGCTTCGAAAAACTTCCTGGCCTTATACGCAGTCTTCCAGCGCGATCCATTCTTTATCGAAGCGTGGACGGTTGACATTTGCATGCGAATTCGGTAGAATGTTGATGTAAAAAATATCCATCTATTACATGCGGGTTTCTGATTGCGGCGCAGCTTTTTAAAAGAAAGCTGTTGTAAGCAAAGTAGCTCCGCTTTTCTTGCGGTTCCCCCTTGCATTTTCTCTACAAACCTTCTATAATAACAAGAAGGACGAACAAATGTGCGAATTACAATCGGAGGGATTCTTTACTATGGCAGATAAACAAAAAGCGCTGGATACTGCGCTCGCGCAGATTGAAAAGCAATACGGCAAGGGCGCCATTATGCGTCTGGGGCAAAATAACGGCATGAACGTCGCGTCGATCCCGACAGGATCGATCTCCCTTGACGTTGCCACTGGCATCGGCGGCCTACCGCGCGGCCGCATCATTGAGATTTACGGCCCGGAATCCTCCGGTAAAACAACGCTGGCCCTGCATGTGATCGCTCAGGCACAGAAGGCCGGGGGCGAGGCTGCGTTTATCGACGCGGAGCACGCACTCGACCCCATTTACGCGGAAAATCTCGGTGTGGATGTGGATTCCCTGCTCGTTTCCCAGCCGGACAACGGCGAGCAAGCGCTCGAAATCACGGAAGCGCTCGTGCGCTCCGGCGCGATTGACGTGGTTGTCGTCGACTCCGTGGCGGCTCTGGTGCCGCGCGCCGAAATCGAGGGCGAGATGGGTGATTCACACGTTGGCCTGCATGCGCGGCTCATGTCGCAGGCGCTGCGTAAGCTCGCAGGTTCCATCTCCAAATCGAACTGTATTCTGATCTTTATCAATCAGCTGCGTGAGAAGGTCGGCGTGGTCTACGGCAACCCCGAGGTCACGACTGGCGGCCGCGCGCTGAAATTCTATGCCTCCATGCGCATCGATGTGCGCCGTATCGAGCAGCTCAAGGCCGCAGGCAATGAGTTCGTCGGCTCCCGCACGCGCGCGAAGATCGTCAAGAACAAGGTCGCTCCGCCCTTCAAGGAGGCGGAATTCGATATCATGTACGGCCGCGGCATCTCTCGCGAGGGCGAGCTGCTTGATATCGGCGTCAAGCTTGATATCATCCAGAAGAGCGGCGCGTGGTTCTCCTATGGCGAAAGCCGCTTGGGGCAGGGCCGCGACAATGTTAAGGACCTATTCCGCACGAATACCGAGCTGGCGGACGAGATTGAGGCGAAGATTCGCGCGAATCTCGGCAAGCTGACCAACGACCGCCGCGCCGCGCCCGCAGCAGGCGCGAAGCCGGAGGAGGTTGCTCCCGCCCCCGTCAATCCGAAGGCTGCTCCGGCCAAGGCGGCCCCGGCGGCAAAGCCGACCACCCGTGCAGCGGCGCGCGCAAAGCTCGATATCGCCGTAGATGACGACGAAGCATGATCCTGACGGCACAACAGGGGAAGGGGCAAAAACTCCATATTCTGCTCGATGGCGAATACCGCCTGACCACGAACCGGGAATTCTTTTTGACCTGCGGGCTTTTCTCCGGCATGGAGATCGACGAGGCATCGTTTGCCCAATTTGCCGCGCAGGTGGAGGAAAACAAAGCGAAGCAGAAAGCCCTGCGGCTTCTGGAGCTGCGGGATCACTGCGAGCGGGAGCTGGCGGAGAAGCTTGCGCGTGGCGGCTTTGACCGGGAGACTGCACAGTCCGCCGCCGCCCGCATGGTGGAGCTCGGCCTTATCAACGACGAAAATTATGCGCATAATCTGGCGGGCGAGCTGTTTCGCCGCAAGGGTTACAGCCCTGCGCGCATCGAGCAGGAGCTTTTGTCGCGCGGCGTTGCCCGCGACACGGCATATGAGGCGGCCCATAGCGTGGACGGGGATCCGCTTGAGCGGCTGTCCATGCTTCTGGAGACCAAATACAGCGGCGTATACAGGCACACGGAAAAGGACCGCCGGCGAGTCGTAAACGCCCTCCAGCGGCTGGGATATTCCTTTCCAGATATCCGCCGGGCGATGGAGGAGCGCGGCATGTGGCAGGTGGAAACAGAAGCGTGAGAAGCGGATTTTCACGCAGCATGCTTTATACCGATGTTTTCGTTTCTATGTGTATGATCGGGAAGAAATGCGTGAACAAATGTGTCTCCCTGTTTTTTAAGATTCTTCTGCGGGATGGTTTCAGTAGAATGTTAAATAAAGGATGAATCTTCATGATGCTCGAACAATCTTTAAGCGGCGCGCATAGCGTCTGGCAGTTCCGCGAGGTGGGGGAGGGAGAGTGGCTTCCCGCTGAGGTGCCGGGCTGTAATTACAACGATCTTTTGGTGCTCGGCAAAATCCCCGATCCATTTATCGGGCTGAATGAGGAAAAGAGCAAGTGGGTTGGCGAGAAGGACTGGGAGTACCGCCGCTTTTTCTCTGTAGAAAAAACGCTGCTCAAAATGGATGAGATCTTTCTCCACTGCGAGATGCTCGACACGCTCTGTAAGGTTTATGTAAACGATACCCTTGTGGGCGAGGGGAAGAATATGAATCTGGTCTATGACTTCCCCGTGAAGAAGCTGCTGCGCGAGGGCGAAAACGAGCTGCGCATCGTCTTTTTCTCTCCGATCCAGTTTGTACGCCATGCGTGTGAAACGGATCCTACCCCCGGAAATTCGCAGAGCATCACCGGCATGACGCATATCCGCAAGGCGCAGTGCCATTTCGGCTGGGATTGGGGCCCCACTATTCCGATCAGCGGCATCACGCGCGATATCTCCCTGCGCGGCTATGAGACGGCCCGTATTCTGGAGACGCGCATCCTCCAGAAGCATCACGACGGCGTGGTGGACGTGACCATCCGGACATGCGCAAGGCTGCTTACTGGTTCGTCAGACAAAAAGCTTTTGTTTGTTTTCACCCTGCTTTCCCCCTCCGGGGAGGTGCTCGGCCGCAGGGCGGTAGAGGGCCCGGAGGCAGAATGCTCCTTTACCATAGAAAATCCGCAGCTCTGGTGGACCAACGACCTCTCCGACGAAGAAATCCAGCCGCTCTATACCGTGAAGGCGGAGCTTTGCGAGGGAGAGAAGGCACTTGATGCCGTCTCCAAGCGAATCGGCCTTCGTACCATCGTCCTCAATCAGGAGAAGGATCAGTGGGGGTATAATTTCCAGTTTATATTAAACGGCGTGCCGTTGTTTGCCAAGGGCGGCGATTATATCCCAATGGACTCGTTGATCACCCGCGCGGGCGATGACAAAAAGCGCGCACTGCTCCAGGACTGCCGGCATGCGCATATGAACTGCATCCGCATCTGGGGCGGCGGCTATTATGAATCGGACGCCTTTTATGATCTCTGCGACGAATATGGCATCCTTGTCTGGCAGGACTTTATGTTCGCCTGCGCGCCATATCCGTTTTATGACGATGAATTCCTGGAAAACGTAAAAGCGGAGATCGTTTGCAATGTGCGCCGCCTACGTGACCATGCGTGCCTCGCGCTATGGTGCGGCAACAATGAGATCGAGGATATGTCCATGGGCTGGAAGACCTACCGCAAGCTTACCCAGTGGACGGAAATCTTCTTTTATCAGATTCTACCACAATTTGTAAGGACACTGGATCATCAGACCGCCTTCATCGCCGGCTCTCCTTGCGGCACAGGCTATATGAAGGATATCCACAGTGACAACGTGGGGGATACGCACCTCTGGCAAGTATGGCACGGCTTGCAGCCGCTGAATTTCTACCGCCGCCATCTGACGCGCTTTTGCAGCGAATTTGGCCTCGAATCCATGCCGAGCATCACCACGGTCAATTACTTTGCAAAGCCAGAAGAGCAGGCGCTCACCAGCCCGGTCTTCAACGCGCACCAGAAGAGCCCGAGCGGCAACCGAAAGATGATCTATTATATCGCTTCGCAGTACCTGCTGCCTGATCGGTTTGACGACCTGTTGTACTTAACACAGATGATCCAGCTCGAGGGAGTGCGCGATGCGACCGAGCATTGGCGGCGCAACCGCGGGCGCTGCAACGGCTCGCTCTATTGGCAGTTAAACGACTGCTGGCCCGTATGCTCTTGGGCGGGCATCGACTATTTCGGCCGCTTCAAGGCGCTGCACTATGGCGCGCGACGCTTCAATACGCCGGTCATGGTGTCGATTGAGGACACGAAGGACGAATTGAAGCTCTTTGTCATTAATGACAAGTTCGATTCCTTTACAGGATCGCTTTCCTGTAAAGGGATCCGCTTTGACGGTACGCCTGTTTACGAGCAGCATTTTACCGTATCCGTCCCAGCGACGGATGTTGCCCGCGTGGTGCGCATGGAATGTAAGGCGATTCTCAGGGGCACGCCCCGCAGTGAATGCGTGTTCGTTGCGCAGCTCAATGCAGCCGATGGTACGCCCATCTCCCGCAAGACGGTGCTTTTTGAGAAGGAGCGCGACTGCCGCCTGCCGTACTGCAAATACGATTTCGACGTGAGCGTGGAAGGCGGGCAGGCGAGCGTGACCGTCTCATCCGATACGTTTGCGCGCAGCCTGTTTGTTTACAGCCCGCTGTTTACCGGCAATCTGACAGATAATTTTTTTGACCTGCTGCCAGGTGAGCGGGTAACGCTTGTCGGCCCCGTGCCAGAGGGGACGACGGCAGATGCGTTGCGTGAAAGTCTTTTGCTGCGCAGTGTAGGCAATATTACAGAGGTTCAGCCAAGATGGAAGGGGTTGCTCCAGGCGCTTGGCGTGAAGTTGATCCCGGCTAATTTTGTCAATTGGATTTACCGCGCGATAACGGGCTAAAATTTTATAGATCTTTGGAAGCCGCGCACGTTGCGCGGCTTCCGCTTGTCGAAAAGGGATATCGTTTCGTCAAAATACAAAAGAACCATTTCGTGAAATTTATGCGTTACGCTTGCTTTTTTGATTGCCCTGAACAAGGGAAGAAGAATTGGAACGCGCTCAGGCCGCGCGGGCCCTCCGTTTTCCGCTCGACCGGAAAAGGAAGCAAAAGGGGCCGTTTTG
>DCJV01000081.1:12275-18378 GCA_002320555.1 Ruminococcaceae bacterium UBA1691 | reverse complement strand
AATTCTTCCAAAGCTTTTCCCGGGCAAACCGCTTTCTCCGGCAAGCGCGCCGAGAATATGGCTTGCGCTGACATGATGCTTGCGCCCGATATTGATGCTGATCTTTTCCATATCTGCATCATCGTGGCGGGGAACGGAGGGGGAGCGCCGCGTGCCTAGCAGACGAGCATTGCCGCGTTCCCGGCGTCGACTATCGCGTTCCATCCGGTTGCGCCGGCTTTCGGCGGCAAACAGCTCGTCGTCCGCGCGGCTCGGCTTGCGGCTCCTGTGCTCTTTTTTCATCAGCATTTTGATCAGCGCAGCGGAGATATCGAGAGAAGCGTAATCCTCCAGGAGCGTATCGATATACGGTGTGTATTCTTCGAGATTTCCCTCTTCTAATACTGTGCGCACACGGTCGAGAAATTTGCGCTCATTTGTCTCGTTTACTTCACTGCTTGACGGAACGGCCTTGAGCGTGATTTTTGATTTGGTAAAGCGTTCGATATCGCGCAGCTCGTAAATCTGCCTGCGGCCTGTGACAAAGGTAAAGGCGCGGCCTTCCTTGCCAATGCGTCCGGTTCGTCCGATGCGGTGGACATAATACTCCACATCCTGCGGGATATCGTAATTGAAGACGGCGGCGATATCATCGACATCAATGCCGCGCGCGGCGACATCCGTCGCAACCAGAATATCGATGAGGCCCCTGCGAAAGCCGTTCATGATCTGGGTGCGTTCTCCCTGCTTCATATCTCCGTGCAGGCCCCGCGCCTGATAGCCGCGTGCATGGAGCTCTTTGACAAGCTCGTCGACCTGCTTTTTGGTATTGCAGAAAACAATGGAACGGCTCGGATTATAGACGTCGAGCAGGCGGCTCAAGACCTCAGTCTTTTTCCCGACGGGCACTTCGTAATAGGTCTGCTCAATATTCGGTACCGTCAGCTGTTCCCGCGTGATTTTGATCAGTTTTGGATCTGTCTGGTACTGTTTTGTAATCCGCATGATTTCCGGAGACATCGTGGCGGAAAAGAGAATGGTCTGCCGTTGCTGGGGGACGTCCTTGAGAATCATTTCAATATCCTCGCGGAAGCCCATGCTGAGCATCTCATCGGCCTCATCAAGGATGATCATTTGGAGGTGATCGAGCTTTAGCGTGCGGCGCCGCATGTGGTCCATCACACGCCCCGGCGTACCCACGATGATTTGAGCCCCGCCGCGCAGAGCGGAGAACTGCCGCTCGATCGGCTGGCCGCCATAGATCGGCACGACCTTGATAAATGGCTTGTATTTGGCAAATTTCCGGATTTCATCGCAGGCTTGTACGGCGAGCTCGCGCGTGGGGCAGAGGATCAGCACCTGTGTTTTTCGGCCCTCGGAAGGATCGATTTTTTCGATCGCTGGAATGCTGAAGGCAGCTGTTTTGCCCGTTCCTGTTTGAGAATGACCGATGACGTCCCGACCGGTAAGGATCATTGGAATGCTTGCCGCTTGGATGCTGGTGGGCTCTTCAAAGCCCATTTCTTCCACTGCGCGCTGTATTTCTGTAGATAGCTCCATATCGGAGAATTGGATTTTTTGCATGTTTTTTCCTCGTTTTCTTAAAAAATTACCGGCCCCGTGTCCGTTTCCTATGCTTCAGAGCATGACAGCCCTGCAAAGGAACGGCCGGGCCCGGCGTAATGATGAGCAGCCACAGCAATGTATTGCAAAAAGGCTTACACGATTGTTTCTGTCAATTGGATACAGAGGATGCAGGCAACCCTTTATCTTTGCAGGGGTCCTCTGCCGGCGAATGCGGTATGTTCTGCTCTGCCATAGATTTCCGGCAGAGCCGTTTTGACGCTTCGATCAGGCCGAGAAACAGCATGAAGTATTGCAGTTCCTTCGGCGTCTGTAGGGAAAATTCGAAGACGGAAAAGACCAGAAAGCCCGCAAGGGAAGAGAGATAAGCAATCCCCATCTTATACCACTTTCCACCGCTGCGCAGCAGGAAAAAAATATCGTAAACCAGAAGGCTCAGTACAACCGCAAAAAATAGAATGCTGATCAGACCGCCTTCAACGAGCAGCTCAAAATAGAGGCTGTGTGCATGGGGCTGATTGATGCCGAAGCGGGTTTGCAGAAGGGTAGTGACGTTTTCCGTCCCGGCGCCGACGCCGAACAGGGGATTTTCCATAAAAATATTGAGACAGCCACCCCAGATGGCCAGGCGTGTAACGGTGGAAACATCAAGGTCTAAAATGGCAAACAGCCTCTGATACACGCTCTGCGGCAGCAATAGCAAGATGCCTGCAAACAGAGCGGTAATGCCGAGCGCCTGCTTTTTTCCCAAAAACATCAGGACGACCAGCATGACAAGGACGGCCAGATATGCACCGCGCGAATAGGTAGCGGCAATTCCACCAAAAATCAAAAGGACACAGAAGGCGGCGGTTACGCGTTGCCATTTTTCTTTGAGTTCAAACAGGCTGTAAATGGATACCGGCAGAATCATGATCAGATAGGCCGCCAGGATGAGCGGATTGTCAAAGGTCGCGCTTGCTCGCGTGGAGACAAAGTCAGTTACAATGGAAAAGGGAAGAAATTTAAAAATAAAATGATCGACGTCTTTCCAGAAAGGAATCGGGAAGGCAACGTCAAGCTTAATACACAGCATCTGGAGCAGAGCGACCACGCTGACCGCCGCGGCTCCCAACGTCAGGAAAAACATCGCCTGGCGAAGGCGCTCTCTCCGGTCAATCAGGTTGGACAGAAAGATATCGCCCAGAAACATCCCCATCCATAAGAGTGGAACAAGGATTGAAAAGATCTTGGTATCCGACCAGAGAAATGAAAGCAGCATATAACACATATAGACGAGAAAAACCTTGCCCACCGTGCCAATGCGGGCCTTCTGTTTCGACTGGCGGAAATACCACTTGAAGACCAAAAAAGTAGATAGAGTAAAAATCGGTGCGATATATTCGGGAAGAAATGCCGCACAGATAAGGGTAGCCAGAGCCATCCGCCAAGGGATCCGGTCGCATGGCAGCCGGGCAGCTCTGTTGGTTTGATTGTTCACACCTATTCTCCTTATATGCAGCCAAATTCCCAGGTCGCAGTAACTGGCCGCACACTTTAAAATTCACAGTGAAATAAAATCAGCTTATTTTACAATACATTCGTGGAAAACACAATACATGCTTCTGAAATGTGACGAAATTGTTATACGGGGCAACCTTTTCAATGCAGAACTGTTGATTTTGGAGAAGAGGCAGCCAGAGCGAAAGGAACCCGTATATGCGCTTTCCAATGATATTATGACGTAATTGTAAACTTTATATTTAAGCCTTGATTTTTCCAGAGGAAACGGCTAAAATATGTCTTAGCACTCAGGAAGTTTGAGTGCTAACCAAACTGCGTAAATTATATTTTTTAGGAGGAGTCTATATGACAATCAAACCGCTTTCAGACCGTGTCGTCGTGAAACTCGTCGAGGTGGAAGAGACCACAAAGAGCGGCCTCATCCTCGCCGCTTCTGCTCAGGAAAAGCCGCAGATCGCGGAGGTTGTTGCAGTCGGCCCCGGTGGACTGGTGGATGGCAAGGAAGTTGAGATGTACGTAAAGCCCGGTGACAAGGTGATCACCAGCAAGTATTCCGGTACTGAGGTCAAGCTCGATAAAGAGGAATACACCATCGTCCGCCAGAGCGACATTCTTGCGATTGTCGAATAAGAATCCGTATTTATTCATCAATATTGTTGGAGGTAATTGATTATGTCTAAACAGATCATCTACGGCGAAGAGGCCCGCAAGGCTCTGCAGGCCGGCATTGATAAGCTGAGCAACACCGTGAAAATTACGCTTGGACCGAAGGGTCGTAATGTCGTCCTCGATAAGAAATACGGCGCGCCGCTGATCACGAACGACGGCGTGACGATTGCAAAGGAAATCGAGCTGGAAGATCCCTTTGAGAATATGGGCGCGCAGCTTGTCAAGGAAGTCGCCACAAAGACCAACGATGTCGCGGGCGACGGCACTACCACCGCCACACTGCTTGCACAGGCGTTTGTCCGCGAGGGCATGAAGAACGTAGCCGCCGGCGCAAACCCGATGGTGGTCAAGAAGGGCATCCAGAACGCCGTTAACGCTGCTGTGGAAGCGGTGAAGGCCAATTCCAAGCAGGTTTCCAATTCCGATGATATCGCCCGTGTGGCTACGGTTTCTTCCGGCGACGAGACGATCGGCAAGCTGATCGCCGAAGCGATGGAGAAAGTTTCCGCGGACGGCGTGATTACCGTTGAAGAGTCCAAGACCGCTGAGACGGACTGCGATGTTGTGGAAGGCATGCAGTTCGACCGCGGCTATGTTTCCCCCTATATGTGCACGGATACAGATAAGATGGAAGCAGTCATTGACGACGCTTACGTGCTGATTACAGATAAGAAGATTTCCAACATCCAGGAGATTCTGCCGCTGCTGGAGCAGGTGCTGCAATCCGGCAAGAAGCTGGTTATCATTGCTGAGGATATCGAGGGCGAAGCGCTTGCCACGCTTTTGGTCAACAAGATGCGCGGCACCTTCACTTGCGTGGCCGTTAAGGCCCCGGGCTTTGGCGACAGGCGCAAGGAGATGCTGCAGGATATTGCAATCCTGACGGGCGGCGAGGTGATCACCGCTGATCTGGGCCTTGAGCTCAAAGATACGCAGATGACGCAGCTCGGCCGTGCGCGCCAGGTGAAAGTCTCCAAGGAGAACACCATTATTGTGGACGGCGCGGGCGATGCGGATGCGATCAAGAGCCGTATCCACCAGATCAAGGTTCAGATCGAGGAAACCACTTCCGACTTTGATCGCGAGAAACTGCAGGAGCGCCTTGCAAAGCTGTCCGGCGGTGTTGCGGTCATCCATGTCGGCGCCGCAACCGAGACGGAGATGAAGGAGAAGAAGCTGCGTATTGAAGATGCTCTGGCCGCTACGAAGGCTGCAGTGGAAGAGGGTATCGTTGCTGGCGGCGGCGTTGCACTCATCAATGCAATCCCCGCTGTGGAGAAGCTGCTTGCGACCGATGACGCGGATGAGAAGACCGGCGTGAAGATCGTTCTGAAGACCCTTGAAGAGCCGGTACGCCAGATCGCTGCAAATGCGGGCCTGGAAGGCTCCGTCATTGTTGACCAGATCAAGAAGTCCGATAAGACCGGCTATGGCTTCAACTTTGCAACCGAGCAGTATGTCGATATGTTTGAGGCCGGTATCCTTGATCCGACGAAGGTAACCCGTTCTGCGATCCAGAACGCTTCTTCCGTTGCGGCGATGGTTCTCACCACGGAATCCCTTGTCACCGATAAGCCCGATCCGGCTGCGGACGCTGCTGCGAATGCGGCAATGGCGGCACAAGGCGGCGGAATGTATTAATTTCTGATTCCCCTGAACGATTATGATGCGCCGTTTCCCGATGCGATGGCAAAGGGAAACGGTGCTTTTATTTTGCGATTTATAAGTGTTCCTTCTTATTTTTTATTTTAGCATTGCATAAAAATTCTCCTATGATATAATTGGAATTGTTCTAATATACAAATCAGAGAGAGGAGCGATTTTATGCAGCATCAGATTACCAAGCGTACCCGTCTTTTGAACACGCAGGGGAATCTGGCGGAGCCCGGCTACTGCGTAACCAATCAGTATGATTATGTGCGCAGCGATATCAAGGCCAACCCTCTGCGCATCAAGGAGTGGGATTTTTATCAGATCACAGACGAGCGGTATACGTTGCAGATGACCATCGGCACCCTTTCCTATGGAGGCATGAGCGGCGTGACACTCTTCGACCGGCAGACAGGGGAGAAATTTGAGTGCAATGACCTGGCACTCTTCCCGTTTGACAAATATCATCTGCCGACCAATACAGAAATTCCGCACACAATTACGATCGAGAAAAAGGGCTTCTATATGTCCTTTGATGTGACGGAAACGAAGCGGCATCTCGTCCTGCTGGGAAAGAACAGAAAGGGCGGCGATTTCAAGGCAAATATCGTTTATGATGTGAGGCCGGGGCTGCAGTCCATGGTTATGGCGGTTCCCTTTGCGAAAAAGGGGCATTTTTATTATAATCAGAAGATGAATTGCATGCCGGTCACGGGCA
>DCJV01000081.1:812-12229 GCA_002320555.1 Ruminococcaceae bacterium UBA1691 | reverse complement strand
TGGACTGGGGGCGCGGCGTGTGGCCGTTCGTACAGAGCTGGTACTGGGGCAACGGGAGCCAATGGTTACCGGATGGACGCATGTTCGGCTTTGAGATTGGTTGGGGCTTTGGTAATATGGATGCAGCAAGCGAAAATATGCTCTTTCTGGACGGTGTAGCACACAAGATTGACCAAGTGTATCTTGAAAAAGATCCAACTGACTACATGAAGCCCTGGATCTTTACCTCCAATGATGGCCGGTTTGAAATGATAATGACGCCTGAATATGATAATTTTACCAATCTTCGCTTTTTGGGAATCGGGAACCGCTGCCATCAGGTTTTCGGCAAGTGGAACGGAACGGTCGGTTTGGACGACGGGACGAAGCTGAAAATCAGGGATATGATAGCGTTTTGTGAATTTTCGGATAATCACTGGTAAAAAGAGACTGCCGCACAATGCATAACCATTGTGCGGCAGTCTCTTTGAAAAAGCATTTAGCGAGGCGGCGGTTACTCTCTATGTAATTCACAGGTTCGCCAGATCGTATGGCGTGCGCTGATAGACGAAATAATTGAGCCAATTGGAAAAGATCATGTTGCCCGCAGTGCGCCAGGTCATCGGCGGCGTGCGCTGCGGATCGTTATCTGGAAAATAATTAAACGGAATCCCGATTGGAAGGCCGCGGTTGATATCGCGAAAATATTCTGTAGAAAGCGTTTCACGATCGTATTCGGAGTGCCCGGTCGAGTAAAAATTTCTGCATTCCATATCCGATACGAGATGGACGCCCGCCTGCTCGGAAAAGGAGAGAATCTGCAAATCCTTCACCAGAGCGATGTCGGAGCGGCGAATTTCCGTGTGTCTGGAATGAGGGACATAGAAAATATCGTCCAGCCCGCGCATGAGTGGATGATAGGGATCAAGCGCATGATGAGGGAAAATGCCAAATAATTTTTCTGCCAGCGGATATTTGGGAATTCCATAATGATAGTAAAGCCCAGCCTGCGCGCCCCAGCAGATATGAAAGGTGGAGTAAACATTCGTCTTGGTCCACTCCATGATCATGCAGAGCTCTTCCCAGTAGTCGACTTCTTCAAAGGCGAGATGTTCAACGGGCGCTCCTGTGATAATCATGCCGTCAAATTTTTCTTCGCATACATCGTCGAAAACTTTGTAAAATTTCAGCATGTGCTCTGCCGAGGTGTTTTTCGACTGATGGGTGGCCGTTTGCAGCAGTTCGACTTCAATTTGCAGAGGAGAATTGCTGAGCAGGCGCAACAGCTGCGTCTCTGTTACGGTTTTCGTCGGCATCAAATTTAAAATCAAAATTTTCAAAGGACGGATATCCTGCGTTAGCGCGCGGGATTCCGACATGACAAAAATGTTTTCCAGCTCTAAGCTATGCCGGGCCGGCAGCTGGTTGTCTATTTTGATTGGCATTGCACAGCCCTCCCTTTCCTGCACGTTCTTTCCCCGATTATGCAGAATTTTAGTATAGCAGAATCCGATACTTTTCACAAGGCTTTCAGGAGCCTTCAGCGATAGAAAAAAGAGCGAAGTTGCAGTCGCCCTTATGTAGCCTGCTGATAGCCGAAAAGCCTGTTCAGTGTGCTCTCATACAAATCATCAAAAGTCCTGTATCCATGGCCGTTTGTATGGCCGGATACAGGACTTTTTTCTTCTTCTGTCGATCAGAGGAAAAAGGATTTTATTGTTCCCCGTTATGGACTTCCAAAATTTCGTTTTCACGAAAGAGAAGCGACAGGCACCAGATACCCGCAAGAGCGACTACTGTATAAATGATACGGCTCAGAATAGCGCCCTGGCCGCCACAGATCCACGCGACGATGTCAAACTTGAACAAACCAATGCTGCCCCAGTTGATCGCGCCGATAACAACGAGGATCAGAGAAATTCGGTCCAGCAATTTTTTCAACTCCTTCAATGATTTCATGGATAGTATAGGCCGGAATGAGAAAAATATGCGGATGCAGAATGGAAAATGAAGGAAATATTTTAAATAAAATAACTGGAAAGGTGAAAACAGCCTGACCAAAACCGACAGAAAAGCGATGGCCTGAAAGCTATAATAGGACTATCAGGTTTTTAGGGGGCGGTGGGGTGTCACAGGTCGTATATGTCGATGTGCTGCTCGCGCTCAACCTTTTTATCAATTATCTGCTTTTACTATCCGGAGCCTGCCTCCTGCGGGAAAAGGTGCGGCGCTGGAGGCTTCTGCTGGGGGCTGCGCTGGGCGCCATTTATGCTCTGGTTATTTTTTTGCCCGAGCTTCCCAATGTAGTTTCTGTGCTTTTGAAGGCAGTATTTTGCGTGACCATTGTGTTGGCGGCCTATCCAGTCCACGGAATCCGGCATTTTGGAAAGCTGGCCGCCTGTTTCCTCGCCGCTAATTTTATCTTCGCCGGCCTGATGATGGGCCTTTGGTTCCTGTTTCGTCCCAAGGGGATGGTTTATCAAAATGGGACAGTTTATTTTGATATCAGCATTACGCTTTTGATTTTTACGGCGATCGTCTGCTATGGGCTGACGGTCTTGTTCTCCAGGCTTTTCCGGCATAGAGCACCTGAGAACCGGGTGTATGATTTGCAGATCGAACTGAATGGAAAAACACTGCGGACACAGGCCTTGCTCGACACAGGCAACAGCTTGTCGGATTGTTTCACCGACACGCCGGTGATCCTTTTGGAATATGCACATGCGCAAACGCTGCTGCCGCCTGAGCTAAAGGAATTTTTCCGAAGCCGTCCTTCGAAACTGCATGCGCCACCTGGAGCTTCTGAACTCGGCTTTCGATTGATCCCATATCATTCTGTGGGGGGGACTGGCCTTTTGCCTGCCTTTCGGCCGCAAAGGGTGCTTATTTATGATGCACAAAAACAGATGGAAGCGAAGGATGTTCTGGTAGCTGTCGTCAACGACCGGCTGGCCGCGGGGGAATATGGGGCGCTGCTCAATACGCGTCTGGTGCAGGGAGGCATGCAAGATGGAATCTGTCATAACAATCGTATTACATAAACTGGTTTACTGGTTGTGCAGGCTTTCCTGCCGCACCGGGACGATTTTTTACATCAACGGCCCGCAGGCGCTTCCAGCCCCTCTGACCAAAGACGAAGAGGCAAAGCTGATACAGCGGCTTGCGCAGGGAGATGAAAGCGTGCGGGAGCAGCTGATTGTACACAATCTGCGCCTGGTCGTCTATATTGCACGCAAATTTGAGAATTCGGGCGCTGGCATCGAGGATTTGATTTCGATTGGGACAATCGGCCTCATTAAAGCGGTCAATACCTTCTGCCCGATGCGGAATATCAAACTGGCGACCTATGCCTCGCGCTGCATAGAAAATGAGATCTTGATGCACCTTCGCAAGACCAATTCCCAGCGCTCCGAAGTATCGATCGATGAGCCGCTCAATATCGATTGGGATGGAAACGAGCTGCTGCTCTCCGATGTGCTTGGCAGTGAGCCGGATACGGTGAATATTGGAATTGAAGTGGAGGATGAACGGAATTTACTACTCGAGACGGTCGGCAGGCTGGAGGAGCGCGAAAAGCTGATCATGTGCATGCGGTTTGGAATCGGCGGTGAAAAGGAGCATACGCAAAAGGAAGTAGCGGATATGCTAGGCATTTCCCAAAGCTATATTTCCCGATTGGAGAAGAGAATTATCGAACGTCTGAAGAAAGAATTGGAAAAAGCAATCTGAAAAAGAACCCGCCGTAAATGCCATTCATAGCATTTGCAGCGGGCTCTTTCAAAATATTTTCTGTAAAAATGAGAACTTTTCGCATTAAAAAAGAGCCTATGGAAGAGAGGGCATTGCAGAGATTTTAAAAAAATGAATGCCTCATGGAATGAGTGTTCGGTAAATGCTTTTCTTTTTTCTACGGATTTCCTTTTGCTTTGCAAAAAGACCTTGCTTTTTTCGATATCCTGTGCTAAACTAATTTGGTAAATTAGTAATGAACGGAGGATTTTTCCATGTCCGCACTTCAGATTATTTTAGGTGTTTTGCTGATTATTTCTTCCATTTTGATTATCGTGGTCGTTTTATTACAGGAAAGCCGTTCGACCGGCCTGTCTGGAGCGATCGCAGGCGGTGCGGAAACCTTCTTTGGCAAGAATAAGGGCCGCACGATCGAAGCAAAGCTTGCAAAGTGGACAAAGTATATTTCGATCGCCTTCTTTATCATCGCGCTTGCCGGGACTCTGCTTCTGTTCTTTATCAAATAAGAGAAATTTTTAAGATTACAAGAAACGGCCTTGTTTGAATAGCAAGGCCGTTTTTTTGGCCAATGTATGATCAATGGGAATGCTTCCATCCGTCAATTTTTCTCTCAGTTACAGAAACGCTGTTTCCAGCCGGCCTTTTTCCTGCTCGCAGGTGATCGATACCCAGCAAAACAGGGCAGCACAGAACACATCTGGCATTAGCGTTGCGATGAGCCAGATCCGCAGCCGCTGCTTCTCGTTGATCTGGCCCTCCAGCAAAATCTGCATGGCATATACAGTCAGCAGCTGTTTATTCCAACCGTTGATGGCCGTCCTGAGCAGCTCGAGGCTGAGCCCGCGATCCAGCACCCGGCCGAAATTGCGAATTTCATCCGCATGCTCCTCCAGAAGACTGGTATGGACGCAATCGATGATTTTTTCGGTCATGTCCGCAAACGTATAGATTTCACGCGGATCGAGCCCAAAGATTTCTGCCGCGCATTCTGCGCACGAAAGCACATCCGCACGGTAGCTGAAAGGGCCTTCCTCCGTTTTATCAAGATGTGCAATCACGTTTTGCCGGCCGGAACGCTCGAATCGTGAGGCAGAGGGAAGGATGGAAAAGAGCTGCGAAAATTTTCGATTACAGAGAATTTCCTGCGGTCTGGTCTTGTATTTTTCATCTTTATAAAAGGAATAATAGAAGCCGTCTAAAATGCCGAAGCATTTACAGGTATCCAGATACCCCTGCCGCATATTCTGGCGGGAGATTTCCTGATCAAACAGAAACATTGCCCCAGGCTTTCCATTGTTAAAGGGGCGTTTATTATGAATGTAATGAATCCGCGCGTGGTCGTCCCGCAAGGTCGGTTGATGGGAGAGCCCGCCGCTGATATCGACCACAACAACCTCTGTGGCGCCTGCATTGATGGCCATCTGGACAGGCATATTGTCCGAATAGCCGCCATCGACGAATTTAACGCTGCCGATCTGATAGGATTTCATAAATGGAAAGCAGGCGGCACTGGCCAGCACGTAATCTGCCGCTTCGCCCTGCGGGATATCCTCAATGAAAAGCTCGACCGCCCGGATCGGGGAAAAGCGGGTGGTCACCAGCCCGAAGCGGATTGGGGAGTGGCGAAGCGCGTCTTCGTCCATCATGGATTTCACAAGTTCCTGCAGTGGCGTACAATCAGCGCCGCCATTGCGTAAAACCTCTTTTGCCAAACGTTTGAAGAGCGTTTCCGGGGGCAAATTTTGCGACTGAGTGTCTTCAACAAATTGTGCGAATACGCGATCCGCGCTCATGTTTTCCCAGATGAACAGCGCATCCTCATATTTCCCGAGTGCCATAAGTGCGCCATTGAGCGCGCCGACGGAGGTACCGGTTACAATGTCAGGCACAAAACCGATTTCGCGCAGCGCCTTCCATGCACCGATTTGATAACCGCCCTTTGCACCCCCGCCGCTGAAAACGACTGCACGTTTCACTGATGCCAATATGACCATCTCCGTTTGTTTCCACTGGTAAATTTGATTATGGGTCCGGGTTAAAGCTTATTATATCACAATTTTCTCCATGCCGAAAGGCAGGGTGTGCAACGTAGCCACAGAGGTGAGCTTGCGGACCCCAAGTGAATGATTCAATACGCTCCGAAGCTCTTAGACTCTTTGATTCCCTAGAGATTCGTGAGGTTATTGTACCACAATGATGGCATATTGGGATGATTTTTTTCTGACTTTATGGTACGAATACAACCATCGTTCCCGCTTTGCAGCCCGTTGAAAAAAGTCGAAGGTTGAATGTTGACCTCAGGGATGATATGCTATAAAATAGATTTCGTGAGATTCTGAGGACCTTCTGGTATGTTAGCAATTGTATAAATGAGATTCATGATAGGAAAACATATTGCGTACGCTGCTTTTAGAGGGCATCCAGGGCTCGGGGTGACAGCTTAAAATGGATTGTGGCGGAGGAGGAGCAATTGCTTGAAGACCAAAGAGTTTACCCGGCGTAAACTGCTGAATTTGTGCGCATACCTCCTCCTGATTGTCGCGGCCGTACTGGTGGTGCTGACGCTGCTGATGCATATCAGGTCTGTCCAAAGGTGGTACGCTCAGTTTCAATTTACTCTGGTTGAATTTGAAAGAGCGGTTGCCTCGATTCCCTACCGTTGGCTGATCCCGTTGGTAATCGAGCTGCTTTTCTTGATCAAAGCGTGGATCCCAGTCATTCCGGTTTCCGCAATCAGCGTTATCTCCGGTATGGTGTTTTCTGTTCCCGTCGCATTCGTGCTCAATCTCGGCGGAGTGGTGATTCTGATGTCTGCACGGTATCTGGTCGGTATGAGGATCGGCCCCTCCAATATTCAGAAAGTGCTCCGGCGCTATCCCGCTGTACGTGAGATCCTGGAGGCGAAGGGAGCGCTCAGCCCGGTGCTTTTGTTTGTTTTCCGGCTGGTGCCGAGCTTTCCGATCAATACGATCAGCCAGCTCTATGGCTCTATGGAATATGAATATTGGAAATATATTTTGATTTCGCTCGCGGGCTTTGCACCGAAGCTGCTATCGTATACCTTTATTGGGCGAAATGTGTACGATCCCCTTTCCTGGAGCTTCATCCTGCCGATTGTTATTCTTCTGGTGTTGTCTGGCTTTTCGATCCTGCTGCTTAACTGGTCGCTGGAGCTCATTGAACAGAGACGCAAGCGCGGGGGGAAAAGCGGAACAAATATATAGCGTCCAGTTCAAAAACGATACAAAAGGGAGACGATTAGCAGATGGCGGATATGAAAACGTTAAAAGAAACCCTGCTCAGCGGCGGGTACGACAGCGCCCTGAAGGAGGTATATCTATACGAGGACCGGCTTGCTCAGCAGCGTAAGCGCTATGCGGACGTCATTGACAGCTTCATCAGCCTGTTCGGGTCGGAGCGGATCGGCGGGCTTTTCAGCGCGCCGGGCCGTACGGAGATCGGCGGCAACCACACCGACCATAACCATGGCCGCGTGCTTGCGGCGGGAATTGATTTGGACGCCATCGCAGCCGCGTCAAAGAATACGGACAATACCGTGCGAGTAAAGTCCGAGGGCTACCGTATGGATGTCGTGGATTTATCGGATTTAAGTGTCCAGGAGAAGGAGACGGGTCATTCTGCCGCCCTGGTGCGCGGCGTATGTGCGCGTTTCCAGCAGCTCGGCTATCGGATCGGCGGCTTTGACGCAACGACGGCCTCGCGCGTGCTCAGCGGATCCGGGCTGTCCTCTTCGGCGGCCTTTGAGGTGCTGCTCGGTACGATTCTCAACTACTTATTCAATGATGGTAAGATTGATCCTGTGGAAATTGCCCAGATCGCACAGTATGCAGAAAACGTCTATTTCGGAAAACCCTGCGGCCTGCTCGACCAGATGGCGAGCTCTGTGAGTGGCTTCGTCATGATTGATTTTAAAGATCCCTCTGTTCCCGTCATTGAAAAGGTGGATTTCGATTTCGCTTCCTGCGGCCATTCTCTGTGCATTGTCGACACAGGTGGAAACCATTCGGATCTGACGGACGAGTACGCGGCGGTGCGCGGCGAGATGGAGGCCGTTGCTTTGGAGTTCCAAAAGCCGGTTTTGCGCGAAGTCGCACAGGAGGACTTTATGCAAAGCATTCCGACGCTGCGCAATCGCGTAGGTGACCGTGCGATCCTGCGTGCGTTGCATTTTTATGAGGAAAACAGGCGGGTCCTGCGGGAGGTCGACGCTTTGCGTGCCGCCGATTTTGAGACTTTTAAGCAGTGCGTTATCGAAAGCGGACAGTCTTCGTTTATGTACAATCAAAATGTATTTACACCCAGGCTGCCGAAGGAACAGCCGATCGCCCTTGCTCTGCAGATCACGGAGCATATGCTGCGCGGGAAGGGTGCATGGCGCGTCCATGGAGGCGGTTTTGCAGGGACGATCCAGGCGTTTGTGCCGAATGATTGCCTCGCGGCTTATCAGGCGGAGATGGAGCGTATTTTTGGGGTGAATACCTGCTATGTGCTGTCGATCCGTCCGGTAGGCGGCGTACAGATCGCAGCAGAGTAATTTCTTGGTCAATTATGGAAAAGCGTGTACGCTGAGAGGCGATACACGCTTCTTCTGTTTTTGAAAACCATTTTTCAGAAAAAATTGTTATACATCTTGCGCTTTTTGTGAAATCTGTTAAAATTATATTTCATGGGGTGGTTTTTGTGGTGGCATTGATTTATGGTGTGGTTGTATGTGTCGCCACATTATTGGGCGCTTTTGTTGGTCTCGGCGGCGGCGTGGTCATTAAGCCTGTGCTCGATGTAATCGGTGCGCATCCGCTGGAACAGATCAGCTTTATTTCCTCCTGCGCGGTCTTTGCAATGTCCGTTACATCGATGGCAAAACATATCCGGAATAAAACGCCGATCAAGGCTTCGATCGTCCTGCTTGTGGCGGCGGGCTCCGTGGCAGGCGGAATCTGCGGAAATTCCCTATTTTCACTGGCGATGAAGGCCTCTGGGATGCCGGAGCTGGTCAAGGGCATCCAATCTGCAATCCTGGCGGCTTTTCTGGCCTGTGTGATCCTCTCCGTTGTGGTGAAGCATCGTACCTTTCATGTGGCAAATCCGCTGGCGATCCTGTTTGCGGGTTTTTTGCTGGGGACTGCGGCGTCTTTTTTGGGCATTGGCGGCGGTCCAATCAATGTTGCTTTTTTAACGCTCCTTTTTTCGTTTTCCATGAAGGATGCCGCCGTTTATTCTGTTGCGGTCATCTTTTTTTCACAGTGCTCCAATCTGATTACCACTGGTATCAAAACGGGGTTTGCAGGATACGATTTGAAAATCCTGCTCGTTGTCATTCCCTGTGCCGTTGTCGGCGGCTTTGTGGGCTCGGTTCTCAACCGGAGGTGCAAGGAGTCATCGATCCGAAAGGTTTTTGTGCTCGCCGTTTCAGCGGTGGCCTGTCTTTCGCTTTATAATGCAGTTACTGCTTTTATCACATCTTTTGGAGGTTAAATATGCGTCCGAATATTATCTTTTATTTCAGCGACCAGCAGCGCTGGGACACGGTCAATGAGGAGGTAACCCCCAATCTGATGCAGCTTGCACAGGAGGGCATCCAATTTGAGAATTCTTACACCTGCCAGCCAGTGTGCGGACCAGCGCGTGCCTGCCTGCAGACCGGCCTGTATGCGACGCAGTGCGGCTGCTATTGGAATGGGATTGCGCTTCCGCAGGATATTAAGCCGCTTGCGGAATATTTCAATGAGGCTGGGTATGAGACGGCTTATGTCGGCAAATGGCATCTTGCCTCCGACCGTCTTCCTAATGTTGGTGTCCATTGTGAAAAAACCGCGATTCCAAAGGATAGGCAGGGCGGCTATCGGGACTGGTGGCGCGCAGCCGACGTGCTGGAATTCACCTCGCACGGTTATGACGGCTATGTCTTTGACGCAGAGGGGAACCAGATTGACTTCAAGGGCTACCGTGCAGACTGCATCAATGATTTTGCACTGGAATATCTGGATCAAAAGACTTCGGATCAGCCGTTTTTCCTGTTTATTTCCCAGCTTGAGCCGCATCATCAGAATGATCACCACTGCTACGAGGGCCCCAAAGAGACGGTTGAACGGTATCGGAATTATCCGATCCCGCCCGATCTGTCTTTCCTGAAGGGCGACTATGATCAAATGTATCCCGATTATATGGCGGCAATCAATCGCCTGGATGAAAATGTCGGCAGGCTCGTGGATAAGCTGAAGGAAAAAGGGCTTTATGAGAATACAATCCTCATCTACACCAGCGACCACGGCTCGCATTTCAAAACGCGGAATCTGGAATATAAACGCAGCTGTCACGATTCCGCCACCCATACCCCGCTGATTATCCGCGGCGGACCGTTTCAGGGCGGCAAAAGGGACGACCGTCTGGTCAGCCTGATCGATCTGCCGCCGACCATGCTGGACATGGCCGGAATCCCGATTCCAGGCTGTTATATGGGCCGTTCTCTGCTACGGGAATTGGAGGGAGAAGAGCCGGAGCGCGATTGTGTTTTCATCCAGATCAGTGAAAGCCAGTGTGGCAGGGCTGTCCGGACCAAACAGTATAAATACGCCGTGCGGGCACCTTCTCCGTCGGGCTATACCATTCATTCCTCTCCGGTCTATTTTGAAGATTACCTCTATGACCTGAAGAAGGACCCGATTGAAAAGGATAATCTGATCAGGGATAAATCGTATGCCTTTGTGCGTGAGAAGATGAGAAAACTGCTTTTGCGCGAAATGGAGCAGGCAGGGGAAAAGAAACCGGTTATCCTGCCGGCTTATCAAAGCAGGAAAAAATAGTTTCAAATACAGAAAGGGCAGAAAGGATTGATTTCGGAAAATGGAGACAAAATACCTATCGCGTAAGGAAAAACTTTCCTTCACCGTCGCGGCCTTCGGTCGCAGCGGAATCTACACCATTATGACGATGTTTTATATGGTGTTCCTCGTTGACGTTGTGTTTCAGGGGATGAAAAATGCGGGCGTAACTGCAAGTAGCATCATTCTGGCGGGCCGTATTTTTGACGCCGCCAACGATCCGATCATGGGAATGATCGTCGACCGGACGCGCACGAAATGGGGGAAAATGCGTCCCTATCTGCTCTTTTCACCGGTTCCAATCGCGATTACGACGGTCTTGCTTTTCTGGGCGCCCGGCTTTGCCTCCGATGGGGCGAAAATCGCCTATGCGGCTGTCACCTATATCCTCTGGGGCGTCATGTTTACCATTCAGGATGTTCCCTTCTGGGGCCTGAGCGCAGTCATTACACCCAATGAGCAGGAGCGCACCTCGTTCCTTTCCACGGCGCGCCTCGGCAGCACCTTTGGCGGTATTCTGCCATCCCTTCTGATTCCTGTGCTGCGCAACAGCACGTTGGGCTTGAAAAACGGCTATCTGGTGGGTGCTACGATCTTTGCACTGCTGGGAGCGGCGCTTTCGAGCCTCGCGTTTTTCAACACCAAGGAGCGCGTGGAGCAGAGCGAGAAGACACCGTCTCTCAAGGAATCTGTCCAAATGGTGGCTAAAAACAAGGTGCTGCTCATTGTCATTATGGCAGCGATCCTCGGCTCCACCATGGTGATTGCCAATATTTCTGCCGACTATATCAGCAACTATCTGATCCTGCAAAATGGCAACAATGGCTTTGTTCCCAAAGGGACGGT
>DCJV01000081.1:0-666 GCA_002320555.1 Ruminococcaceae bacterium UBA1691 | reverse complement strand
CTGTGGGTTTGCCTGTTCTTTATGGGCTTCCCGTTGGGCATCTATAATGTGATCACCTATGCGTTGATTGCGGACAGCGTGGACTATATCGAATGGAAAACCGGAAAGCGTTCTGAGGGTGTCTGCTTTGCCTTCCAAACCTTCCTGAGCAAGGTCACGGCGGGAATTGCAGGCGTGGCGACCGGGATCGTTCTGGACAAAGGGGGATATATTGAACCGGACCCGACGCAGCTGGATGCGATGGGCAAGCAGATTCTGGCGACGCAGTCGCCCGATACGCTTAAATGGCTGCTCTTTATGGTGACGGTCCTTCCGGCGATCGGCTTTGCGCTGACGATCATCCCAATGTTGTTTAATGATTATACCGGGAAGAAAAAGGATCAAATTCAACAGGAGCTCTCCGAGCGGCATGAGCATCATGAGCAGGAGAAGGCGGCTGCTGAAAAATAGAATCAGATTCCTGAAAACAGGACGTGCCGCAGATTTTGCCTTTCTGCGACACGTCCGTCTTGTCGATTTGATCGCTTTCGTAATCGGCATCTTTATGGTGCCGCTGAGCGCTGTCGGAAGGCCGAGACAGCGTCCACAAAATCTGACTGCGTGGCTCGTGGGGGGATTTTTGCCCGTAGGGCAAAAATGAACCTTCCCATGTGTTTGAGACGATGT
>DCJV01000099.1 GCA_002320555.1 Ruminococcaceae bacterium UBA1691 | reverse complement strand
AAAACGCCAGCTTTTCTCCCTGCTTCTCTGGGAGGGCCTGATCCATGTGCTTGTCACCTGCGTGATCTCCCTCGCCGCAAGCGCAGGCATCTATGCGCTTTTGTCCAAAACGATCTCAAAGATGATCCCCTATGCTTCGTTTGCCTTTCCCGATCTCCCGGCTCTTTCTATCATAGCCGGCCTGCTTGCCGTCTGCCTGTCGACAGCGGCGGTCATGTATTGCTATTCTTCGCATGACAGTGTAACACAGCGGCTGCGGGAAACAGAGGAGTAAGCACCCGTCAAAAATGGGCGTTGTGAGATCATTCGCCTAAAATTGCACCCAAAACAGCGCTCTCTACGGCCATTCCAGTCGATAGAGAGCGCTGTTTTTCGTATTTTAGATAGTGAGCTGATACCAGAAACTCATTTTGCAATGGCCCGATCTGCTCTCGTAGTGTCTCTTTAGAAGCTTGAGAAATGCTGAACTACGTGCAGTCGATTTCCCGCCGCCCCTGAAATTTGTCATCTGTCCGCCGGCTTCATCCGCTTGCCGATCTCCACCGTTACCAGCGGGGTAAGAGAAAGCGCGGCAACGGCCAACCACTGCACTCCGTCCAGCGGCACTGTTTTAAATAGCGTGCCCAGCGGGCCGATTGCAATCACGGAAAACTGCATCAGGGTGCAGATCAGGAACGAAATCACCATCTTCGGATTGCTCAAAAAGCCCACGGAAAAAAGCGAATGTTCGCTTCTCGTGTTGAATGCATGCACCAGCTGGGAAAGGCTGAGCACGGCAAATGCCATCGTGCGGCCCAAAACCGTGCCGGAACTGGGAAACACAGTGCGCCCCAGCATATAAGCAAGCAGGGCGAGCGCGCCCACCATCATGCCCTCTACGGCAATATCGAAGCCAAGGCCCTGCGCAAATAAGCTCTGCTTGGGTGGAACAGGCCTGCGGTGCATGATGTCTCTGTCGACTGCCTCCACGCCCAACGCCATGGCCGGCAGGGAATCCGTAACCAGATTGACCCACAGCAGCTGGATGGGCAGCAGCGGCGCGGGGAGGCCCATCAGGGAGGCGATAAAGATCACAAGGATTTCGCCGATATTGCAGGAGAGCAAGAAGTGCACAGCCTTGCGGATATTGTCGTAGATGCCTCTCCCCTGCTCCACGGCGCGCACGATCGTGGCGAAATTGTCGTCCGTCAGGATCATATCCGCCGCACTTTTCGCCACATCTGTCCCGGTCTTACCCATCGCGCAGCCGATATCCGCCGCCTTTAAAGCCGGCGCATCGTTGACGCCGTCCCCGGTCATGGCAACGACCTCTCCCGTCGCCTGAAAAGCCTTGACGATGCGCACCTTATGCTCCGGTGAAACGCGTGCAAACACGCGGTAATCGTTGATTTTCTGAATCAGCGCTTCCTGGGAGAGCTGATCGATCTCATGCCCTGTCATGACCTTCCCATCCCTGGAGAGACCGATTTCCTTTGCGATCGCCGCAGCTGTTACCGCATGGTCACCCGTAATCATCACAGGCTTGATGCCCGCCGTTTTACAGGTGGCCACTGCGCGCCAGACCTCTTTGCGCGGCGGGTCGAGCATACCGAGCAGACCGCAGAAAACAAGCTCCCGCTCCGGGTTGCCCGGCTCAGAGGAAACTTGACGATAGGCCACCCCTATCACGCGCAGCGCGTCGCCGGCCATCTCGTCATTGCGCTTGAGAATCTGCATGCGCCGCGCGGCGTTGAGCTCTTGCTCTTGCCCGGCAAGCAGGATGCGGCTGCACAGTGGCAAAAGCAGGTCCGGCGCGCCCTTGGTGATGATTAGATAGCCGCCGTTAAGCCTATGAATCGTGGTCATACGCTTGCGTGTGGAATCGAAAGGCAGTTCTCTAACACGCGGGCAGCTGCGTTCGAGCGCAGGCTTCCATTTCCCCTGCATGGCGGCGGCGGTGACGAGGGCGGTCTCTGTGGGCTCGCCGGACGCGCTGAAATGGCCGGGTTTGCCCTCCAAAACGGCATTATTGCACAATGCAGACAAAGCGAGCAAATTCCTTCCCCTGTCTCCGCTTGGAGAAATCGGGCCATCGATATCCGCAAGCCGCGTGACCGTCATCTGATTCTGAGTGAGCGTCCCGGTTTTGTCGGAGCAGATCACCGTGGCGCTGCCAAGCGTTTCCACGGCGGGCAGGCGGCGGATGATCGCATTACTCTTCGCCATGCGCTGCACACCGATGGACAAAACGATTGTCACGATCGCGGGCAGGCCTTCCGGAATGGCGGCCACGGCAAGGCTGACGGAAAGCATGAAGCTGTCGAGCAGTGGAACATGCTGGAACAGGCCCAGCACAAAGATGACAAAACAGATACCCAGCGCGCACGCTCCCAAAATGCGGCCCACGCGCGCGAGCCGCTGCTGCAGAGGCGTCTGTGGCGCCTCTTGCGTGTTGATCATATGGGCGATATGGCCGACCTGCGTATTCATCCCCGTCTCCGTGACGACCGCTCGCGCATGCCCCGCGGTGACGGTGCTGGTAGAGAAGACACAGTTCGTCTGATCCCCCAGCGCACACTTCTCTGGCAGCCTTGCATCAGCCTGCTTCTCCACAGGCAGGGATTCGCCCGTAAGGGATGATTCCTCCATTTTCAGGCTGCTGCATTCGAGTAGCCGCGCGTCCGCCGGGACGAGGTCGCCGGTATTCAGCAGAAGGATATCGCCCGGCACCAGGTCCGCCGCGTCGATCTTCTGTTGCTTTCCCGCGCGGATCACCTCAGCGTGCGGCGCGCTCAGCTTTTTGAGCGCGTCAATCGCCCGCTGGGCGCGGCTCTCCTGCACAACGCCGATGATCGCATTGACGATCACGATCAGAAGAATGATCACTGGGTCCACAAAATCGCCATCTGGCTCTAAGAAAGCGGTTATAAAGGAGATGACCGCTGCGATGAGCAGAATGATCACCATAAAATCGGCAAACTGCGATAAAAAGCGGCGCAGAAGGCTTTTTCCCTTTGCTTCTTCCAGTTGGTTTTTCCCGTATTTTCCCTGCCGCTCCTTCACCTGCTTTGCATTTAACCCCCGCTGCGGATCCGTCTGCAGGGCGTGAACGGTATCCCCGGGGGACATGGTGTGCCAATTCATCGATACGACCATGCCTTTCCTGACCGCACGGAAACGTGCCGCGCGGCCAAACGTAGATTGCCTCTCAGGGCTCGGTCATATATATGCGGCGAGAGGGGCGGTTCATGTTCATCCGGGGCAGAAAAAGAAGCGCCTGCTGCTCAGCAAGCGCCCTTTATATGACAGCGATACTAAGGCTCATGACGCCAAGCGTAATTCCTGTAAATAACTTTCCATGCCTTTTTCTTCCGGCTAAAAACACGATTAAGCAGATTAAGATAACCGCCAGTGCAATAAAGTTTCTATATAGATAAATGATTCCAATACAGGGCTGGATAATATTACCGACCCCCATTTAAGATGCGCCCCCCCTACTGATTTGCAATGAAAAGCCTCACCTTTCTTTCGGATCATATGATGGATCAAACAGGAGCTGATTCTTCATCAGATCGGGTAATGACAGCTTGTTTGTGTTCGAACTCTCTATAAAGAAGGCAACATAACGATCATACTGGATTACGATTCGCATCTGTTTCCTGATGTGATCCCCCCTTTCCGGATTGAAATAATTCGCCTGATATTCTATTGGCGTTAAATACGTATGGTATTGCTCGTTTTGGATCTCTAGATATCCCTTTTGCAAAATTTTAATCCGATCATTTGACCTTTTTTTCCTACAAATACGATTGAGCTATTCCAATATTCTGCCATATCTTCCTGATAAAACGCTTGCGCGCGTTTCTCCGTATCGAACTCATAAAAATAGAGACAGACTGAACTACTCTGGTCTATCAAATAACGAGAAATCCAACTGTTTTGTAAACTTACAATTTTAGATTGATAATCTACCATTCCCTTCTCATCTTCCCAATTTGTTTCATATCCCCGAAGATCGGGAGCTTCATTTTCGCAGTTTGGCAGAAACTGCTGTAGGTCATAGCTTCCGTCTACCAACTTCGTACAAAGGGTTTCCAAATCGCTCTTTGTAATCGGCTGCTGCTGATAATGCGGGCGCAGAAAAGCATTGTAACTGCCAATTGCGATAAACAACAGATTGATCCCGACAAGCCCCAGTGTCACCGCCCGAAATGCCTTACCATGCTTTTTCCGCCCACACAAAAAGATAATCAAACTCAGCAACGCGACCGAAGTAAAAATACAGCTTCGCAATACATAAACCCAGGTCAGAAAATGCTTCATTTTCCTGCGCCCCTCCTGATTTACATCCAGAAACCTCACCTTTCATTTGGATCATACGACGGATCAAACAGAAGCTGATTTTTCACCATATTGGGGAGCACGAGACCGTTTGTATGCGAATTCTCTATAAAACAAGCGACATAACGGTCATATCGAATTACGATACTTATTCGTTTTGAAATATGGTCTCCCTGCTCTGGATTGAAATAGCTCGCTTGATATTCCACAGGTGTCAGGTAAGCACAATATGCAGTATTTTCAATTTCCAGATATCCATTTTGCAAAATTGTCTCCCTATCTTTCGTTTTTCCTTCCTCGCTGTAGTTTGTATTCCCGTTCCAGTATTGATCCAACCCATACCGATAGAACGACTGCGAATGCGCCACTGTATCAAATTCATAAAAATTCAAATAAATATCACTTTCCAGTTCGGTCATCTGGGAAATCCATCCACTTTTTAGATATACAATCTTGGATGTGAAATTGATTAATCCCTGCATATCCTCCTCCCACTCTATGTCATGTCCATGTGGGTCGAGATCTTTATTTTCACAGTTTGGCAGGAACTGCTCCGGATCATAGCTTCCGTCCGCCAGCTTTGCGCAAAGGGTTTCTAACTCGTTTCGCGTGATTGGCTGCTGCTGGTAATGCGGGCGCAAAAAAGCATTGCAGCTGCCGATTGCGATAAACAACAGATTGATCCCGACAAGTCCCAGTGTCACCGCCCGAAATGCCTTGCCATGCTTTTTTCGCCCGCACAAAAAGACAATCAAACTCAGCAACGCGACCGAAGTAAAAATACAGCTTCGCAATACATAAACCCAGGTCAGAAAATGCTTCATTTTCCTGCGCGCCTCCCTCCTGATTTACATCCAAAAACCTCACCTTTCATTTGGATCATACGACGGATCAAACAGAAGCTGATTTTTTACAAGATCGGGGAGCAAAATTTTATTTGTCCTAGAATCATCCAAAAAATAAACCACAAAACAACCATAATGGATTACAATCCACATCTGTTTCCGAATACAGTCACCTTGTTCCGGATTAAAATAATCCGCTTGATATTCTACCGGTGTTAAATAAGCCTGATAGCCCTCATTTTCGATTTCCAGATACCCTCGTTGTAGAATTTTGTCCTGATTTTTATACCTTTCCTCCTTTCCTAAAAATGTTTTTCCATTCCAATATTCTTCTAAAAAGTTTTTATAAATAGATTGCGCCTGCTTCTCCGTACGAAATTCATAAATACTAATATAAATATCACTTTCTATTTCAGTAAATCGTGAAAGCCAGCTATTCGGCAAATATACAATTTTGGAGGTAAAGCGCACGAGTCCCTGCATATTTTTCTGCCACTTTCTGTCATGCCCATGTGGATCAGGATCTCTATTTTCGCAGTTGGGTAGGAATTGCTCAGGATCATAGCTTCCGTCCGCCAGCTTTGCGCAAAGGGTTTCTAACTCGTTTCGCGTGATTGGCTGCTGCTGATACTGCGGGCGCAAAAAAGCATTGCAGCTGCCGATTGCGATAAACAAGATGTTGATCCCGGCAAGCCCCAGTGTCACCGCTCGAAATGCCTTGCCATGCTTTTTTCGCCCGCACAGAAATACAATTAGGCTCAGCAACGCGACCGAAGTAAAAATACAGCTTCGCAATACATAAACCCAGGTCAGAAAATGCTTCATCTATCCTTCCCCTCCTTCCATGATACTATTGCAGATTAACGATAGATCATGCCCAGCATCCATGTAGCTAAACACATTGCCGTTTGCTCCAGCGCTTCATTATACCGGGAGCCGTTTGAGCCCACATTTCGAACGCATCCTTTCACACCAGAACGTCCTCGATCCGTATTATTCACCCAATCATAATTCGTTTTGTCCACTTCAGAATGCCCCGCATGACTTGCCGCTACACGATTATCCAATCCAATATTCCCATGCGCCGAATAATCCTGCATGCTGTGCGTCGCTTTTCCTAGAAGATAATAAATATTCATATCGTTGGGAAAAAGCTTTGCAACATTAATAGAGCTTTGAATGTGCAGGGCAGCTTGTGTTAGCCTTGTGTCTTCGTTAGATGGATTAAGCAAATCATTTCTTCTATCAAAATGAAATTTCTGGTTACTATAGACAGCAACAATCGCAGAATGATACTGATCCAATGCCCAATTTCCATCAATTACTCTTTGTGCCTGTGCGGAATTGAAATCTTGCAAATAAGCCTGCGTCAACTCCTTATGCACATCCAATCCCCAATATCCATCCGGATCAATCTTATTCACCGGGTCATTGTCGCAATAGGCAAACAGATGCGTCCCGTTGAGCCCGGTTCCCGTGTCCACATAGACATCCGCGTTGAGAAAGCGCCCCCATTCCGGGACATAATATTTCGATTGCAGATAATAGAGTTCCGTCTCCCGATCCATACAATATCCACGGTAGTAGAGCAAATTCAGCTTGGACAGTTCCGCTTCCATCTCGTCGGCAGAGAGCATCCGGCCGTAAGCATCATATGTATAAGACGCGACCCGTTCGCCGCCATGGTAAATCCCCACGACATCGCCCTGTGCATTGCGCTCGTAGAGATAGGCGTCCGTCCCGTTGACAAGGAAACCGTAAATCGTTCCATCGTCGCCAAAGCAATAGCAAACCGTATCCGTTACCGGGCCTGACTGCGTGTATTCCGTCACTTCGAAACCGGCGGGCAAATCGCCGTTCCAATAATAATGATATTCCATAACCGGCGCGGAGGTGTCCCGATCCATGATCGTTTTGCGTTGACGCAGGCCACTCTGATCGTAAGTATAGGCAATCTTATACGATTCATCCGTATACCCCTCCAGCATCCGGCCGGCTGTCCACTGATATTGCTTCCCTTCATATTGAACTGGATTTCCAATTTCATCGTATACAATCTGCTTTCCACCATAGGAAGTCAACTTATCCTTCCATCCGGCATCCTCATAACCATAGGTCACAGTATTACGCACATTTTCCGGATTTTCTGAAATAGTATACGGATATTCCCGCTTCTGCGTCAGATTTCCGCCAACATCATACGAGTAGATCGTTGTCGTCTGTGTTGCTGCATCGTTCACACGGTTGAGCTGCCCGGCTTCATCATATTGAAAAGAAGCCGCCAAACTTCCGTCTTTGAAAATCGTACGGATACGTCCCTGGGTATCATAGGTATAATCCCAATTAGATATGATACCATTTACACCATTTGTATATTCAGAAATATATTGCGTTATTATTGCGTTCGCGTCTGCCTGATAAGTGATTTTGGTACCCAATGATTCACCCGCTGTGTTGGACACAAGAACAGAGTTGATTCTCTCCTGCAAATCCTGAATCGTTTGAATACTCACCCCTGTTTCCTCTCCGGTAAACGTAAACCGCGTTTCAGATCCGGAATTTTTGCCGCTTTCCGGATAAGCCCATTCCAGACGATATGTCTGATTTCCAATCGTCAGGTATGAGCATGAATAGCGCTATAGTCTTCTTTTTCATGATGGTCTCCTTTCTACGTATAGGCTTTAATAAATACGTTTACAATCCGAGATATTGAAACCATATGAAATCACTTCCTCTCTCAATATGCAACTTATAGGCTTACATATATGGAATTTTATATCCATTTATATTATATTTATAAATAATTCGGTTGTAAATTAACAAATCTTACAATAAGATTTTATTATTTTATAACTTATACCAAAAGTATCTAAAAAAAGCGCCTGCTGATCAGCAAGCGCTTCTTTTTCTATCGTTAACATGTCATTCTAGTTGTAGTGCCTCACATACCAGTTCCTAGTTTCAGAAGCATCATATAGTGTCCTTATTTGGATCGCGTAACTAATCCAATTCAGCGTTGATTAATTAATGTTGTAGACCATGGAGTTCCTGTCGCCCCACGCTGAAGCACAACAGTAAAGTTATGACCGACACTACTTTCTGAAGCATCGAGAATCCAAGGTGTCGTCCGCTGGTAGGAATACGTTCGCGCTGCTGTACTCAAATGATAACTCGGTTTAAAGATAAGGCGCCTAAACGTCATGCTTTTCCATCTATTTTTGATAATCTATCGAAAACATTGGAATCCTCTCCCTTCTCTTTGTTTTGCTCCACTTCTTTATGTTTCAGGCATAACCATTGCCTTTAATAGCACGCACAAATCAACATCCTGAAGAAAATCGTTGCCCTTTTGGATATCTGAGAAAGATATCTGCGGCGATTGTTCCTCATTGCTGTATAATAGCGCGATCAGGGTCGCCTCCCGCTCCCCATATATTTGAAAACTGTTTGGCGATTGAACCGCCTTCACAAACCGGTAAGAGCCTTTATGTTCCCCATATTTCCCTCCACTGTTTAATTCGATCGTCCAATGCGGGTTCTCCTTGCCATAAGAGAGCAAAGCAATAAGGCCAGTTGTGCTCTCAATGTTGGTATCCATCGTCTCCCGTTTCTCCACCAGCTGCCCCTTTTCATAAATTTCAAGCCATACATCCACGAACTTGGGCGGCGCTTCACAATGATACCTCCAAAGATATTTGTCCGCATCCCGGTCCTCCGACGTGGGAGAGCCCAAATGCTTCAGCCGGTCATACTCCTCGCTGGACAGGGGCTCCATCCGGATCGGAAACGATTGCACAACAGCCTGTTGCGTTGGCTCAGCAGGAGAGGAATCCGTGGGCACGATCGAAGGTTTTGGGGAACACGATGCAAACAGAAACATGGATAAAGCCGATAGCGACAATATTATTACAACAAGTTTCTTTTTCAAAACGCTTCTCCCCCTTTCCTATGCAAAGCATCAGAAGTATTCTAGATTTGGAGTGTCTCCTGTTGACAAGATAGAAAGTATTGATCAGATAAGTATCTTCATCTTTATTTTTATTATACGTATATAATATAAAATTGTAAAGATAAATATTATCCAATATTTGTAATGGAATTTTGTTGATGTCAACCATATATATTACTATATGCCCATAAATATAAAATGCCGCAGACGAGTATCTCTCGCCTGCGGCATTTCTTTCTGCTATGCTGTTTTTCGCTCGTCTCAGACCAGTTCGATGATGCACATCTCCGCTGCGTCGCCGCGGCGCGGGCCGGTCTTGATAATGCGGCAGTAGCCGCCGTTGACGTCGTTATATTTCGGGGCAATCTCGTCGAACAGCTTCTTGACCACGTCCTCCTTCGTGACATACGCAAGCGCCATGCGCTTGGCATGCAGGGAGGGCTCCTTAGCGAGCGTAATCATCTTCTCCGCCATGGAGCGGACCTCTTTGGCCCTCGTGACAGTGGTCTCGATTTTGCCGTTCTCCAAGAGATAGGTCACCATCGCCCGGAGCATCGCTCTGCGATGGTCCGTGGTCCTGCCAAGTTTCCTGGTACCGGGCATTCAAAATCACTCCTTTACCTCGTCGGTGTACTACTCTTCGTCCTTGCGGAGGTCGAATCCGAGAGACTCCAGCTTGGCCACAACCTCGTCGAGCGACTTGCGGCCCAGGTTTCTCACCTTCATCATATCCTCTTCGGACTTGTTGATCAAATCCTCTACCGTGTTGATCCCTGCCCGCTTCAGGCAGTTGAAAGAACGCACAGACAAGTCAAGCTCCTCAATGGTCATCTCCAGAACCTTTTCTTTGCCGTTGTCATCCTTGACGACCATAATCTCCGCATCGTAAGCCTCATCGGAGAGGTCCACGAAGAGATTGAGATGCTCGTTGAGGATCTTGGCTCCCAGGGATACCGCCTCCTTTGCGGAGATGGTCCCGTTTGTCCACACCTCAAGCGTCAGCTTGTCATAGTCCGTAATCTGGCCGACACGCGTGTTCTCGACTGTGTAGTTCACTTTCAGCACGGGGGTATAGATAGAGTCGACAGCAATGACGCCGATGACCGGCTGCATCTGCTGCTTATTTCTTTCCGCCGGAACGTAACCGCGGCCGCGGTCAACTGTGAGCTCCATATTCAAATGAGCGTCCTGATCCAGCGAAGCAATGTGAAGCTCGGGATTGAGAATTTCTACCTCGGAGTCTGTTTTGATGTTGCCCGCGGTAATCTCGCACTCACCGCTGCCCTCGATATAAACAGTTTTTGGACCATCGCCATGGATCTTCAGAATCACATTCTTCAAATTCAGGACGATTTCGGTAATGTCCTCCTTCACACCGGGGAGCGTGGAGAATTCGTGCAGAACGTTGTCAATTTTAACGGAGGTAATGGCATATCCCGGAAGCGAGGAGAGCAGGACGCGGCGCAGGCTGTTGCCAAGCGTCGTGCCGTAGCCGCGCTCCAGCGGCTCCACGATGAATTTGCCAAAGGTCCCGTCCGGCTTCAAATCGGTCGTTTCGATTCTGGGCTTTTCAATTTCAATCATTCAAAACCCTCCTTGTTAAACTCAGGCGGCCGGCCTGCGGTATTGCACGTTCCTCCAAAAAACAACCTCGTCAGGCTGCATTATTTGGAGTAGAACTCGACGATGAGATGCTCTTCCACGGGAACAGCAATCTGATCGCGCTCCGGAAGGTTGACAACTTTCGCCTGCAGGGCTTCCCTGTCGAGGTCAAGCCACTGCGGAACAGGGCGGGAAGCGTTCGCTTCGACGGTTGCCTTGATCTTCTCGCTGTCGCGGCTGGTCTGCTTGATGGTGATCACATCGCCCGCGCGCAGGAGATAAGACGGAATGTTCACCTTTTTGCCATTGACCTGGAAATGGCCATGGTTGACGAGCTGACGGCCCTCTGCACGGGAGGAAGCCCAGCCAAGCAGGTAAACAACGTTATCGAGCCTGCTCTCGCAGATGCGCAGCAGGTTTTCGCCCGTTACGCCCTGGCGGCGCTCCGCCATCTCGAAGTATTTACGGAATTGACTCTCCTGAATGCCGTAGTAACGGCGAGCCTGCTGCTTCGCACGCAGCTGAAGGCCATATTCGGAAGTCTTCTTCCGGCTCTGGCCATGCTGGCCCGGCGCATAGGAACGGCGCTCCACAGAGCACTTGTTCGTATAGCAGCGCTCGCCCTTGAGGAAGAGCTTCTTGCCCTCACGGCGGCACAGCTTGCAAACCGGATCGGTATATCTTGACATAAGTTCGTTACACCTCCTGAATTGGTTATACGCGCCTTCTCTTCGGCGGGCGGCAGCCGTTGTGCGGGATCGGGGTGACGTCCTTGATCATGCTGACATCCAGCCCTGCTGTCTGCAGCGCACGGATAGCGGCCTCACGCCCGGAGCCTGGACCCTTTACATAAACCTCAACCGTCTTCATCCCGTGCTCCATCGCAGCCTTAGCGGCCGTCTCAGCAGCGGTCTGTGCGGCAAAGGGGGTGGATTTTCTAGAACCGCGGAAACCCATTTCGCCCGCGCTTGCCCAGGATACCGCGTTGCCCTGTGTATCCGTGATCGTCACAATCGTATTGTTGAATGTGGACTGGATATGCGCCGCGCCGCGTTCGATATTCTTGCGCTCACGGCGTCTGCGCGTGGCAACGGTCTTTTTCCCGGAAGCTTTTGTAGCCATGATATCCCTCCTAGCTTACTTCTTCTTGTTTGCGATCGTCTTCTTCGGGCCCTTACGTGTGCGGGCGTTTGTCTTGGAGCGCTGGCCCCTGACGGGCAGGCCCTTGCGATGACGCACGCCGCGGTAGCAGCCGATTTCGATGAGCCTCTTGATATCGAAGGCCGTCTCACGGCGCAGGTCGCCCTCTACCTTGACGTTATGATCGATATACTCACGAAGCTTGGAAACATCGTCTTCGCTCAAGTCCTTGACCCGAATGTCCGGGTTTACGCCTGTCGCTTTGATGATGTCGCTGGCGGTCTTGCGGCCGATGCCGTAAATATAGGTCAAGCCGATTTCAACACGCTTGTCTCTCGGCAGGTCAACACCTGAAATACGCGCCATTTGTCACTTGCACCTCCATAAGTGGTTTTTCCAGATCGGTCAGGGCTCAGCCCTGACGCTGCTTATGCTTGGGGTTCTCACAGATCACCATGACTTTCCCCTTGCGCTTGATAATCTTGCACTTTTCGCAAATTTTCTTAACAGAAGGTCTGACTTTCATTCGATTACCTCCTTATTTAGAGCGCCATGTGATGCGCCCGCGGGTCAAATCATATGGCGACATTTCAACTGTCACCTTATCGCCCGGCAGGATGCGGATGAAATTCATGCGCAGCTTACCGGAAATATGGGCTAAAATCTCGTGACCACCCTCAAGAGCTACCTTAAAGGTCGCGTTCGGAAGGGCCTCTGTCACGGTACCCTCAATCTCGATCATATCCTGTTTCGACACAGCTTAACCTCCCTTTGTGACACGAACTGCGCCCGCTTCCGCAAAGGTGCGTAGCGCCCTGCGTAATACACGATTGGTTTCCATCGATTGCATATCGAGGCGGCGATTGGTCCCGGCCAGATGCAACGGGTTTTTCCGCTTTGGCCGCTCAAGCGGCCGATGCTTCCCGTCGCACAGCAAGGGGTAACCGTCTTCAATGCCGACTACCGCCAAAAACGCTCCTTCGTCGCGCCCGGCTTTCGAGCGCACGATATCTCCCACTTGAAACTCCATACGGCCCCTCCCTAAACTTGCGTTAGGATCTGAGGGCCGTCCGCCGTGATTGCCACGGTATGCTCAAAGTGAGCGGAAAGCTTTCCATCGGCGGTTTTGACCGTCCAGCCGTCTGGCATCGTTTTGATCTGTGCAGTGCCCTGATTGATCATGGGCTCGATGGCTAGGGTCATGCCTGGTAACAGGCGCACACCACGGCCTGGTGTGCCGAAATTGGGGACCGACGGATCCTCATGAAGCTTTGCGCCCACGCCATGCCCGGTGTATTCCCGGACAACGCCGTAGCCGCGTTCCTCGCAATAGCGTTGCACCGCGCTGCCGATATCGCCGATCCTGCCGCCCGCAACCGCCGCACGGATGCCTTCATAGAGGCTCTCGCGCGTCGTGTCGATCAGCCGCTGCGCCTCGGGGCTAATGTGCCCCGCTGCGAAAGTGGCGGCATTGTCGCCGTTAAAGCCGTCAATACTGGCGCCAAGGTCGATGCTGACGATATCGCCCTCGTGGATGACGCGGTCTTTGCTCGGAATGCCATGAATCACTTCGTCATTTATGGATATGCAGGCGGTGGCGGGGAAGCCGTAAAGATGCAGGAAATTCGGCGTCGCCCCCTGCTTTACGATATACGAATACGCAATGCGGTCAATCTCCCCGGTTGTGATACCGGGTTTGACCGCCTTCCCCGCGAGCTGCAAGGCTTCGGCGGAGATGCGGCATGCGTCGCGCATGAGCATCAGTTCCCGCCTGGTTTTGAGCACCACCATGCTTAATCCTCCACTGCTTTGAGGGTCAACGCGGACGTGTGTTCCACCGCGTTCTGCCCCTCCACGATACGAAGCTTTCCAGTCTTCGCATAGTAATCTTTTAGCGGCTCCGTCTGCTCGTGGTAAACGCGCAAACGGTCGAGCACCGTATCAGGATGGTCGTCCTTGCGTTGCACGAGCTTGCCGCCGCACTGATCGCAGACGCCCTCCTGTCTGGGCCGCTTATGCTCTAAATGATAGGATGCACCGCACTTCTCGCAGACGCGGCGGCCCGACATACGCGCGGCAATCGCCTCGTCCGGCACCTCGATATCGATTACCTTGTCGATCTCGATGCCCATTGCGTCAAGCGCTTCAGCCTGCGGGATCGTACGCGGAAAACCATCCAGAATAAAACCATTTTTGCAGTCGTCCTGCGCGAGACGCTCCTGGATAATGCCGATAACAACATGATCCGGTACGAGCTGGCCCGCATCGATAAACGACTTTGCCTTCAAGCCCATCTCCGTGCCCTTTTTGAGGGCATCGCGGATGATGTTGCCTGTGGAGATCGCAGGAATGGAGAAATGGGCGGCGAGCATTTCAGCCTGCGTTCCCTTTCCCGCGCCCGGCGCGCCAAGAAGAATGAGTTTCATGCCTTTCTCCCTTCGCTATTCTTAGTCAAGGAAGCCCTTATAGTGGCGCATCATCATCTGCGACTCAAGCTGTTTGACCGTTTCAAGCGCAACGCCGACCAGAATGATGATAGACGTGCCGCCCAGAGAAATGTTCATCGGGTGATTCGCAAGCGATGTGATCTGAGAGAACAGAATTGGGAACAGCGCCACAACACTCAGCAGAAGAGCGCCGAGCAATGTAATTCTTGACAGAATTCGGCTGATATAATCAGACGTGGGCTTGCCAGGACGAATGCCGGGGATCGCACCACTGTTTTTGCGGATATTGTTCGCCATCTCAATCGGATTGTACTGAATCGTCGCATAGAAATAGGCGAAGAAGATGATGAGGACAAAATAGATCACCGCATAAAACGGGCTCTGCGCCTTGAAGAGATTGAAAAACGTCTCCCAGCCGCTGCCCTCTTTCACCTTCATGAACAGCTCAATGGTGGGCGGAAGAGAAAGGATGGAGCTGGCGAAGATGATCGGCATAACGCCGCTCATATTGACCTTGATCGGGATATGCGTGGACTGGCCGCCGTACATTTTGCGCCCGACGACGCGCTTTGCATACTGCACGGGAATCCTGCGCTCCGAATTATCCATCCAGACGATAAACGCAATCATCAACAAGACGCATACTACGACGATCGGCACCAGCGCATAGTACGCGCCGCCCTTGGAGATATAGCCGCGCTCCGGGTGGAACAGTTGGGTGACCATCGTCGGGATGCGGGAGACGATACCGGCAAACAGGATCAGGGAGATACCGTTGCCGATGCCCTTGTCGTTAATCTGCTCGCCAAGCCACATGATCAGGGCCGTACCGGCTGTCAGCACAAGGATGATAACGATTGCCTGGAACACTGCCCATCCGCCGGTAAAATCGGCGCCGTTGGCACTCTTGAGCAGGAAGTTCACCCCGTTGGTCTTCGTATTACGAAGATAGAAATAGTAGGCGGTGCTCTGCAGAAGGCCGAGCGCAACCGCCACATAACGGGTGATCGAGGCAATTTTCTTGCGGCCCTCCTCGCCGTCCTTGGAGAGTCTCTCCAGAGCGGGAATGGCCACGGTCAACAACTGCATGATAATGGAGCTGTTGATATACGGCGTGATCGACATTGCGAAGATCGTGCCGTAGTTGAACGCGTCGCCGGTCATCATGCTCAGATAGTTCATGAAGTTACCGGCATTGGGATCGGCGATGATGCCCGCGGACCCGATATCCACAAAGGGAACCGGGATCGCGGCACCGATCCGGAATATGAGGAGAATCAGCGCTGTAAACAGCATCTTTTTCCTCAGATCGGCGATCTTCCACGCGTTGATAAACGTTTGAAACATGTCAGATCACCTCGGCCTTTCCGCCGGCCGCCTCGATCTTCTGTTTCGCGGCCTCTGAGTAAGCATTTACCTGGACGGTAAGTTTCTTGCTGATCTCGCCGTTTCCTAAGATTTTCACGCCGTCTAGCACCTTCTTGACAAGGCCCTTTTCAATCAGCGCGTCAATGTCAACCACCGCACCGTCTTCAAAAGACTGATCAAGCGCGGAAACATTTACAATGGAGAATTCCTTGCCAAAAATGTTGACAAAGCCTCTCTTCGGCACACGCCTCTGCAGCGGCATCTGGCCGCCTTCAAAACCGGGGCGCATCCCGCGGCCCGCACGGGCCTTCTGGCCCTTGTGGCCCTTACCAGCCGTTTTGCCCTGACCGGATCCTGCACCTCTGCCGATCCGCTTGACCTCCTTTTTGGAGCCAGCGGCCGGTGAAAGTTCGTGCAACTTCATTTATTCGCACCTCCTTGCTTACGCTTCGGTTACCTCGATAAGGTGGATGATCTTTTTCACCTTACCCTGCGTCTGGGGATTATCCGGCTGAACGGATGTGTCCCCGATCTTACGAAGACCAAGTGCATGGGCGGTGGCAATCTGATCCTTTTTACTGCCGATCAGGCTCTTGACAAGCTTTACCTTGACATCTGCCATTTTATCCACCCTCCTTAACCTAGAATTTGTTTGGCCGACTTGCCGCGAATGGCGGCAACCTCGTCGACATTGCGCAGCTTTGAGAGACCATCAATGGTCGCTCTGACTACATTGCAGGGATTGTTGGAGCGGAGAGCCTTGGAACGGATATCCTTGATGCCGACCGTCTCAACGACCGCACGCACGGGTCCGCCGGCGATAACGCCGGTACCGGGGGCGGCGGGCTTGAGCAGCACAACGCCTGCGCCGAATTTACCGGTGATTTCATGGGGAATCGTGGTTCCCTTGAGCGCTACCTTGATCATATTTTTCTTCGCATCCTCAATGCCCTTGCGGATTGCGTCCGGAACTTCGCCCGATTTCCCAAGGCCGAAGCCGACGGAGCCATTGCCGTCGCCGACGACGACAAGCGCCGCAAACTTGAAGATACGGCCGCCCTTAACGGTTTTGGATACGCGGTTGATGGCCACCACGCGCTCCTGAAGCTCCGTAGCCGATGCGTCAATCTTAGCCAAAAGTATTCCTCCTTCGTTTAGAACTTGAGGCCGCCCTCACGGGCGCCTTCGGCCAGCTCTTTCACACGGCCGTGGTAGATATAGCCGCCGCGGTCAAAAACGACCTTCGTGATATCCTTTTCAGCGGCACGCTTTGCGAGCAGTTCGCCCACCTTGCGGGCCGCGCTCATATTTCCGCCGTATTCCTCAAAATCCTTTTCCACAGTTGAAGCGGATACAAGGGTGACGCCCTTGTCGTCGTCGATTAACTGAGCGTAGATATTCTGCAGGGAGCGGAATACGTTAAGACGCGGGCACGCTGCGGTGCCGGAGATCTTGCCGCGCACTCTCTTGTGGCGGGTCTGACGCGCCTTATTGCTGTCAGGTCTGTTCACCATTTCGTTTCACTCCTTCGATTCAGATTACTTGCCGCCCTTACCGGCCTTGCCTTCCTTGCGGCGGATGTGCTCGTCGACGTACTTGATGCCCTTGCCCTTATAAGGCTCCGGCGGACGCTTCTCGCGCACCTGCGCTGCAAACTGGCCTACCTTCTGCTTGTCAGGACCGGAAATGACGATCTTATTCGGCGAAGGAACCTCAATGGTAATACCGTCTACCTCAGAAACAACGACCTGATGAGAGTAGCCAATATTCAGGACAAGATCCTTGCCCTGCTTTGCGGCACGGTAACCGACGCCGTTAATCTCGAGCTCTTTGCTGAAGCCCTTTTCCACGCCCTCGACCATATTGGCCACCAGAGTGCGGGTCAGGCCATGGAGCGAACGGTTGAGCTTATTGTCGTCCGGGCGGGTCACATTGATGACGCCGTTGTCCACTGCGACATTCATATTCTGATGCACTGTTCTGGAAAGGGTGCCCTTCGGGCCCTTAACGGTGACAGTGCTTCCGTCGATTTTCACATCGACGCCTGCTGGAATAACGATTGGCTTTCTGCCGATACGTGACATTCCTTACTGCACCTCCTTACCAGATAAATGCAAGGACCTCGCCGCCAACATTGGCCTTGCGGGCATCCTTGTCCGTCATAACGCCCTTGGATGTGGAGAGGATCGCAATGCCAAGGCCTTTCATAACCTTGGGCATCTCTTCACAATTGGTGTAAATACGCAGGCCGGGCTTGGAAACCCTGCGCAGACCGGTGATGACCTGGGATTTGTTCGGGCCATATTTGAGCGCAATCTCAATGATGCCCTGCTTGCCGTCATCAATCACTTTAAAGCTTTTTACATAGCCCTCATCCACAAGAATCTGAGCAATTGCTTTCTTCATGTTGGATGCGGGAATCTGAACCGTGTCATGCTTTGCCGAATTCGCGTTGCGAATTCTGGTGAGCATATCGGCTATCGAATCGGTAATTTGCATGCCGTCAACCTCCTTTGCAATTGCTCTTTACCAGCTGGCCTTCTTCACGCCAGGAATCTGGCCCGCATGGGCAAGCTCCCTGAAGCAGATACGGCAAACTCCGTACTTCCGAAGATAGGCGTGCGGCCGGCCACAGATTTTGCACCTGTTGTACGCTCTGGATGAATACTTCGCGGGTTTTGCCTGTTTGACCTTCATCGACTTTTTGGCCACAATAATCCCTCCTTACTTCGAGAACGGAGCGCCCATCGCGCTGAGCAGCTCGCGGGCTTCTTCGTCCGTGTTTGCGGTCGTGACCATGCAGATGTCCATACCGCGGACTTTATCGATCTTGTCATAATCAATTTCCGGGAAAATCAGCTGCTCCCTGATGCCCATGGAATAATTTCCACGGCCGTCGAAGGAGTTGGGGTTGATGCCTCTGAAGTCCCTGACGCGGGGCAGCGCGAGGTTAAAGAAGCGGTCGAGGAATTCATACATCCTGTCGCCGCGCAGGGTAACCTTTACGCCGATTACCATCCCCTCGCGGAGCTTAAAGTTTGCAACGGATTTCTTCGCCTTGCACAGAACGGGCTTCTGGCCCGTGATCGCGGAGACGTCGGCAACGATGGCGTCAAGCACCTTCGGGTTGTCGCGCGCTTCGCCGCAGCCGACATTGATGACGATCTTGTCAAGCTTCGGGATTTGCATGACGCTTTTATACGCGAACTTTTTCATCAGTGCAGGGGCTACCTCATTGACATAGAGTTCCTTGAGTCTTGCCATGTGTCATGTCCCTCCCTTTATTCAAACTGAGCGAGGCAGTCGCTCTTCTTGCAGGTACGCACCTTCTTGCCCTTATTGTTGATCGCGTGACCGGTCCGGGTCGGGCGGCCGCACTTCGGGCAAATGAGCTGAACCTTACTGGCATAGAGCGCGCTTTCCGCCTTGACCAGGCCGCCGGCTTCGCCCATCTTGCGGGGCTTGACATGCTTGGTAACAATGTTGACGCCCTCGACGATAACCTTGCCTTCGGAAGGGCTGACCTGCAAGACCTTGCCCTTCATGCCGCGGTTCTTACCATTGATGACGATGACTTCATCGCCGGTCTTCACATGCACTTTATTGTTCATAAATTCTTACCTCCCCTTAAAGCACTTCCGGAGCGAGGGAGAGAATCTTGAGATAATCTTTCTCGCGCAGTTCTCTGGCCACAGGTCCAAAAATACGTGTGCCCCTGGGATTCTTATCGTCCTTGATGATGACGGCCGCATTCTCGTCGAACCGGATATACGTACCGTCCTCACGGCGCACGCCGCTCGCGGTGCGGACGACAACCGCTTTTACAACTTCGCCCTTTTTTACAACGCCGCCGGGTGCTGCTTTTTTAACCGAAGCAACCACCACGTCGCCGATATTGGCATACCTCCTGCCGGAACCGCCGAGCACGCGGATACACATAAGCTCCTTCGCGCCCGTATTGTCGGCAACCTTGAGGTAACTCTGCTGCTGTATCACAGTGTTTTCCTCCTTGTGTTACGCCAAACTTATTTGGCTTTTTCAATGATCTCGACCACGCGCCATCTCTTGTCTTTCGACAACGGGCGGGTCTCCATGACGAGAACACGGTCGCCTATGCCGCACTCATTCTTCTCATCGTGTGCCTTGAGCTTCACAGTGCGGTTGACAATTTTCTTGTAAAGCGGATGCCTTACCCTATCCTTAACGGAAACAACCACGGTTTTATCCATCTTATCGCTGGTGACGATACCCACCTGCGTTTTTCTGAGGTTTCTTTCGCTCATGCTTTAGCCTCCCTTCCCTCACGAAGTCGCGCCGTGCAGCTCGATATCGCGCTGAATCGTCTTGATGCGGGCGATATCCTTTTTGACGGCATTGATTCGCATCGGGTTATCGAGCTGGTTTATGGCTTGCTGGAAGCGCAGATTAAAAAGCTCGTCCTTTAATTCGATCAGCTTGGCATCAAGCTCCGCGGGGGACAGTTTTCTCATTTCACTGGCTTTCATTACTGCTCACCACCCGTTTCTTCTTTCGTTACAAATTTGCACTTGATCGGCAGCTTGTTGGCCGCAAGGCGCATAGCCTCACGCGCAAGCTCCTCATCAACGCCCGCGATCTCAAACATGACCCTGCCGGGCTTTACGACCGCCACCCAATACTCGGGGGAACCTTTACCGGAACCCATGCGGGTTTCCGCCGGCTTCTCGGTGATCGGCTTATCCGGGAAGATCTTGATCCAGACCTGGCCGCCACGCTTAATGTAACGCGTCATAGCGATACGGGCCGCCTCAATCTGATTAGAGGTGATCCAGGCGGGCTCGAGTGCAACGAGACCAAAATCGCCGTAGTTTACTTTATTGCCGCGGGTTGCCGTGCCTTTGAGACGGCCTCTTTGCACCCTGCGGTATTTGACACGCTTCGGTAACAGCATTATCGAGCTCCTCCTTCCCTGCGCGGCCTGCGGTTTGCATTGTCATGCAGCACCTCGCCGCGGTAAATCCAGACCTTTACGCCGATGCGGCCATACGTTGTCTTTGCCTCGGCAAAGCCGTAGTCGATGTCTGCGCGGATGGTCTGCAGCGGGATGGTTCCCTCGTGATAATGCTCCGTACGGGCGATTTCAGCGCCGCCCAGACGGCCGGAAACCTGCGTTTTGATACCCTTCGCGCCAAGCTTCATCGTGCGGCCGATGGCCTGCTTGAGTGCGCGGCGGAAGGAGATGCGGCGCTCGAGCTGGGAAGCGATGCTCTCCGCCACGAGCTGCGCGTTGAGATCGGGGGATTTGATCTCGACGATATTCAGAGAGACTTCCTTACCGAGCTTCTTTTCGCACTCTGCCTTGAGCTTGTCGATCTCAGAGCCGCCGCGGCCGATCACCATGCCGGGCTTCGCGCAGTGGATATTGATGCGCACACGATTGGCGTCGCGCTCAATCTCAATCTTGGGAACGCCGGCCGGGGCAAGCTTTTTCAGCAGCCACTCGCGCAGGTTGTAGTCTTCTACAAGCGTATCGCCGAAGTCCGCATCCTTCGCATACCAGCGGGATTCCCAATCCTTAATGACACCGACCCGCAAGCCGGTGGGATTAATCTTCTGGCCCATTGTTTAACCTCCTCTTCGCTTATTCCATTTCCTTGAGTACAAGGGTGATGTGCGACGTTTTCTTGTTGATGCGGAATCCGCGCCCCTGTGCTCTCGGCCTCAGACGCTTGAGGGTCGGGCCCTGGCAGACATAGCACTTCGCCACATACAGCCTCGAAACATCCATGTTGTTGTTTGTTTCAGCGTTTGCGATCGCTGATTTTAGCAGCTTTTCAAGAATTTCACACGCGGCCTTGGGCGTGTGCTTGAGAATTGCCATGGCCTTGTCAGCGGGCTGATTACGGATCAGATCCAGAACGATCTGCACTTTGCGCGGCGCAATGCGCACGTGCGTAACCTTCGCCATTGCTTCCATAGATGAACACACTCCTTTCGACCGTTATTTGCCGGAATTTGAGGTTTTGGAACCCGCGTGGCCCCGGAAGGTCCTCGTGGGAGCAAACTCGCCGAGCTTGTGGCCAACCATGTCTTCCGTCACATAAACCGGTACGTGCTTGCGCCCGTCGTGAACGGCGAAGGTGTGGCCGACGAAGTCCGGGAAAATGGTGGAGCTGCGGCTCCAAGTCTTTAAGACGATCTTCTCGCCCGTTTCGTTCATTTTTTCGACTCTCTCGAGCAGCTTAGACTGCACGAAAGGGCCTTTTTTCACGCTTCTGCCCATAATTCTTAAGCTCCTTTCATCGACTACTTGCCGTTACGGCGCTTGACAATCATCTTGTCGGAGCGGTTCTTCTTCGCGCGCGTCTTGTAGCCAAGAGCAGGCTTGCCCCACGGCGTGACCGGCCCGGGACGGCCAATCGGGGATTTGCCTTCGCCGCCGCCGTGCGGGTGGTCGTTCGGGTTCATAACAGAGCCGCGAACCGTCGGCCTCCAGCCCATGTGGCGCTTGCGCCCAGCTTTACCGATCTTGACGTTCTCGTGGTCAACATTACCGACCTGGCCAATGGTTGCCATGCAGTTGACGGATACGTTGCGCAGCTCGCCGGAGGGCAGGCGGAGCAGCGCGTAGGCGCCTTCCTTTGCCATGAGCTGAGCGGCGTTGCCTGCTGCGCGGGCGAGCTGCCCACCACGGCCGGGATAAAGCTCCACATTGTGGACGAACGTACCGGTCGGGATATTGGCAAGCGGCAGTGCGTTGCCGGGCTTGATATCCGCGCCCGCACCCGCCTCAACGGTATCGCCGGCCTTCAGGCCTGCGGGAGCGAGGATATAGCGCTTCTCACCATCCTCATACTGGATGAGGGCAATGTGAGCGGAGCGGTTCGGATCGTACTCGATGCCGAGCACCTTCGCGCTCATGTCAAACTTGTCGCGCTTGAAATCGATGATGCGGTATTTCTTGCGGTTACCGCCGCCGCGATGGCGCACGGTGATCCTGCCATAGCTGTTACGGCCGGAATTCTTATTCAGAGGAGCCAGAAGGCTTCTCTCCGGGCCGTTCTTCGACAGCTCCGTGTAATCCGTCACCGACATATTACGCCGTGCGTTCGTCGTCGGATTGTAGATTTTAATCGACATTTGGTTCACTCTCCTCATAGCGGCTTTGCGGAGCATGCCGGGCTCCATACGTCGCCGCCGGGTATTCTTTTACGGGAAAACTTCCCTTACATCATGCCGTCGAAGAAATCGATCTTCTTGGACTTCTCCGTAAGTGTTACAATCGCCTTTTTCCAGGACGCGGTGCGGCCCTCAAAACGGCCCTGCCTGCGAAGCTTTCCGCGGACATTGATCGTATTGACCTTTTCGACCTCAACGCCGAAAAGCTTTTCAACCGCCTGAGCGATCTCCACCTTGTTGGCATCCTTGGCTACCTGAAACGTATATTTTTTTAAGGCGATGCCCTGCATGCTCTCCTCAGTGATGACCGGGCGCAGGACGATATCCTGTGCTAACTTGCTCATGCATATACCTCCTCAATCTTCGCGACAGCATCCTTGAGGACAAGGAGCGTATCGCAGTTAAGGATGTCGTAAACATTCAGGGTGCTGACAAGCGTCGTCTTCACACCTGCGATGTTGCGTGCGCTGCGATAGACCGTGTCGTCCTTCTCCGGCAGAACGATGAGCGTCTTTTTGCCGGTCTGGAGTGCGCCGAGCACCTTGACGACCTCTTTGGTCTTGATTTCGCTGAGTGCAAGCTTGTCGAGCACGACAAGCTCATTGCCCGCAACCTTGCTGGAAAGCGCACTCTTCATGGCAAGGCGCTTTACCTTCTTGTTGACGGAAATACCGTATTCACGCGGCTTCGGACCATGCGCGATACCGCCGTGCGTCCACTGGGGAGCGCGGGTCGATCCCTGCCTTGCGCGGCCGGAGCCCTTCTGGCGCCACGGCTTCTTGCCGCCGCCGCTGACTTCAGAGCGCGTAAGGGTAGACTGCGTGCCCTGGCGCTGGTTTGCCAGATAACTTACCACCATGAGGTGCATCGCCGGAACGTTGGGCGTGATGCCGAAGATTCCCTCGCTCAGCGCGAGCTCTTCCACCTTCTTGCCGGTTTCGTCGAAAACTGATACGTTAGGCATTTGTTCCACTCCTTCCTTACGCGTTCTTGACGCTGTCGGCGAGGAGGACAATCCCATTCTTCGGGCCCGGGACAGCGCCCTTGACCGCGATGAGGTTGTTTTCCACATCCACCTTGACAACGTCTAAATTCTGAATTGTGACACGTTCCGCGCCCAGATGGCCCGCAAGCTTCTTGCCTTTGAATACGCGGGAGGGATCGCTGCACGCGCCGAGCGAGCCGGCATGCCTTGCGACCGGGCCGGTACCGTGGGACTCTTTGAGGCGGGAGAAATTCCATCTCTTGATCGCGCCGGCCGTACCCTTGCCTTTGCTGGTGCCGACCACGTCAACGTGATCGCCCGCCGCAAAGACGTCGGCCTTCAGGATATCGCCGACATTCATCGCGCTGATATCTGCGAGACGGAATTCACGCAGCACCTTTTTCGGGGCGACATTGCCCTTCGCGAAATGGCCCTTCATGGGCTTGTTGACGCGCTGAGCCTTGACATCCTGAAAACCGAGCTGCACGGCTTCATAGCCGTCGTTTTCGATCGTCTTCTTCTGGACGACCGGGCACGGGCCTGCTTCGATGACGGTAACGGGGACAACATTGCCCTGCTCGTCAAAAAGCTGCGTCATGCCGATTTTCTTGCCGATCAAACCTTTTTGCATTTACCTTTCCTCCTTCGGTTATTGGTTGGCTTGCGCCAACTTGACCTGCGGCATGTAATGGAAATCTGCTTTACAGCTTGATTTCGATTTCCACGCCGGCGGGAAGCTCAAGACCTGTCAGAGCCTCGACGGTTTTGTTCGAGGGCCTGAGAATGTCGATAAGCCGTTTGTGAGTGCGCTGCTCGAACTGCTCTCTGGAATCCTTGTACTTGTGCACGGCACGAAGCACGGTGACAACTTCCTTCTCAGTTGGAAGCGGCACGGGACCGGAGACCTGCGCGCCTGTGTTTCTGGCTGTCTCAACAATCTTTTCCGCCGACTTGTCGACGAGATTGTGGTCGTAGCCCTTGAGCCTGATGCGGATCTTTTCCTTAACTGCCATGGGGAACGCCTCCTTCATTGTTGGCGGGCAACGCGAAAATCTGAACACTGATCCGGGTGTTTCACCTTGCTGCATTGAAAAAACCGGATATGCTGAGAACATGATCCGGGTTCCGATTGTTCGCGCCTGGCCGCAGAAAACCCGCCGCAGCATAAACTGCAGCTGGCCGAAGCAAGCCAGTATTCTTTCGCCCGGTTTGTAAATCGGACATACTCCGCAGAAATTCCCCGCCTCAAGGGGCGGCCACCTTCTGCATCATCGCATATCTGCACACCTACACAGCATGCTTGAATATGATACCACACCGATTTGGAAAAAGCAACAATTATTTCATAAAAATTTCGGCGAAATCACAATTTTCCGAGGTTTGTAGGTACTGCCCGCAAAGCGGTGTACAAAAGCTGAAAACGTAGGGGAACTGCGCGTCCGTACTTCCCCTACAATATAATGAAAAGGCCGCGTGAAGAGGAAGAAACAGCTTCTCTTCGCGCGGCCGACGGCAGATGCAATTTTGGCATGCCATCTACAGATATTGGGCAAGGCCCTCAACAAGCCTGTCATGCACTCGAATTTTGTAATTCTCTATTATATTGTCCTGGCTTTTACCTCTACCTGTGTAATGATCTCCCGAAGCCGGACACCGTCTATCATATATTCAAGGGCTTCGTCCGCCGTCGCGCACCATTTTTCCGTTTCCGGCTTCCAGGCTTCGCTAATATTTATCATACCTTCCGGATGAGTGATCGTATAAAGCGTTCCCTTCCACTCAAACTCTACCTCTCCCCCACAATCGACACACCATTTAAATTCACTGATTGTTTCAAAGCGGTTCTCTTCCGGTGTATTCGACTTTACATACGTATACATTCGATAATCCCCTCCATATAACTTGAATTCCGGCGCACCTCCTGGATAATTAATCTATTTTCTAAGATAAAAGAATTGATATCATACGGTTCTGTAATGCACCTGGACGCTTGTGATAATATCCCGGAGTCGGACATCATCAATCGTATATTCCAGTAAAGCGTCAGCTGTCTTGTAATAGCACTCTGTTTCACTGTGCGCTTCATAAATCACAATCGCGTCAGGGTCGTGTACAATATCATACGTTTTTCCGTTCCATTCAAACTCAACTTCTCCATGGTAATGCATGCATTCTTTAAACTCACTGATTGTTTGAAAGCGATCTTCCTCTGTATTACCGGGTAATATAACTGTGTTTTTCATTTTGAATCCCCCAAAGTTTTTAAATTCTGGTGCACCATTCGGATCGTTAATCGGCCCCTGAGGCTCAGGATGCCCATTTGGATTATCCCGATGTTACAACAAAAATATTTTTAAATAGTTCTATCTGCTACTTCCATATGCGTTACCATATCGCGCAGCCGATCGCCGTCAATTAAATGCTCCAGCAATTCATCCGCCGTCTTATAATAGCTCTCTTTGTCACTATACGCTTCATAAATCACAATCGCGTCAGGGTCATGTACAATATCATATATTTTGCCATTCCATATGAATTCTATCTCCCCGCCACATTCAACACACCACTTAAACTCACTGATTGTTTCAAAGCGGTTCTCTTCCGGTGTGTTCGCGTGTACAATTGTATTCATTTTTGTAATCCTCCAATTATATCGTCCTTCCTGTTACCTCCATCCGTGTAACAATATCCCGAAGGCGAACGTTATCAATCGCATAGTCTAATAAAGCGTCGGCCGTCTTGTAATAACTCTCTATTTCACTGTGGGCTTCATAAATCACAATCGCGTCAGGGTCATGTACAATATCATATATTTTGCCATTCCATATGAATTCTATCTCTCCGCCACATTCAACACACCACTTGAACTCACTGATTGTTTCAAAGCGGTTCTCTTCCGGTGTATTCGACTTTACATACGTATACATTCGATAATCCCCTCCATATAACTTGAATTCTGGCGCACCTCCCGGATAATTAATCGGTCTCCCAGGCAATGGGTTTCCACGGTCAGGATCCCAATTTATGATATGATCATGAGGATTTGTATGTCCGGTATGCCCGCGGTTATGGTCTGTAAAGTGCCTCTCTCTGATTGCACGCCCATCTTCTCCAATTTTAGTTGCTACTTTATATCCGCTTACATAAGTAATTTTTATCTCCCCCGGCTGCCCCAAAAACCGCTTGTCCTCTTCCTTCTTCGGCTTCCATTTACCGCCGTAAGCGCTGCCCATTCCCATCCGGCAGCCATCGTCCCGCATGACATAGCCACGCTTGATCACCAAATCACAGCCCGGCGGCACCGGCTCCAGCCCGCAGATATATTTCGCGTATTTAGACGGTGTGTAATCGTCGTCCATATGCCGCCAGGAGCTGAGCTCGTAATCAATCGGGACAATGTTGCCCCGCATCTCCGGGAATGGCTCGTGATAGCAGAGAATCCGCTCCGGCTCCACCCGCCGCAGCAGCTCCTCATAGCCCTTCATGAAAAACGGTTTCTGATCCGCACGGTTCCCGTGCTCCGATACCATATAGGTCGAAACCGCCACGGTGCTCCCCTTTGGAATCCCCTCGAAGCAAAACGCAAAGCTGCGCTCATCCCCCCAGCTCACGGTGGGGATCACGCGCATCCCCTTTGAAGCGAAATACGCCCCGCACCAGCGGTTGCGGAAGGTGTTATAAAGCTGCATGAGCGGGTGCATCTCAAGATACATGCTGAAATCTGGTGAGAGCACCGCCCGGTACCGCCTGAGCTTTTCGATATCATGATCGGGATCCTTCCACACGCGCTCAAACTTGTAGTCGTAGAGGAAAAAATGAACGATCCGCCCCAGATGCCGCTCATCCTCCAGCTTTGTTTTGTCAAAGCCGATCAGGCGCAGGCCCCGGAATTCCTCCTCATCAAATTCTGCTTTGGGAATGACGGGAATCTTCCATGCGCCGCTGCCCTCAAATTGATTCCGGAGCAGAAGCTGGCTTGTGCGGTAGCGGTAATTTTCTTCTGTCATCTTTGCACTTCCTATTGGTAAATTTGAGAAAAACTCTCTACCAATAGGCAAAAACGCAATATTTGTTGCCCTGCATGATGCAACAAATGCCTGGGTTCACAGAAAGTTTACAATTAGCCTTGCGAAAATATACATTTATTGTAAAATAAAGACGAATTTACTTTTATATTGTATAATTCCATTTTATATCATATTCTTTTTTGTGTCAAGCGCACGTTACGGCCGCAGCGCATCCTTCCGGATTCAAACAGATACAAACAGCCGCTCCGGGAAAAGAACAGCTTTGTTTCCCCGGAGCGGCTTTTCGACTGGCGGTAACCCTGCTTGCTTTTTACTCCGCCGAGCAGCTGACCGGCGTATAGCCGGCCTGCGTCACTGCGTCCATCAGCGCCTGGTCCGGCACATCCTTGGCAAGCGTCACGGTCGCCTTCTTTTCCTCCAGATTCACATCCACAGCGCTCACGCCGTCTATTGCGGCGAGCGCCTTCTGCACATGCATCTGGCAATGCGCACACATCATGCCATCAATCAAAATAGTCTTCGTCATTTGTGTTACCTCCGTTTTTTCCGGCGCAAGGGCCGGGATTTGTTTCTCCTGAAAGCCGGATAGGAACTCCGGCATGGGGATCTTTTTTCGCTTGGTATCCCGCTTCGCGGCGTGCATGTGGAACAGGTTCAGCCGCAGCGCGTTCATCACAACGCAGAAGCTCGAAAGGCTCATCGCGGCGGCGCCGAACATTGGATTGAGCTGCAGGCCGAAGATGGGGATCAGCGCGCCCGCTGCAATCGGAATCCCGATGCAGTTGTAAAGAAACGCCCAAAACAGGTTTTCATGGATATTGCGCAGCACCTGGCGGGACAGGCGAATTGCGGCCGGCACATCCAAAAGGCTTGATTTCATCAGCACAACGTCCGCCGCATCCAGGGCCACGTCCGCCCCTGCTCCGATGGCGATCCCGACGTCTGCGCGGGTCAGCGCCGGGGCGTCGTTGATGCCGTCGCCGACCATGGCCACCTTCCCATATTCAGAAAGCCCGCGCACAACGGCTTCCTTATCATTCGGCAGCACGTCGGCAACCACCGCGTCCATACCGACCTGCCTTGCAATCGCCTCGGCCGTGCGGCGATTGTCGCCGGTGAGCATCACGGTCTGCACGCCCATATTTTTAAGCATCCGGATTGCCTCTGCGCTGTCCGGCTTTACCACGTCCGCTACTGCAACAATCCCGAGCAGCCGCCCGTCTCGTGCAAAATAAAGCGGCGTTTTTCCTTCGTTGGCTAGTGCCTCGCCTGCCTCCTTCATCTGGCCGGTCAAAAGGTTTTTATCCTGCATCAAGGCGGCGTTGCCGCCGAAAGCGGCTTTCCCGCCAATCTCGCCCTGTACGCCGTGGCCGGGCAAGGCGGCAAACGCACGGGCAGGATCATATTGCAGGCCGGTTTCGACCGCCCTTGCCCGAATGGCATGCGCCAGCGGGTGCTCGCTCTTCTCCTCCAGCGCGGCGGCTATTTGCAGCAGCTCAATCTCAGTGACACCGGGCGCTGGGTGAAGATCGGTCACCTGGGGCTTTCCCTGCGTGACCGTCCCGGTTTTATCCAGCACAACAAAATCCGTCTTTCCGGCGGCCTCCAATGCTGCGGCGGTTTTGAACAGCACACCCTTCTTAGCCCCCACTCCGCTGCCGACCATAATCGCGACGGGCGTTGCGAGCCCCAGCGCGCACGGGCAGCTGATAACGAGCACACTGATCGCGCGCGCCAGCGCAAAGCCGAAGCTTTTTCCTGCGATCAGCCAGGCTGCTCCGGCTACCAGAGCAATCCCGATCACCACCGGCACGAATACGCCGGATACCCGATCTGCCACTTTTGCAATCGGCGCTTTCGTCGCCGCGGCATTCTCCACCATTTCAATAATCTGGCTCAGGGTCGTATCGCCGCCGACGCGGGTGGCGGTGCAGGTGAGGGAGCCGTTCTGGTTCAGGGTTGCCGCACTGACCAAACTGCCGGGCGCTTTATCCACCGGCAGGCTCTCGCCGGTGAGCGCCGCCTCATTGACTGCGCTCTCCCCTTCCAGCACCCGCCCGTCAACCGGGATGCTTTCACCGGGGCGCACAAGAAAGGGATCGCCCACGCGCACCTCTTCCACCGGGATCGTCGTCTCTCCCTCATCCCGCAACACATGCGCCGTTTTCGGGGCCAAATCTATCAGGCTTTTGATCGCATTCGTCGTTTTGCCTTTGCTGTATGCCTCCAGCATTTTTCCAACCGTGATAAGCGTTAATATCATGGCAGCCGATTCAAAATAAAGCTCGTGCGCGTGGTGGAACGCCATCTCCACGTTCCCCGAGAGCATCGCGCCGCTCATGGAGAACAACACCGCCGTGCTGTAGACAAAAGCAGCTCCGCTTCCCATGGATACCAGCGTATCCATATTCGGCCCGCCATGCAGGAGGCTTTGAAAACCGCTGATAAAAAACCGCTGGTTGATGACCATAATCAGGCTCGTCAGCAACAACTCGTAAAGGCCGATTGCCAACGGATTTTCCGCCAGAACAGCCGGAACAGGCCACTCCCACATGAGATAGCCCATGGATACATACATCAGCGGCAAAAGCAAACACATCGAAGCAATCAGCCTGCGTGCGAGCTTTGGCGTTTCATGATCCTCCAGCGCCTCCCGGGCGGTGGACTGGTTCTTCCCCGCAGCGCCGTTTTCCGGCGTTGCGCTATATCCGGCCGAGGTGACCGCATCGCAAATATTCTGCGGTGTCACCGACGAACCAAAGGTAACGTTCATAGAATTCGTCAGCAGGCTGACCGTTACTTCATGAACGCCAGGCACTGCCGCCACCGCTTTTTCCACATGCGCGCTGCACGCGGCGCAGGTCATGCCAGTGACATTAAATTTTACTGTCGTCATAAATATGCCCCTGTTTTCTATTTCAATTTTTTCATCAGCTCCACTGCTTCGTCAACGATCTGTGGATTCCCATTCTGAATTTCTTCCACAACACAGGTTTCCAAATGATCCTGCAAAATAATATATCCGAAACTCTGCAGGGCGCTTTCCACAGCCGCCACCTGCGTCAGAATATCGCCGCAGTATCGGTTATCCTCCACCATGTTTTTGATCCCGTTGAGCTGCCCGATCATCCGGTTCAGCCGATTCTGAAGCAGGCGAATCGCCTGTTCATCGCGGGGCGTATGTTTATGGTGCGGGCAGCCTGTTTCACATGCCCCGGCTGCTGCGATCCCATTTTTTTCAAAGGCCATCGCCATTCCTCCTTTTTTGAAATACCCTAATGGGGTATTTTTATACTCTTAGAATATACCTCACAGGGGTATTTGTCAAGAGAAATTCAACACGTCTTTTAAAATGTTGCATGCTTTTCACAGAGGAAGGCAAAAAGAGCAGGCCCCCAATAAAAATATCCGCAGCCCCTCATTAGAGAAGCTGCGGATATTTTTCTTCTGCTGTTGTTTACGCCTGCTTGGTGACGTTGACCTTGCAGGTGTAGGTTCCCATATTCTCAACCGTGATCGTAACAGTCGCCTCGCCGCTTTCGCCTTTCGTGCGCAGCCAGAAGGCGCGGTCGCCGCCGATGAGCGCAAAGGTCTTCGGGCCGATCACTTCCACAGGGCCATCCACAGTAACCGTCACGGCATTGTTCGCAAAGGGCAGGCGGTTGCCGTTTTGATCAATGGCAGTCAGTGCGACACGGGTCACATCATAGGTATCCGCCTCCACGAGCTGCGGGTTGTCAACGCGGACATCCAGCGCCCTCTCTGTCACAGCTGTTTTGACGACCGTCTTGACGAGTTGCCCATCCTTATAGCCCTCGAAGCGATAGGAAATCTGCTCATCGCCCCAGCCGCCGATATACTTTTCGACCAGGGAGACCATATCGCCGATCTTCATGCCGCTCGTGACGATTCCAAGGCCCGCCAGGAGGAAATATCTCTTCGGCATGGAGAAGGCGTATTTCGAGCCTGCCACCAGCGCGGGCTTGAGGAATTTAGCCGCAGTTTCGTTGAGATGCTCCTTCTCGGTGAGCGCGTCGCCGATGAAATCATCCGTGAAAATCGGCGGGTGCGGCAGGTGCGGGAAAGCCTTTTTATTCGGGTATGCCGTGCTGACATACACCCCGTTTTTATAGAGCTTCACGTAATCGCAGTTGGTAAAGGCGTAGACCTGGCCGATCTGGTTCGCCGGATGCTCGCCGATATCCATGGAGGAGGAAATCTCCATCACAGGCGTCTCATCCTGCTGGGAGGCGTATAGCGCAGCGGCAAGCTTCGGCACGCGGAACATATCCGTCACACCGTGATAGCAGATGCGGTCGCCGCTGCCAAAATCCTTGTGCGTATTATAATCTGCCATGCACCAGCCGATCGCGCCGCTGGTGCGGCTGCTGCCGTAGGCCGCGTTCAGCACGCGGGCGTGGCGCAGCGCATGCTCCACGCGGATCTCCTCGCGGTCGAAGCTCTTGGTGGGATACATATGCCCATTGTGCTCTGTGACGAGATAGGGTGCCTTCGGCCCAGCCACGATCATGGGCAGGTTCAGCGCGATCTTGCCGCCGGAATGGATAAAATCGTTATAGGTATAAACATCCTCCAGCAGATGGCTCTGCGGGAAATTGCGCACGCCTCCCGTCTGGCGGGTATCATCCAGCGAATGCGCGATGGCGTTCGTTTTTTCATACAGCTCGTCGCAGTCCTGCCCCTCATTGACGCGCACGCCCCAGAGGATGACGCAGGGGTGGTTGCGGTCGCGTTTGACCATATCAGCCACGTTCTTCAGGAAGTTCTCCCGCCATTCGCCCTCGCCGGTGAACTGCCAGCTCGGAATCTCGGTAAAGACAAGCAGGCCGATCTCATCGCAGCGGTCGAGGAAGTGTGTGGAATCCGGATAGTGCGAGGTGCGCACCAGATTGCAGCCGAGCTCAAATTTCAGCAGGTCGGCATCCGCCTTCTGCGCGGAGGCCGGCATTGCATAGCCGACGTACGGATAGCTCTGGTGGCGGTTCAGGCCGCGAATCTTCATCTTCTTTCCATTCAGATAGAAGCCGTCCTTGCGGAATTCGCACTCGCGGAAGCCGAAGCGATAGGATTTTTCATCCGCGCCGCCATTATAGACCACCTTCAGGGTGTAGAGCTTTGGATGCTCCGTGGACCAGAGCGTCACGCCGGAGACGCGCCATTTAAGATTGAGCACCTTCGCCTCAAACGGGCAGGCCTGGGAGGCGATCAGTTGCTCGCCGTCGTACAGCTCCAGCTTTAAATCGCCCTGTGTCTTCTCTGAAAAGGTCACGTCGATATCGAGCAGCTTCTTTTTGCCGAGCAGCAGATCCTTGGTGCGGATAAAGGTATCTTCAATATACACCTCATTGACGCATTCGAGCCAGACCTCGCGGTAAATGCCGCCGTAGCAGAGATAATCGACGACCCTGCCGAACGGCGGGATCTCCGGGCGCTCCGTGGAATCGACCTCCACGGCAAGAACATTGCCGCGCGATTTGACCGTGTCGGTCACATCAAAAACAAAGGCTGTGTAACCGCCCTTATGCTCGCCGAGGAGGGTGCCGTTTAAATACACTTTTGCGGCGTTGGCCACGCCCTCAAAATGCAGCAGGAAACGGTTGCCCTTCATCTTCATTCCCCTTGGCAGGGCAAACTCCTTGCGGTAGCCGCTGACGAACTGGTAATCCCGCTCGTCGAAATAATTCAGCGGCAGCTCTTTGCAGGTATGCGGGATGTCCACGAGCGCAAAAGCGCTCGCGTCGAAGGTGGGCGTCACCATCGCCGGGTCGAAGGCGGGCGTGTAGCGCCAGCCAAAATTCAGGGGCAGGGTCGTTCTCATGATCCAATCAAATCCTTTCTCAATTCTTTTCTTCTCTCAGTGATCATTGGGTTCAGGCCGATGCAGGGCAATGGATGCAGGTTCATCCGCGCCGCCGGTGAGCTCTTCCTCTGCGACTTCCTTCAGGTAATAAACGCGGGAATCCGTATCCGTCATCACGCGCGTTTTGCCGTTATATCCGCTCAGCACAAAGAGCTGGCACGGCACAAGCCCTGCATAAAGCAGCGATGCGCCGGGAAGCGTGTAATCCTCCCTCTCTGAATGCAGGCGGATATGATCTGTGAGAAAATTATAAACCTTGCCGTCCTCCATGTCAAACTTCTTGGGGAGCGGCGTATTGATGATCTCGCCAAAGGTGCGCAGGTTCAAAAGCTGCTGCCGCGCGGTAAAGCGATACGTCTTTTTCGGGTCGAGGCCCACGAAGGAGAGCCGGTCCGGCCCGCTGTTGGGCGTGAGCCGGTTGAGAAAGCAGCCGAGCATGGATTCCTTCTGATCCGGGGAAACGACCTGCCAGGCACAGGCATTGTCTTTGAAGGGGTCGCCGATGCGGTAGAATTCGCCGAACTGCAGCAGCCTGCGGTGCGCCTTGTAGAACGCGATCTGCTTTTTGACCGCCGCGCGGTCAAAGGAGGAAAGGTTCGTCACATCCAGCTCATACCCCGTCAGCCCGAAGCTCGCCACATTGAAGCGCTCCTCAATGGAGGAGGCACGCAGGGAGGCGAAGCTCGGCGACGCGCTGACGTGCATCGTCATGACGGACTGCGGATATCCATAGGAAGTGCCGGTCTGAATCCGGATGCGGTCGAGCGGGTCCGTATTATCGCTCGTCCAGCATTGAGGCATATAGCAGAACATGCCGAGATCGAAGCGGTTACCCCCGCTGGAGCAGGATTCAAACAGCACGTGCGGGAAGCGGTCGCACAGCGCCTGCAGAATATTGGAAAGGCCGATATAATAACGGTGGAAATACTCGCCCTGTCTTGTTCCGAGTGTCCGCCCGAACACATCGGAAAACTGGCGGTTCATATCCCACTTGATGTATTCGATGTTGCCCAGCTTGATCACATCCGTGATCGTGTCGATCAGGTATTGCTGCACGTCCGGATTCGTCAGGTCCAACACCAGCTGGTTGCGGCCCTCCGTCGGCTCGTATTCGTCTGTGGTCATCGCCCAATCCGGGTGCGCGCGGTAGAGGTCGCTGTCCGGATTGACCATCTCCGGCTCCACCCAGAGGCCAAACTTGAGGCCCATCTCATTGATCTTCTTTGCCAGGCCGCCGATGCCGGAGGGGAGCTTCTTTTTGTTGACCGTCCAGTCCCCCAGAGAGGAATGATCGCTGTTGCGCTTGCCGAACCAGCCGTCGTCTAGGACGAAGAGCTCTGCGCCCAACCGCGCGCCCTCCTTGGCGATCGCGAGGATTTTCTTCTCCGTAAAGGTGAAATACGTCGCCTCCCAATTGTTGACGACAATCGGGCGCTCCTTGTTCTTCCATTCACCGCGCACGATATGCTCCTTGACAAAGGCATGCATATTGCGGCTCATGCCGTTGAGGCCCTCATGGCTGAAGGTGAGCACCGATTCCGGCGCGTCGAAGGATTGGCCCGGTGCAAGCGCCCATTCAAATTCGAACGGGTTGATGCCGTTCTGCACGCGCACCATCCCGTGCGGCGCCACCTCCACGCGGCCGATGTGGTTGCCGGAATAGACGAGGTTAAACCCCCAGCACTCCCCCGCCTGCTCGTTGCAGCCCTCTTTCCGGATGGCAAAAAAGGGATTGTGGCGGTTGGAGCTCGTGCCGCAGATGGAGCCGATGGAGCACTCCCCCGCTGTGAGCTTGCGCTCATGCTGATACCGCTCGCGAATCCAGGAGCCGTCGAAGGAGAGCATCGTATAATCCCCCGCGGGCAGGTCGATCTGCATGCTCATCAGGGAGTGGATTTTGATCGCCTTTTCCCCCTGATTGATCAGCCGCGCGCTGCGGGTGATCACATTGCACTCCTCAAACACGGTGTAAAACAAATGCAACTGCGCACAAAGCGCCGCGTCCTCCAGAATGACTGTGAGCGTTTTGCTCCTCCCATAGCTGGAGGGAAGGCCGGAAAGCTCCGGCTTGGTATCAGTGACCTTTGCATCGAGGAATTTGAAATCGCAGTTGAAATTCCCGTTTTCGGCCTGTACCTGCATGGCGGGCAGACGGTAATCGCCCTTGCCGAATTCCGAATAGTCGAGCCGGATATGATCGAGCGA
>DCJV01000092.1:4283-5120 GCA_002320555.1 Ruminococcaceae bacterium UBA1691 | reverse complement strand
GTTTGAACAGCGGGAAAGCGGCGTCACGCATACGTCTTATCAGGAGGAGACGGCCTTTTTCTCCTTTGTGCAGCAGGGGAATGTGGAGATGGTGAAGCAGCGGCTTGAGGCGTATCTTTCATCGGGGATTGTCATTGGCCGGCTATCCAATAATTCAATCCGGCAGATGCAATATTGGGCGGTTTGCTGCATCACGCTCGGCATCCGGTATGCGATCCAGGGCGGGCTCAATGAAATGCAGGCCTTTAACCTTTCCGACCGCTATATCATGCAGGTCGACGCCTTTACCACAGGGGAAGAAATTGTGGAGTACCTGAAAAGAATCGTGCTGGAGATCACTTCCCTGGTCCACGAGGCGGCGCGCGGCAACTGCCCCATGAAAATACGAAGATGCCTTGATTATATCGACAGGCATCTCCATGAGCCGGTCCGGCTGGCCGATTTGGCGGAGGTAGCGGGCCTGAGCGAGGACTATCTGTCAAAGCTTTTTAAAAAGCACGTGGGGAAGACGGTGCGGGATTATATCATGGAGCAGCGGCTGGAGGCGGCGAAGGCAATGCTGCGCGGCAAATGCGACCCAAAGAGGATCGCCTATGATCTCGGCTTTTGCTCTCAAACCTATTTTATCGCCTGCTTCCGAAAGGCCTATGGGATAACGCCGCGCCAGTATGCAGCCAGGTATGGTTGAGGATCCGCCTAAAAGTTATACGCATGCTCTGTCTCATCAGCCTGTCGAAAAAGGCATATCGTTTTGTTAAAATGTACATGAACAATCTCGTAAATTGGTCCGCGCTCAGGCCGCGCGGGCTCTCCCTTTTCCGCTCGGCCGGAAAAGGA
>DCJV01000092.1:1371-4278 GCA_002320555.1 Ruminococcaceae bacterium UBA1691 | reverse complement strand
AAAGGAAGCAAAAGGGGCCGTTTGATATTAATGCGAGTGCTGCCTCGGCCTCCCGACAGCGCCCAGCGACGCCGGTTCCGAAAGCGACCAGGAACCATACTTGTTTGTGCACTCTTCTCTCAGACTCGATAGACAAGCAGAAGAGGCTGCCTGCGCAGCCTCCCATACAGAATGATTTAATATGATGCTCTCCACCCGAAGAATTCCAAATCCTCCAGGAAGGGCCTGAATGCAGCTGGTAGTGCATATTGCCTATCTAGCTCGTTCGGCGTAACCCATTGCAGCCCGCCGGTTTCAAGCGCTTCCTCTACGCGAATCCGGTAAGCGGTCATGTGCCATTCGATATGAGTAAAAATATGCTTTGCCTGTCCGCATTTTTCAATCCGAAGGGCGGTGAGTCCCCATTTTTCGACCGCTTGGCGAATTTCCTGCATGGAGGAGAGATCCAGCTCATTGGGCAGCTCCCATAGCCCGGCCAGAAGGCCCTTGTTTGGCCTGCGGTGCAGGGCAAGCCTTTGGTTGCATAAAAACAGCAGAACAGCGCGCTGCTCAATGCGGCGCGTTTTTTTTGCAGCCTTGACCGGAAAAGAACAGGGGTTCCCCTGAGCATAGCCTGCACATAGCTCCCGAAGCGGGCAAGCTTCACATTGCGGCACGCCGTTGGGAAGGCAGACCGTTGCGCCAAGCTCCATCAGCGCCTGATTGAACGCGCCCGGCTCGTCTGCCGGAAGGACGGACCGGACCCGTTCTTCAATTTGCTGTTTCACCTTCGGATCACTGATATTGGAAGGATCGGCGGTCAGCCGGGTGACAACGCGCAGGACATTTCCATCCACGGCTGGGACGGGGATCCCATAGGCGATGGAAGCGACCGCGCCGGCCGTATAGGGGCCGATTCCGGGCAGAGAGAGCAGCTCGTCATAGCAGCGCGGCAGTTCCCCGTCATACCGCTCCATGATCAAGCAGGCGGCCCGGTGCAGGTTGCGCACGCGGCTGTAATAACCCAGCCCCTCCCAAAGCTTGAGATAGGTTTCCTCCTCGGCTTCAGCGAGCGCACGCACGTCGGGAAGGGCCTGCAGGAAGCGTTCAAAATATGGCTTGACCGCTTCCACACGGGTTTGCTGCAGCATAATTTCGGAAATCCAGATGCGGTAGGGCGTCGGCTCGTCGCGCCAGGGAAGGCGGCGCGCATTTTGCCGGTACCAGTCCAGCAAAGGGGCGACAATGTTTGAAATAGAGACAGGATTCAATTGGATTCTCCTATTTTCTATGAATGATACAACGTTATATTTCCTCGTAAGATTATATCTTCTTTTTATATCTGGTATTCACGTCTGATGAAAAGCCTTCCGCCTTATAAAACGCACAGCTATCCGGTCTGCCTTTTTTCTGTAACCTAAATTACTTAGCGCAGCCGCGTGTTTTGGCCCGACATTCCAATTCGGCAGGCTGGGCGTGGCTGACGCCTTCCCGGCAGAATACCTTGTCATAGGTCGGTCTCCTTTGCATCCGTATAGGATTGAATGACGGAGTATGCCCGGATCAGGTCGTTAACCGTGCAGTTTCGGCAGTTCGCCGCGCTGGGGGAGGGAAGATAGATGCTCTCTACGCCTGTTTGCGCAAGACAGAGCCGACGGTAAAGCTGCGTCGCCTTTTGGCCTGTCGTAAAGACCGCCTGGATGGATGCCGCGCCGAAAATAGGGCGCAAATCGTTCGCAACGGGATTGCGGATGCTCGCATCACCCGCGCCCTGAATGTCGCAGGATTCCAGAACATCCCACAGGGCGATATGATGCGCCAGGACAAGCGATTTTTTCTCGCCGTTATTCTGCGGGATCGGCTCGCCGAATACTGCGGAGAGGACGCGCCAGAAACGGTTTTGCGGATGGGAATAGTAAAAGCCGTATTCCCGGGATTTTGGGGAGGGCATCGTGCCGAGGATCAGGACACGGGTGTTTTGATCGTAGATTGGATCGAGCGAATGCGTAACAAAGCCCATACTTAGGACGCCTCTTTGATCTGTTTTTTCTTGCCGTAGGATTGGTACAGGCGCGAAACGGTGCCGCTCAGGGAAAGCAGGGAGAGCAGGTTTGGGATGACCATCAGGCCGTTGAAGGTGTCCGACAGGCTCCACACGAGATCCACCTTCAGCGTGGAGCCGACGGCGACGAACACGCAGACGAGCAGCGCGTAGATTTTTACACCCTTTTTGCCAAATAGGGAGCGGATATTGACCTCCCCGAAAAAGTACCATCCGATAATGGTGGAGAAAGCGAAGAAGAGCATACAGACCGCAATAAAAATCGTTCCGCCATGACCAAAGACCGATTCAAAGCCTGCCTGCGTCAGGGCGATCCCCTCCAATTCTCCCGAATATCCGCGCGGCAGGACGCCTGTGACCAAAACGACGAGCGCAGTGAGCGTCAGGATAATAAATGTGTCGATAAATACTCCCATCATGGCGACAATGCCCTGATCGCAGGGCTCTTTGACCTTTGCTATCGCATGTGCGTGCGGCGTAGAGCCCATGCCGGCCTCATTGGAGAACAGGCCGCGCGCCACGCCGAAACGGATGGCTTTCTGAACGGTAATGCCCATCACGCCGCCGGTAACAGCCTGCGGGGAAAATGCGCCGGTAAAAATCTGAGAAAAAGCATCGGGAATCCGGCGAAAATTGACAATAATGATGACCATGGCTCCCACAATATAAAACAATGCCATAATGGGCACGATTTTTTCCGTTACGCTGGCAATTCGGCGCACGCCGCCGAGAAAAATGAAGCCCGCAGCCGCAGCAACAATCACGCCAACGGCCAGAGGAGGAATCTCAAAGGCATTCTGAAAGGCGGCACCAATGGAATTGGACTGCACCATATTGCCCATAAAGCCGAGCGCGCAGATGACCAG
>DCJV01000092.1:0-1300 GCA_002320555.1 Ruminococcaceae bacterium UBA1691 | reverse complement strand
GTGGTTTTGTATTTTTGGGCTAGCGTAGCCTCTGCGAAAATGGTTGCCATGCCGAAAAAAGCGCTTAACCACATCCAGAAAATTGCGCCGGGGCCGCCGCCGATGAGCGCCGTGGCGGCTCCGGCAAGATTTCCCGTGCCAACCTGGGCAGCCACCGCGGTGGCAAGCGATTGGAAGGAGGACATCCCCCGGCCATCCGCCTTAGCACCGCGCAGACGGATACCGCCGAACGTGCGCCGGAAGCTTTCGCCAAACCGGCTAACCTGAATGAACTTTAGCCGGAAGGTAAAATAGATACCGGTACCGCACAGGAGAAATAAAAGCAGATAATCCCAGAGGAAATGATTGGAGAGCTCAACGGCCTTCTGTATAAATGACAAAATCATTGCTCCTTTTCTTGCATATCTTTTATATTATAGTATAAATGTGCCCCACGGCGCAATCCCTGAATCGACAGGAAATGAATTAGGGGAGCGGTTATTCCACAATGCTTGACAGAAGATGTTGCGTTTGCTACTCTAGGATAGAGAATGATCATGGAAATGATACAATTTTCACAATCTGTAAGGGCCGTTGCACACGTTCCAATGAAATTCGGCTTTGCTGAGATGTTCAGCCTACCAGCGCCTGCGGAAAGGAATGGTCGTAGCTATGCCTATGCCGGAGCAGATTCCTCGGCATCATACCGGATTAAAATGGAAAACGGTCCTGCAGCGGCTGGCATTGCTTACAGGGGTGGTTGGAGCAGTGGCGCTTTTCGGCGGCTGCCCTGTGCGGCGGTTCTTCGGCGTATCCTGCCCCGGCTGTGGCATGATGCGCGCCTGCCTATCCCTGATACAATTGGATTTTCGGGCGGCCTTTGCCTATCATCCGCTGGTCTTCGTGCTTGTGCCTGCTGTGCTTTATATTCTTTTTCGGGAGGTCCTGCCGTTTTCTCTAAACCGAAAAACGGAAACAGTGTTTTTGGCTGCATTTTTGCTGGCTTTGGTGCTCGTGTATTGTTACCGGATGTTTATTTCCCATGCGGCGGTGTTGGAAGTGGACTTTACAAGCTCCGTTCTCTATCAAATCATTTCTTTTTTAAAGAAACCGGGCGACGCTGTTTTCCCCTGTTTGGCAATGCTATGGTAGGATAAAGGATAACAATAAGCGATGGGTTGGCGTAGGAAAAGGCAGCTCGAACGATAAGGAAGCCGCCTGGAGCATTGCGCTCCGGGCGGTCAGCGTAGGAATATCGTTTTCCAAAGTACAAAAGAACCATTCGTAAAAATTCCGTATTATGCTTGCTTTTTTGATTGCC
>DCJV01000105.1:41507-62412 GCA_002320555.1 Ruminococcaceae bacterium UBA1691 | reverse complement strand
GATGAATATAATGTAACATATGGTGTTCCGCTTACATCACGCATTGAAAAAACATAGCGTATCCGGCTGCCGCTTTGTGTCTGCCTGCGCCAGTGCGCGAAGCTCGTCCGCCTTTGCCGCAAGGCTTGTCGCCGGGAAAAGCTGAATGATCAGTAGGATCGCCAGCGCCATTGAGAGAAACCGCATTGTCTTTTTCATTTTTCTGCACTCCTGTTTTTAATTTTCAGAGAAACTCCCCCATTATATATAACGTAAAAACAGGCAGATTGTTGCACTCTATTTATCAAAAAATTGTGCAGAATGATCGTTTTGTATAACCACACAAGGCCGAAGCTTAAATTTTGTGAACTTTATATATCCACATTACGGATTTTCATTCCCACCCGCCGGCCTCGGATTCCGGCAGGATTTCAAAGGCAAAACACTGTTCCATCAGGCCCCGCGGGTCCATCTCCTGCTGATTATAGGCGATCGTCAATTTCACATACGCCGCCTCAAAGGAAATCCGGTAGAGCGGGATTGCCCCCGTGGCCAGCAATGCCCGGCTCGTTTCATACAACGCATCTCCTTCTGCCTTAAAAGGCGCGAGATAACAGTCCGTCCCCCTGCTTTGGCACTCTCGCAGGAAATCCGGCAGTGCGTATCTCTCCCCCCGCGTGCAGGCCGTCGCCGCATGATAGAGATAGTGCAGCATAGCGCGCGGCGGCGGGTCCAGCCGCAAAAACCGGTAGGAAAGCCCTGGATACGGGCGCAGGGCGAGCACCGGCTCCTGAAAAGTCCAATCCGAACGCAGCAGACGCGTGGGAATTTGATTCACCTCTTCCAATGTGGGATTGAGCGGATGCGCATTCCAATGAAACCCTCCATCGCGTATCTCCCCAAAATCTACTCCCCCATAGCTTGGGAACTGATCGCGGGCCGTGTCCGCCTCCTGAATGCGGGCGGCAAGATACACACGATTGGCGCCTTTTTCATCCTGAAAAACGGTGAACACACCCCGAACTTGACGGGAAGCGATCAGCTCGACTGCGCTGCGGAAATTGGCCAGGCCATTGCTGCGGCTGTCCCCCAGAGAATAATTGCTTGCGACCAGCACCAATGGAATCGGCACATCCCGCAGCAGGAAAGCGAGTGCAGCACAGGTGTAGGGCAGCGTATCCGAGCCATGTGTGATGATAACCCCGTCGTAGACAGCCAGGTTCTCCTCCCGCACTGACCGTGCCAGGAGGGACCATAGCGCAGGCGTCGCATTTTCGCTAAGCAGGTTGCATGGCTGTCGCACAACAAACTGCGTATCTGTTCCGTGGCGCTCCCGGTACAACGTCAAAAGTCTGCTGGCCGAGGCGGGATCCGTATGGATGGTTGCGCCGTCAACGCGGCTACCGATTGTGCCGCCGGTCAAATAGACCAAAATCTTCATTGATATGACCATCCTTTCCATGCTACGCGGAAGTTTTTTCTATGAAGCCGAATTTCGTCCTACCCTTCTGGCTGAATAGCACAAAACTTTGTGTAAATAAAAAACAGGCCGCAGACCGTTTCACTGTTTGCCCGGCTGCGGCCCGTCTTATTATATGTTCAATAAAGCAGATTATTTTTGCGCTTCCTTCTTCGGCTCCGGCTGCTGTGCTTCCTCCGCCTTGCCCGAAGCGCGCAGGCTCTGCCGCGCCCTGCGGATCTCATTGACGCTCTGTGTGAGCAGCTCGTCCGACGTGCGCATAATGCGCTCGACAAACTCGCTCGCGCCTGTGCGCATGTCGTGCGACCACTTCTGCGCCTGAGAAATGGTTTCCTCAGCCTGCTCATTGGCCGTTTTGGTCAGGAGATTCGCCTTGGCCTGCGCAGTTTCCACCATATCCTTCGACTTTGTCTGTGCGTCCTCCAGCATAGCGTTTGCCCGGGCCTGCGCGGTTTCCGTCGCCTCGCGTGCCTTAGCCTGTGCGTTCTCCAGCATCTCCTGTGACTGATGGCGGGCGCTGGTGAGCATTTCGTTGGCCTTCGCGGTTGCAGTTTTGGTAATTTGATCCTCAGAAACAAGTGCTTTGGCCTTCTCCTCCGCCTTGGCCACCATGTCATCCGCCGTATCCTGCGCCTTTTGCATCATGGCTTTGGAATCACGGCGCGCCTTTTCCATCATTGTGTCCGCCTCCAGGCGGGCCTTGCTGGTGAGCGCTTCCGCCTCACGGCGGGCGCTCTCGCGCAGATTATCTGCGTTGCGCACAGCGGCCTCCTGTGTCTCATGCGCTTCCTGCTTGGCGTCCTTGAGGATCGCGCTGCGATCCCGCACGATCTGCGTGGCCTGCTCGATCTCCATAGGCAGATTATCCCGCGCCTGAGAAATCAGCTCCTGCATCGCGGGGATATCGATATAACGCTTGCTCGACAGCATCGAAGCGGTTGCGTTCTCGATCACCTCATCCATCTGGTCAAACAAATCGGCAATACTTACACTACTCATAACTTGCACACCCTTCCCTTCCAATCATAAACAGGACTTATTCCCGTTTTAACCGTTTGATAATATCCTCCCGGATCTCCGGGGATACAAAGGTGGAAATATCGCCGCCAAAGGCACAGACTTGCTTGACAACGCTGGAGCTCAGGAACATGTTGTCCGCACTGGTGGTGATGAAAATCGTTTCCACCTCCGGGTTCAGCCGTTTATTCGTCAGGGCCTGCTGAAATTCATACTCGAAATCGGACACAGCGCGCAAGCCCTTGACAATCGCCACCGCGCCTTTTTCCCGCGTATAATTCGCGAGCAGCCCATTATAGGTATCAATTTCAATATTCTCAATGTCTCTTGTACAGCGGTGCAAGAACTCCACGCGCTCCTCTGCTGTGAAGCTGCTGTCTTTTTTATGGTAATTGACCATAACAACGACGATCACCTTGTCAAACAGCTTGGAGGAACGGCGGATAATATCCAGATGCCCCAGGGTGACAGGGTCAAAGCTGCCGGGACATACTGCAATCCTCATTCCGTCTCCCCCTCTCTCCGGTATACCGTGAGGGAAATCTTCCCATATGGATACCGGCGCACAAGCCGAAAATCCTCCACCTGCTCCGGCAGGTCTTCCTTCACCGTGGATTCGCAGATGATCACGCCGCCCGGTGCCATGCGGCGCGCCGTCATAGGCAGCGCCTTGTGCAACAGGCCCACGCCGTACGGCGGATCGAGAAGGGCAATATCAAACGGCCCGCAGTAGCCCGCGAGAAAGGCGAGACTATCCATCTGTATTATCTGTGCGCTCTGGGAAAGCTTGGTCGTGTTCAGATTTTCCCGCACCACCTCGATGGAAGCGCGCGCGGCGTCGACAAACACGGCGCTTGCCGCGCCGCGGCTGAGCGCCTCGATTCCCAGCTGACCGGAGCCCGCAAAGAGGTCAAGCACGCGCCTGCCTTCGACCTCAAATTGAATGATGCTGAACAGGGCTTCCTTGACGCGGTCTGTCGTAGGCCGTACGTCCTCGCCCGAAAGGGTTTTCAGTTTACGGCCTTTTGCGGACCCAGTGATGACTCTCATAATGAAAACTCCCGTATTTCTTTCCATCCATGAAAAGCTATATTTGAAAAGCATTGATTCATTCTGAAACTAATTTAAGCTATTATCCTATTTTGAACGGATGTTTGTCAACATTTATAGAGAATTAATCCTAATTTTTGTGAAAAAGTTCACAAACGGAACTACTCCTCCTGCTGCGATTCTTCCGAGTGGAAATGACAAAAAACTGCCTTCGCAGCCGGCTCTGTCATTCCCTTCACCTTCAGAAGCTGTTCAACGTCCGCCTCCCGGATTGCCCGGATGGTCTGAAACGAGCGCAGTAACGCCCGGGCGCGTGTCTCGCCGATCCCTTCGATCTGAGTAAGAGAGCTTACCAACGTGCTCTTTTTGTGCTTCTGCTTATGATAGCCGATGGCAAAACGGTGCACTTCTTCCTGGATAGAAGAGACAAGCGTAAATGCCTGACGCTTGGAATTGATGGCGATTTCTCCGCCATCCGCCGCGATGGCTCGCGTACGATGGCGATCATCCTTGACCATGCCGAATAGTGGAATCCTCAGCCCGAACTGCTCGAGCACCGGCCGCACGGCATTGACCTGCCCTTGCCCGCCGTCAAGAAGAATCAGATCTGGCAGCTTTCCAAAGCCCTCGCCGCTGTCCTTCTCCTGTTCGTAATGCGAAAAGCGGCGGGTGAGCACCTCGCGCATGGAGCCATAGTCGTCCTGCCCCTCGAAGGATTTGATCGAAAAGCGCTTGTACGCCTGTTTATAAGGCGCGCCGCCGCGGAAAACGACCATACCAGCCACATTATCGCTACCGGCGGTGTGGGAAATATCATACGCCTCGATATATTCAGGTGGGGCGTCCAGCCCCAACAAACGGGCGAGCTCATCGAGCGCCGCCGTCTGCTTTCCCGCCCGGCCCAGATGCTCCGCGAGCTTTTCCGCCGCATTCGAGCGGCACATCTCCATCAGCTGCGCCTGCTCTCCGCGCTGCGGCACGGCAATCTGGACGCGCCTTCCCGCTTTCTCACTGAGCCAGCTGGACAAAAGCTCCGCGCCCGACACCTCGCCGTCGACCGTCACGCGTGGCGGCACATGGTCGCGCATGGAGTAATAGCCCTGAATCAGCTCACCGCGTGCGGACGGAAAGTCCTCGACGCTGTCGATAAAGAAATACTCGCTGTCATAAAGCCGGCCTTCCGCAAAGCGGAGCACCATCAAACAGGCGCTCTGCGCGCTGTTGGAAATGGCGAATACATCCTGCTCCTTTACAGAGACCGACACGACCTTCTGCTTATCCTGCATCCGTCGGATGGCGGAGAGCCGGTCGCGTAGGCGGGCCGCCTTTTCAAATTCCAGATTTTCGGCAGCCTCCTCCATCCGGCGCTGAATATCCCTGAGCGCCTGGGTGCTGCCTCCGCGCAGAAATGCAAGCGCCTCGCCCACCGTCTCCTGATATTCCCGCTGCGTCATTTTGCCCGCGCAGGGCGCGGCGCACTGCTTGATAAAAAAATTCAGACATGGCCTGCCCTTGCCGATATCGCGCGGAAACACCTTGTTACACTGGGGTAGGCGGAAAATCCGCAGCGCCTCGTCCACGGACTGCGACACGGTAAAGGAGCTTGTGAATGGCCCGATATACTGCGCGCCATCGTCGAGCTTCTGCTTTGCCGCGCTGATAACGGGCCATTCCCCGCCGCTTACTCGAATGTAATGATAGCCCTTATCGTCCTTCAGAAGGATATTATATTTGGGCTGGTGCTGCTTGATGAGGCTGCATTCAAGCACAAGCGCCTCAAATTCGCTATCCGTCAGGATATAGTCAAAATCCGCGACGTTTTCCACCATCCGGCGCACCTTGACCGCATGGTGCTCCTGCGAGCCGAAGTACTGACTGACGCGGTTTTTCAAGGCCTTTGCCTTGCCAATATAGATGATCGTCCCCTTTTTGTCCTTCATGATATAAACGCCCGGCGTAAGGGGGAGACGCATCGCCTTTTCACGCAGGGGCCTCAAATGCTCGTCCAATCTGGTCACCCTTCTGACGGATCGCTTTTCTCAGCGGGCTCCGGAATGATATTCGTCTCCGCCACCAGGAAGATCGGGCGTCTCTTTACCTCCAGATAGATCCGTGCGAGATACTCCCCGATGATGCCGAGGGAACAGAGGATCAGGCCGCCAAAGAAGAAAATGGCACAGATTATAGAGGGATAGCCCGGCACATCAGAGCCACGGATCAATGTGCGGATCAGGATATACAGCGCATAAACCACGCCGATTCCGCTCGACGCAACGCCGATATAAAGGGAAACCTTGAGGGGAACGGTGGAAAAGCCGATGATCCCGTCCAGCGCATAGCGGAACAGCTTCGTAAAAGACCACTTGCTCGACCCGGCCGCGCGTTCGCGATTTTCATGCTCAAACCATTTCGTCCGGAAACCGACCCAGCTGAAGATTCCCTTGGAAAAGCGGTTATATTCCGGCATGGACAGAATGGCTTCCACAACGGGACGCTTCATGATGCGGAAATCCTGCGCGCCCTCTGCGATATCCACGTCGGACATTTTATTGATGACCTTATAAAAAGCGCGGGAAAAAGCGCTCTTGACCTTGCCCTCGCCGGAGCGGTCCACCCGGCGCGCCGCCGCGATATCATAGCCCTCCTCCAGCGCTGCGAGCATCTCGGGGATCAATTCCGGCGAATGCTGTAAATCCGCGTCGAGAATTCCCACGTACTCGCCGGTGGAATATTTCATACCCGCAAGCATGGCAGATTCCTTGCCAAAATTCCGCGAAAACGAAACGTAACGCACCCGCTCATCCTTTGCCGCGAAACGGCGAAGGATGTCGAGCGTTTGATCCTTACTGCCATCATTGACAAAAATATAATGGAAGGTATATCCCTCACACCGGTTCAGGACTTCGCTTACCTCGCTGTAAAAAAGGTCGAGCACTTCACTTTCATTAAAGCATGGCACGACCAGATCAACCGTTTTCCCCATATGCATACATCCTCCAGGCGATTTTTGACAATCGTTTTTTCAGATAAATTGTCTTTATTATAACACAGTCCGCCGCAAAATCAAACAATCCAGCGCATAGTGCCCGCGTTTCACTGTAGGTTGTACAATGATGTGTTACAAAGGCAGATAAAATGAAATCGTCATTAAGTTGCCTATTTTATCGTCAAAAAAGATAGCGAATAGGAAAGACCTGTGGTATGGTTGAGTTGTNNGGCAGGTCACCTATTCGCCATGAAGATAATAACACAAACCATGCGGTTTCGGCAAGCAGTAATTGAATATTCTGATCAGCACGATCTTTTTCTCGTAATCTATTCCAAATCCTCTTATAATGATAAGTACAAGAATACGGTAAATCATTTTTCTTCTCTCTGGTAAAACGATCCAATTATATGAATATACTATAAAACTTTTTTACGCTATTTGACTCAATTATACAAATATGATAGGATAAGACCGTTCTGAGGGCTGTAAATGGCCTTTTCAGGACGGTCTTTATTATAAAACAGGAGGTGCCACAGTAGACAGCTTTGTTTACAGACACAATGATTCGAATCCATAAAAAGACATATTTACAGGAGGAAGAACCTTGCAAAAAACAATCAAACTGCTTGCGGCCGCACTTGCAATACTTCTCGCGTTCTCTACTTTCTCCCTTTCGATGACAGCGTTTGCACAGGGAGAGTCCCTTACAGACCGCATTGCAGCTTACACAGGTGATCTTTCCGACGAGCTGGGCGCTGCGCTCACCAATGATTACAAGGCTGCCAGCGATGAAGAGAAGGATGCCGTCGGGGTGGAAAACGTATTGAAAATGTATCGTCTGGCCCGCGCGCATGTACAGGCGACAGGCGGATGGTTCCCGAATTATCACGTCAATATCCCGAAGCTGATCGGAAATCCCACCGAAAAGCAACGCAACGCCGCGGCGCTCTATCGGCAGATTATGGGACAGAGCGAGGTGGAGGGCGTAAAGCTCACCGCGTCCTCAGATTTCACGCAGGACGCCACGAAGGCTGCGCTTGCAGCGCTCAACACTTCCTATCAGGAAGCGGAACAAATGATCCGGGACTATCTCGGCATTATCGACCAGAAGGGTGACTATTGGGACGCCAATCAAAATTTTGCAGTGCTCAATCAACTGGCGGTGCTTCATCTGACCGCCGATCTGCAGCAGAATCCCTTCCGCGCTCAACTCCCAGAGGAAAATGACGCGCAGTATGAATCGGCGAAAAAGAAAGATGAGGCGAAGCGGTTCTGGAGTGAGCTCTCAGCCGTCGGCCTTACTGAAGAACAGGCCCAGGCCGTATCGGTCGCTCAGGAACTGCTTTCTGCCGATCAGAGCTTTTTGAATGGAGGCGGCGGTATCGATGCAGTCAAGGCGTCCATTTCCACATATGATCAGCTCAATACGCTTCAAAAAAAACTGCTCGCGGATCTGACCCAGCCGGTCGCTGTACTGGAGGGCGAGGCTCATCCGTTTTCAAAGGCATTGCAGATCATTCGGAACCGGGCGCTGCAGACGCAGTCCCCCGGCGTAAAACCGGTAGAAAAGCCTTTCACACCGGGTTCGATCGCTTATCCATCCGGCATCACGCGGCAGCAAACGCTGGAAGCGCTCGGACAGAGCGACGCATTGCTGGATCAGGCGCTTAAAATGCTGATTCCCGCCATAGATCAGGCGGGCGGACTCAAGCCCTTTGCAAAGAATCAGTTCGCGACCAACGCGATGGTGGGTCAAGCGCTCGCCGCGATTTATACGCAGCTCGATTCGGTGATTGATGGGGCGATTGCAGGCCTGCCGGGCTTTGTACAAACACTTGTCCACCAGATCATCGGCACTGCATTGGTACCGGCCGGTACTGCGGAACAGCTGACAGAGGAACGATACGCGCAGGCAAAAGCCGCGCTCTCTGCAGCGGGCCTGACCTGGCAGGACGCGGAACTTTCCAAGGTGAATTGGGGCTTCTCTGATGGGGATCTAGAGGGCTTTATCGATGCGGTCATCGCCGGACTGCGCCCTGTGACAAAGCTCCTTTTCGGAACGCAAATTCTGGATCTCGTCGGCGTAGACATTACATTTGATAATAAAACGGACAAAGACGGAAATTACCGCTACGGCCTGTATGAAACGCTATTCATCCCGATCTATGATGCATTCGGCATTACAGATGCATTGACGAGCGTCGAATATACCGCACAGACGAAGCAGGCCATTGATGCAACAGGACAGTATGACGCCTATCTGAAGCTGGCGCTCTCTCCCCTTCTGCCCCTGATTGACCGCTTCCTGGAGAAGCCCGTGGATACATTCACTGCAAAGCTTCCGAACCTGATTTATGAATCAGATACTGTTTTTGAAGCCATACGCACAGTTGCCCGCTCAATCGGTTTCGGGCTGGAGGATATGGTTTCCCCCTATCTGAGCCTAGATAGCCTCTTTGGGCTGGCGGCAGACGCTTTGAAGAATCTGGATATAAACGGTCAGACGGTTTCGCTTGTACTGCCGGAGATCGATTGGGATCATTTCGCCTCCCTTGGCAGCCTGGCGGTGGTTCCCACGGCGGGCGCGGACTATGCGCAGAAATATGCTGTCAAGGCCGACCAACCCGCCGTATTTGTGGAATTGCTTCGCTATGTGGAGCGCACACTTTCCCAGAACCGCGCTGAAGTCGAACGGCTGCTTGGAACGATCGACGGGATCGGGGATTACCTTCCAGTCATTCAGGAGGTTTTGAATGCCCTGAGTGAAAAGGATGCTCTGACATCTCTCGTGATTGGGTTACTTGCTTCGCAGGAAACAGAACCGTCTAAACCCGGAAGTGGAAACGGTCCTGCTTCCGGTCAGGAAGACACCTCCCCCTTCCCAGATGAAGGCGATGACAGTCAGAGCGGGGGAACTGCAGACGACATTGAAAATCCTGGCACAGGCGACACTGCCGTTTCAGTGGCTGCGTTGCTGGCGATTACCGCCGGAGCAGGCGCTATTCTGGTAATCATCCGGAAGAAAGCCGCCATAAAACAGCCATAACAATCTGACTCATTAAAAAAGAATCCTTCGCCCTTTCGGATGACGGTCGGGCGGAGGATTTTTTCTGTTTGGGGATTAATTTTACGTTGCCCAAATTTCGCTGCGCCAGTGTTGTCATTTTTCTGCTTCGATCCAACGCTGCCATATTTCCGGGCAATAGCCGACAGTCGCTCTTTTTCCATCGCGCACAATGGGCGTTTTAATGAGCTTCTGGTTTGCGAGCAATTTTTCCTGCTTCGCGTCATCTTCGGCCAGATAGCGCAGCAAAAGAGCGTCTTGTTCCTTTGAATCAGGATCAATCAGCTTTTCGAGACCACCGACGGATGTTTTTACGCGCTCGAATTCCCCCTTGCTCATGCCGTATTTGACCAGATCGACCGATTGAAATTTGATTCCCCGCTCCTTGAAAAAGCGCTCTGCCTTTTTGGTATCAAAGCATTTCGGCTTGCCGAAAATCTGAAGATTCATCCTTTTTCCTCCTCTCCAAGATAGGTGAAGCGCGGAATCTCCCGTCCATGATATTCCACAGCCTGAAACCACATTTCAGCCGGACGCACCCAGAGCGCATGATCGCCGTACAGCGCTTGGTATACCACCATTGGCACACCCGTTTCCGAATGTGTTGCAACGCCGAGCACCCGGTATTCCTTTCCCTTGAAGTGCCGGTATTTTCCCTTCAAAATCTCCATGATCATCTCCCCTTTATTGAATCACAATCCCGAGCAGCTTCGCAAGATCACAGGCCTGTTCCATCGTTACAATTGCGCCGCGTAGCTCGGGAATCGTGACGCTGACGCCCTCCAGATCGTCCGAGGTGAAGTCAATCCCCTTCAGCGGCGTATGCAGCAGCTCCGCGCTGCGTAACCTGCAATTCTCAAAATAGGTTTTTGTAAGCTTGCTCTCCTGCAAATTGGCATTGGACAGGTCGCAGCCGGAAAACAGCACTTCCTTACACCGTGCACGCGAAAGGGACAGCAGCCTGCCCGGACTATTTTCAAAAACACACTGCTCAAAAGAGGTGTCCGTAAAAATGGTACCGAACAATTTGCAGTTTACAAATCGGACGCGGCGAAACAGGCAGCGATCAAAGATCGCACTGGAAAAATCGCAACTTTCAAATTGGATGTTCAGAAAGTAAAGCTGATTTCCTTTGCAGCCATTGAAGCGACAGCCGGAAAAGCGGCATTCCTTGAGCGAGATCACACGCATCTCCTGAGGCGCTGTACCGTTCGCAAAGAAAAGCCCGGAAAGATCTGTTTCCTCTTCTACTGCGTGCTGCAGGACGGCTTCCATATTCTGTTCTGGAATTAGCCGGTCCGGCAGGATGGGCTCACGTATGTGAATCATGCTTATGATCATCCTTTCGCTGAAAATTTGCAAGATATATCTTTCAAACTTCCTGCTTGAACATATGAATAGCGCAGGACGGTCAAGCATCCTGCGCTATCGTTTCCGAATAAAATAATGTTATTTTGTACCGAAAATACGGTCCCCTGCATCGCCGAGACCGGGAAGAATATAGCCATGGTCGTTGAGTTTTTCATCGAGCGCTGCGCAGAAGATATCAACATCCGGATGAGCCTTGCACAGCGCGTCAAGCCCTTCGGGTGCGGCGATAATACCCATGAATTTGATCGTTTTTGGGCCACGTTTTTTGATCTGGCCGATCGCATCGATCGCAGAGCCACCGGTTGCGAGCATCGGATCAAGGACGATGACCTCGCGCTCTTCGATATCGGCAGGCAGCTTGCAGTAATATTCTACCGGCTGGAGCGTGTTGGGATCACGGTAAAGCCCGATATGGCCCACACGCGCAGAGGGAACCAGCGCCAGCACGCCATCCACCATGCCGAGACCTGCGCGCAGAATCGGGACGAAGGCCAGCTTTTTGCCGGAGATAACGCGCGTTTTTGCTACGCTGATGGGCGTTTCGATCTCTACCTCTTTGAGCGGCAGATCACGGGTTGCCTCATAACACATCAGCATGGCAATCTCGCTGACCAGCGCGCGGAATTCCTTGGAGCCTGTGTTTTTATCGCGCAGAAGGGTAAGCTTGTGCTGGATGAGCGGATGATTGGTGATTGTAACGTTTCCCAAATTCAACGACCTCCAAATGATTTCTTTCTCGTTGCGATTATACACCCATCCCGGGAAAAAGACAAGAGCCGACAGCGCGGCAACATCTTTTCTTCCTGACGAATTGGCAGGATTGGTGTTTTCAACTCCATGCTTGTTCTGGATGATCCTAGCTCCTCTATCGCCTTGCCCAGCTCGTCAAAGCCGGACTGGTGGATTTTGAAATCACGTTTTCTTCAAAGGATCAATCCTTCCTGCGCTCAATCAGAATAGAGGTTCGCTTCATACGGGCGCATCACTGCCCCTTCGCGCCGTGTCGAATAGTTGGAAAACAGCAGCTCTCCGCGCAGCCCGGTATTCACGTTTTTCACAGTTCTGCCGGTCAGGTTCATCTCCGCATAAAAGCGTTTACCGTCCAGCCGTCTGTAGTAGCAGAGCAGGTCCTTCGGATTGGCCTGCACGGGGATGACGTCTCCGTAAATCAGTGCGGGATTTGCCTTGCGCAGTGCAATCAGCGCACGATAGAAATGAAGGATCGAGTCGACCGAAAGCGCTTCATCCGCCGCATTGATCTTTTTATAATCCGGATTGATCCGGATCCATGGCGTAGCGTTTGAAAATCCGGCATTCTCTGCGCCGCTCCACTGCATTGGCGTGCGTGCATGATCACGGCTGCCGCTGAGCACGGTTTGGAACGCCTGTGCGGCCGACTTCCCCTCCCTGACAAGCTTGTGATAAAGATTGATACTCTCCACATCACGCAGCTCGCTAATCGAAGAAAACGGCGTGTTGGTCATTCCCAGCTCTTGCCCTTGGTAGATAAAAGGCGTGCCCTTCAGGGTCATCTGAAGCATGGCAAGCAGTTTTGCAATTTCACAGCGATAGGAGCCGTTCGGATCGATTTTCGAGACCATGCGCGGATGGTCATGATTTTCAAAAAAGACAGTCGGCCAGCAGTGATTTCCGTACTCCATCTGCCATTCCATCAGGTTCTTCGCCATGGGGCGCAGGTCGAACCGGTAGTCCTGGAAGCGCTGCTTGCCTGGATTGTCCATATGATCAAAGGAGAAGACAACGTCCAGCTCTCCCCGGTCGTCCCCCGTCATCAGGCGGCTCATCTGGAGCCCCGTCCCCTGGCATTCGCCTACTGTAAAGGCATCGAACTTTCCAAAGGAATTCTCCCGCAGTTCTCTCAGATATTGATGCAGATGCGGACCGTAAAAATAGTGCTCGCAGCCTTTGAAGCCCATCAGGGAGCCGATGACCCCGTTTCCATCCGGTAGGCCCTCCTTTTTGGAGATAAAGCTGATCACATCAAGGCGGAAACCATCGATCCCTTTTTCAAGCCACCAGTTGGCAATTCTGAAAAGCTCTTTGCGGACCGCTTCATTATCCCAATTGAAATCCATCTGCTTGGCGCTGAACAGATGCATGGCCCACTCGCCACGCTCCGGATAATACTTCCATGCGGGACCGCTGAAGATGGAATCCCAGTTATTGGGCGGGCTCCCCTCTCCCTTTCCTTTGCGCCAGATATAGAAATCCCGGTATGGGGAATCCGGATCAGAGGCGGAGCTCTGAAACCATTCATGCTCGTCAGAGGAATGATTGATGACAAGATCCATAATCAGCCTCATGCCGCGCGCATGAACCTCGCTGAGCAGGCGGTCGAAATCCTCCATCGTGCCAAATTCCCGCATGATTTTCCGGTAATCACGGATATCGTAGCCGTTGTCGTCATTGGGAGAGTCATAAACGGGCGAACACCAGATTGCATCCACGCCTAAATCCTTTAAATAATCAAGCTTTTCGATCATCCCGTTGATATCGCCGATCCCGTCCCCGTTGGAATCCTTGAAGCTGCGGGGATAAATCTGATAGAAAACGGCTTCCTTCCACCATTTATGTACAATCGGAGCGTTGTCATCGAGGGGAAGCTCCGTTTCACTGTTGAGCAGGCCGAGCAGCGCGTCGATAAAATTGTCGCCCAGCTTCCCAAAGGATAGCTTTTTCAGCTGCCCGATTTTCAGGCAACCCAGCGGCGTGGCGGTTACCACTTTTTCGCTCAACCCAATCGAATAAAATGCTTTTGCAAGAATATCGTGTCCCACTGGTGTTTTCAGAATATCCCGCAGCCTGGTCTCCCTTGTGATCGTTAAATCCGGCATCCATATAACCTCCCTTTCTATCCATATTGATTTGAAAGTTGAACAAAGTATCCAGCGTTATCATAACGTATCCGCATGTTTTTTACAATAGAAAAGCGAAATTTTATTACCCAGTTTATTATTTTGAACTGGGCAGAAATGGGCACCCCATACGATCCCATTCGCGGATGCGCAAATATTCTCTCGTGATCAGTGCCATTTCCCGGTCGTCCACCTCCCCAATATATTCAGCGAGGTCCTCTTCACGGAAATAAATCGATATGCGCCAATCGACTTGGCGGCCGATCACAGGCAGACCCTCCATCGGCTCCAGATTGACGACCAGCAAAACATCAGTGATCTGATTTTGAATCCGCCAAAGCTCCCATGCACTACATTTATACATGATACCATCACCTCAAATGAGATAATATTATATTTAATTAATCTTTGTATAATTTTGTGAAATATTTTCACAAAAAATAATAAATGAGACATTTTTGCTGTCATCCCCTGAAAAGATGGACAAAAGGATGTGGTCATTTGTTATTGAGAAACAGACCGACGGATTCGTGAGATTGGGTTTTCCTTTTACATTGATATGGTAGATCTCCCGTTTGAAGAAAAAAGCAAAGACACCATGTCCCACAATTTCTGGATTTTACAAATATTCCATCCGGTCTGCCGCATAGAATAGAATATTACAGAAAACAGGTGCTGCCTCATGAAAAAAACGAAGCGCTTCCTTTGGGATACCGCCGTATTGACCGCAGCAGCGCTTTTGATGCGCACGGTCGGCGTATCCTTCAATGTATATCTAACCAATCAGCTTGGCGCGGCGGGAATCGGGCTTTTCCAGCTTGTCATGACGGTTTTCTCCATGGCAATTACCTTTGCATCTTCCGGGATCCGGCTTGCGACTACGCGGCTGGTGGTGGACGCCGTCAGCAAGGACGGCGCAGATGTGAAAAAGGTGCTACGAAGATGCCTGATCAGCATCCTTTTGGTTGCCTGCGCCGTTGCAGTTATCCTGTATGGCAGTGCGGATCTGATCAGCCTGCACTGGCTGTTTGACATCCGCACTGCGCGGCCGTTGCGGATGCTTGCTTTCAGTTTGCCATTTATTGCAATGTCCGCTGCATTGAGCGGATATTTTACCGCAATCCGGCGGGCGGGCGCCTATGCAGGCGTTCAGGTGCTCGAGCAGCTCGTCCGGGTTGCCGCCACCGCATTTTTTTTACATATGCTCTCCAACCGTGGCCTGGAGGCCTCCTGCATGGCGATCGTATTGGGAAGCTGCCTGTCCGATCTGAGCTCTTTTCTCGCCTCCTACCTCCTGAGCCGCTGGACAATGCACCAGCAGAGGAAGCAACATAACGAGATGCCGCATTTGACCCGCCGGCTGCTCCGCATTGCCGTTCCAGATGCAGTGGGAGCATGGATGCGGTCAATCCTTTTGACGATTGAACACTTGTTGATTCCAATTGGCTTCAAAAAATCAGGTATTTCAAGCGAAAACGCACTGGCGACCTACGGGACGATTCACGCAATGACTCTTCCCGTGCTTCTCTTCCCCTCCTGTATCCTGAATTCTCTGGCTAGCCTCCTGGTGCCAGAGATAGCGGAATACCATACCCTGCGCCAAACCAAGCAGATCGACGCTATTATCAATCGCGTTCTCTATGCTGCGCTCCTGTTTTCCCTGTTGGTTGCCGGCATATTTTATGCCTATGCCGGCGAATTATCGGTTGCCATCTATCACAATGAGGACACGAGGCCTTTTCTTCAGCTTTTGTCCATACTCGTTCCCGTGATGTATCTGGATATGGCGGTCGACGGGATGCTCAAGGGCCTCGATCAGCAGCTGAGCTCCATGCGCTATAACATCATCGATTCCGGCCTGTGCGTCGTTCTTGTCTATTTCCTGATTCCCCGTTATTCCGTAAAAGGATATATTATCACGCTATTTGCCAGCGAAATCCTCAATTTTTATCTCAGCCTTCGCCGGCTGATCCAGGTCAGCACGCTCCGCCTGCATTGGAAACGGATTTTAAAGCCGATTCTATGTATGGCAGGCACAGTGCTCGGTGTGCGGCTCGTCGCAACCCTTCTATCTGTTCCCCTGTCCGGCTCCGTTGCATGGCTCGTTGGGGTGATTATGATGACGCTCTGCGTCTATCTGCTCGTACTGCGCTGTTCCGACTGTATTACGCAAAGGGACATCCGCTGGTTTGTTCAGATTTTTCGGCCTGAACGGCGGCAGAACGCACTTCTTTCCAAAAAAAGCTCCGGATAATCAGCTGATTATCCAGAGCTTTTTTGTTAGATTCGCTGATCCAAACGGTCAACATACATTTCCTTGAAAGCTTCAAACCGATGGTTTTCCAGCTCGTAACGAATCCGTTCCATGAGCGTATTATAGAAATAGAGGTTATGCATCACGCACAGCCGCATAGCAAGCATCTCCTTCGCCTTGAAGAGATGGCGCAGATAGGCCCGCGAATGATGCTGGCAGGTCGGGCAATGGCACTTCGGATCAATCGGCCCCAGATCGCGCTCGTATTTGGCGTTATTCAGGTTAATGATGCCTTCCCAGGTAAACAGATGCCCGTGGCGCGCATTGCGGCTGGGCATCACACAGTCAAAAAGATCAACGCCGCGGCTGACGCCCTCGAGAATATTGCCGGGCGTTCCCACTCCCATCAGATAGCGTGGTTTGTCCTTCGGCATATAGGGCTCGATGGCGGAGATGATGCGGTACATATCCTCCTTCGGCTCCCCGACCGCCAGCCCGCCAATTGCATATCCGTCCAAATCCAGCGCGGCGATCTGCTTCATATTTTCAATCCGCAGGTCGTCGAAGGTACAGCCCTGATTGATGCCAAATAGAAGTTGCTGGCGATTGAGCGTATTCGGCAGGGAATTGAGCCGCTGCATTTCCGCTTTGCAGCGGGCAAGCCATCGCACTGTTCGGGCACAGGATTGCTCAGCGTATTGATATTCCGCCGGATTTTCCACACATTCGTCAAACGCCATGGCGATGGTCGAGCCGAGATTCGACTGGATGCGCATGCTCTCTTCTGGCCCCATAAAGATACGGTGCCCGTCGATATGGCAGGCAAAGGTGACGCCCTCCTCCTTAATCTGACGAAGCTTAGCAAGGGAAAATACCTGAAAGCCACCGCTGTCGGTCAGAATCGGGCCGTGCCAGCCGGTGAATGCGTGAATGCCGCCCAGCTCCCGCACCAGCTCGTCTCCGGGGCGCACATGGAGGTGATAGGTATTGCAAAGCTGTACCTGGCAGTGCAGGTCTCTCAGGTCGTAAGCGGAAACGGCGCCCTTGATGGCGCCGCAGGTCGCCACATTCATAAACGCAGGCGTCTGAATCACGCCATGCACAGTAGGGAATTCACAGCGCCGGGCACTTTTCTCCTGCGAGAGGATTTTTAACATAGGATCTTCCTTTCAAGGTCAGGTCTATTTTATATTCAGAGAATCAGCATGGCATCTCCAAAGGAAAAAAAGCGATATCTCTCCCCTACCGCAATCTGATATGCGTTCATTGTATTCTCATACCCGCAGAAAGCGGAAACCAGCATGATCAGCGTGCTTTCTGGCAGGTGGAAATTCGTGATCAGCCCATCCATACATTTGAATTCAAAACCCGGATAGATAAAAATGTCCGTCCAACCGCTGCACGCGCAGATTGCCCCGCCATGATCGCGCGCAATGCTTTCCAGCGTGCGGCAGCAGGTCGTCCCTACCGCTACAACACGTCCTCCCTGCTCTTTGGTATCGTTAATCAGTTTAGCCGTTTCTTCCGGCAGCCAGTAGTGCTCCGAGTGCATATGGTGATCCTCAATATTTTCCGCCTTGACAGGCCGGAAGGTGCCGATCCCGACATGCAGTGTCAAGAAACCGATGCCGATCCCCTTTGCACGCAGCCGGTCGAGGAGCTCGTCCGTAAAATGCAGGCCAGCCGTCGGTGCGGCGGCAGAACCCAGTTCCTTGGAATAGACGGTTTGATACTGCTCCTTATCCGTAAGCTCCGCCGTGATATAATGGGGCAGCGGCATCTGGCCGATTTGGTCAAGAATCTCATAAAAATTGTTTCCCTCATAGGAAAACTGCGCCAGCCTGTTGCCATCCGGTAGGACCTCCAGAATTTCAGCATGTAGAATTCCATCACCGAAGGAAAAGCGCGCCCCCTGCTTTGCCCGCTTGCCAGGGCCGGTGATGACCTCCCAGGTGTCGCCCTCCCGGTGTGTCAGAAGCAAAAATTCCACACGCGCGCCGGTATCCTCTTTCGTACCGTAGAGGCGGGCGGGCAGTACACGCGTATTATTCAGAATCAGGCAGTCACCCGGCTGCAGCAATTCTACAATATCATAAAAATGCCGGTGCTCAATTTCTCCGGTCCGACGGTTCAGCTTCATCAGGCGTGCGCTGTCGCGTGGTTCAACCGGATGCTGTGCAATCAATTCCTCAGGCAGTTCATAATAAAAATCACTTTTTTTCAACTTATTTACAATCCTTTCTAAACGTGAGGCGCCAGTTTCGCATGGAGCGGCAAAATTCAGTGAATCCCCCATCTTCTTTACATCAAATGAAATGCGGGCTTGCCCCGTATCGTTCCTGATCGTTCCAACATAAACTGTCTTTTAGGCATTTCTGCATGATGATTTCACGAAAAAGAGCGGCAATTTATGCATTGTTCTAATGGAAGAAAATAGCTCAAAAAAACCTTCTGAAAATCGGCTTTTCTCCAAGAAAAGGGTTTGACTTCACACGCCTGTGATGGTATGATGATTACAAATTTCATTATGACTTATGGATAGAGGCGCGTCGTTTATCAGTAACCGGCGGGAGGCTGCCAAAGCCTTGGACCGTTGCGCGAAAGGAAAAGACGCCGAAGCGCGGCGGTCGTTTGGCAAACCGTTTCGCTGGCTGCATGGCAAACAGCCCTGCATCTGTCATCATGCATGTGATGGAGTGCTATCCGCGCAAAGCTTTTTGCGCGCCAGCTTCTCTATTATATTGCAATGATGACCGGTTGACAACCGGTTTTTTTCATATTCAGTCATAACATAAAAGGGGTTTTGTGAAATGAAACAGTTTAACGTCGGTATCATCGGCGCAACGGGAATGGTCGGCCAGCGCTTTGCAACGCTGCTGGAAAACCACCCGTGGTTTAATGTGAAGGTCCTCGCGGCCAGCCCGCGTTCGGCGGGCCGTACTTATAAAGACGCCGTGGGCGCAAGATGGTGCATGAAGAAGCCGATGCCCAAATCCATGGAGGATATGATTATCAAGGATGCTACGGCCGATATTGAGGCGATCGCAAAGGAGGTCGATTTTGTCTTCTGCGCGGTCGATATGAAAAAGGATGAAATCCGCGCGCTGGAAGAGGCATATGCGAAAGCGGAATGCCCAGTTATTTCCAACAACAGCGCCCACCGCTTCACAAAGGACGTCCCGATGATCGTCCCGGAGCTCAATGCGGACCATGCCGCCATCATCCCGGCGCAGCGCAAGCGCCTTGGCACGAAGCGCGGCTTTATCGCCGTCAAGTCCAACTGCTCCCTTCAGAGCTATGTGCCGGCGCTGTTCCCGCTGTCGAAATTTGGCATTGAGCGCGTGCTGGTCTGTACGTATCAGGCGATTTCCGGCGCGGGCAAGACGCTCGAAAACTGCCCGGAGATCATCGACAACGTCATCCCCTATATCGGCGGCGAGGAGGAGAAATCCGAGCGCGAGCCACTCAAGATCTGGGGCAAGATCGTGGGCGATGAGATCGTCCCGGCCACCGAGCCCTCCTTCACAGCGCAGTGCCTGCGCGTCCCCGTCTCTGACGGTCATATGGGTGCGGTCTTTGTGGATTTCAAAAACAAGCCGAGCAAGGAAGAAATGATTGAGATCTGGACGAATTTCTCCGGCCGCGCACAAGAACTGAATCTACCCAGCGCGCCCAAGCAGTTCCTGCACTATTTCACGGAGGATAATCTGCCTCAGACGAAGCTCCAGCGTGATTTGGAGGGCGGCATGGCGGTTTCCATCGGCCGTCTGCGCGAGGATACGCAGTATGATTATAAATTTGTCTGCCTGTCCCACAATACGCTGCGCGGCGCTGCCGGCGGTGCAGTGCTCATGGCGGAGCTTCTGGCGGCGGAAGGCTATCTTGATTAATCTTGTCGGTACCTTTTCGAAAGGATGGATATGAATAATGAGTAAGCAGCCAATTTTCACCGGCTCCGGCGTAGCGATCGTTACGCCTTTTACGGAAAACAATGAAGTGAACTACCCACTTCTTGGCAAGCTGATCGATTTCCAGATTGAAAACGGCACAGACGCCATCATTATCTGTGGAACCACTGGTGAGGGCTCTACCCTCACGCACGAAGAGCATGCGGGCGCAATCCAGTTTGCGGTCGACCACACGGCGCACCGTGTACCGGTGATCGCCGGTACGGGCAGCAACGACACGGCCTATGCCGTCTATCTTTCCAATGAGGCGGAGAAAGCCGGCGTCGACGGTCTGCTCGTCGTAACGCCCTATTACAATAAAACCTCCCAGGCGGGCCTAATCCGGCATTATACCTATATCGCCGATCACGTCCACACGCCGATCATTACCTATAACGTTCCGAGCCGTACGGGCCTCAATATCAAGCCGGAAACATACCGCGAGCTCGCTAAGCATCCGCTCATCGTGGGGGCAAAGGAGGCAAACGGCGATATTTCCGCTCTTGCCAAAACGATTGCGCTCTGCGGGGATGACCTGAATATCTACTCCGGCAATGACGATCAAATCACCTCCTTCATGTCCCTCGGCGCGAAGGGCGTTATTTCCGTTCTTGCAAATGTCGCGCCCCGTGTTGCGCATGACATTGCTGCCAAGTATCTCGCAGGGGACGCACAGGGCAGCCGGGATCTGCAGATCGAATATCTCGACCTGTGCAACGATCTGTTTATTGATGTCAATCCGATTCCTGCCAAAGAGGCGCTTGTGATGATGGGCTGGAAGGTCGGAGTGTGCCGCATGCCGCTGGCTCCCCTGTCCGAAGCTGCGCGCGCAAAGCTTCGTGCAACACTTTCAAAACACGGGTTCGTCAAATAACTTA
>DCJV01000105.1:4967-41454 GCA_002320555.1 Ruminococcaceae bacterium UBA1691 | reverse complement strand
ATTCTATTAAGCGGCTGCGGCGGAAAGATGGGGCGCGTGATCGCCTCTTGCGTTGCGGACCGTGAAGATTGTGAAATCGTTGCGGGAATCGACCCGGCAGGCATGGAGGAGGCGGCCTTTCCGGTTTTTGGAGCCGCGTCGCAGTTTGATGGGCAGGCGGATGTGATCATTGATTTTTCTCATCCATCCGCGCTGGAGAGCATTCTCTCCTATGCCGTTTCCCACCACACGCCGGCTGTGATTGCAACAACGGGATTAAATGAGCAGCAGGTTGCTTCCATCCATGAAGCGGCCAAAGAAGTGCCGGTTTTCTTCTCCGCCAATATGTCGATCGGAATCAGCCTGTTGACTGAGCTTGCTCAAAAAGCGGCCCGGGTATTGGGAGATTCCTTCGATATCGAGATCATCGAAAAGCATCATAATCAAAAGATTGATGCGCCCAGCGGCACCGCGCTGATGCTGGCGGACGCGATTTCCGGGGAGCTCAAGCAGAAGCCGCACTATGAATTCGACCGCCATTCCAAACGCGCCAAGCGGGATAAAAACGAGATTGGCATCCATGCTGTGCGTGGCGGTACGATCGTCGGCGAGCATGAGGTTCTCTTCGCTGGTCGGGACGAACTGATTTCCATCAGCCACAGCGCCCGTTCCAAGGAGATTTTCGCAGTTGGTTCTGTAAATGCGGCATTGTTCCTATGCAACCAGCCTGCTGGTTGCTATGCGATGCGGGACTTTGTCAATGCCAAGTAGAGGGGGAGCGAATGATATGAATGAAATTCAAAGCATTACCCTAAAGGACGACGTTACATTGATTTCCCTGCAGGATTCCCCTGCCGATATCGCACTGGTATCCCAGATTTTTCAGATGATTTCCGACGCGGGAATTGACGTTGATATGATCTCCCAGACCCCGCCGCACGGCTCCATCCCCTCCCTGTCCTTTACGGTCAGCGGAGAGGATTTTGGAAAGGTCCTCGGAATCTCGACAAAGCTCAGGGAACTGAACCCGGAATTAAAGCTCAATGTCAGCTCTGGAAACTGCAAGATTTCGATTTTCGGAGAGGCGATGCGCGGAACTCCCGGCGTTGCTGCAAAGGTTTTTTCAGCGGTTTCTAAAGTGAACGCAGATATTCGTATGATCACAACATCGGAAGTCGATATTTCGCTTCTGGTCGTGAAGGCGGATGCGGACGTAACAGTAGACGCGATTCGGGAAATTTTTGCATAAGCTCATAGATCAGGCGGCAGGCTGCTATTCGCGGCCTGCCGTTTCTCTTTAGGCAATGTTACGAAATCGCACTAAAATTCCACTTGGTTTTTGGCATTTTCTTTCATGATGATTGACAAAACATCCTTTTTCCTCTACAATAGATAGCGCGAGCAGACTGGGCAGCCGCACGCTTTATGCGTGAGGAAAGTCCGGGCCCCATAGAGCAGGATAACGGCTAACGGCCGCCGAGGGCGACCTCAGGGAAAGTGCAACAGAGATATACCGCCGGCCTTTGCCGGTAAGGGTGGAAAGGCGAGGTAAGAGCTCACCAGCGTGCGGGGAACCGCACGGCTCTGCAAACCCTATCCGGAGCAACACCGACTGGAGAGACACGCTTGCTCGGCGCATTCTCCGACAGGTGGCTTGAGCGCTGTGGCAACGCGGCGCCTAGATAGATGGCTGCCTTTAATGACAGAACTCGGCTTACAGGTCTGGTCGCATTTTTCGTTGGAGTACCGCGCGGCAGCAATTGATTCGATTGGCAACGCGCGGTATTTTTACGTTCTGAGCTATTATAATATAGCTGCCAATCATCGCTAGACACCGGTGTATAAAAGCTCCGTTTCCGAAAAATACGCTTTGGGCGATAAACGCTTCTTATGGATCCTGCATAGGATACATAAAAGAGAAATCTTTCAAATGGTCGTTTTGTCCTTTCGCGCCGTACCAAATGGCGTGAATTGCCTCCGGCAAAGCGGACAAAACGTCCTGCCTTCAGCGAAAGGATGGTCATCAAGATGATTTGGGAGCTCATTTGCTGGATTTTCCTATTGTTCTTCACGCTTTTGGGAATCGCAGTGTCGATTTATTTCCTTTTGTTCCATCTGCTAGTCCCATCTGGTAAAAAGGAATATCTGCTGCTGATCCCCTCCTCCGCTTCAAAAAGTGACGCTGTCAGTCAGATTTATGCGGCGCAACTGCGTGCGGAGCTGCTCGGACGCAGGCAGTGTAATGGCGTTCTGGTGATATGTGATGGGCTGGATAAAGACACAAACCGGCAGTGTGCCTCCGCCTGTAACGCTTGCGGTCGAACGCGTCTGTGTACCATATCGGAATTGCTTCGGATTTCAGAATCGTCCGATAAAGGAAAAGAGGAGACACATGAATTCTAAATATTCTCTTTTTTCAACCTGGATGGTACCTTTCGGATTCTGCTGGCCACGGATATCCACGCAATTGTTCCGGGGATGGACGACGATCCACTCCCTCCTTTCTCTTTCAGCATATTCCCGTCCCGGAGGAATACGACCTGCTCCAACAGGTAACGCCTGAAACGCCGGGTGTGGTTCAAGGACACAGCCGCTGGGCGGACCGTTTCTTTGTCCTTGCCGATCCCATACATACCACAGGGACGCTAGGGGAAGGCCCCTGCCCTCCCTGACTGCGGCGGTGGTCAGTTTGCCAGTTGGCTCCGGCAGGGCAATATTGTAGCTGCCTTTTTTGGTCACGACCATGTCAATGATTTCGATGGGAAGATCACTGGCATTCGCCTGATCCGGACGCGCGGCGCAGGATTCACCTACGGCGCAGAGCGCGGTGTTTGCATGATTACGCTTTTTGGGAACCGGTTACCCGATTTTGAAACCAAGATGCTTACTTTCAGCCGGCTGATCGACAAAGATGCACTCCCGGCCGACTGATGCAATAGAACACAGGAAGAAGAAAGGAAGGCAATGAAAATGAAAAAGATCCGCAAGTTTCTAGCATTGATTCTGACCATGACGCTGACCCTTGCCTGTCTGCCGATGGCGGTGGGCGCTGTCTCCGGCGCACAGGAACCGCTCCGCTTCAACAAGGACGGAAAATTCAAGATCCTTGTTGCGACCGATATCCATGAAGACGAAAAGGATGATGCGAAATCCGCCGACGCACTGGCGCTGCTGACGAATGCGATCGAAGAGCTGAAGCCCGATCTTGTCGTATTCAATGGCGACAACGCCACTGCTGACGGGCTGGAAAATCAGCGGGCAACGATTCATAAAATCGTTGCTCCGGTGGCTGCCAAAAACATTCCGCTTGCTGTGGTTTTTGGCAATCATGATGTGGAATACAGCGGTGTATCAAAAGAAGAGCAGGTCAAAATTTATCAGGAATATGACAATTGCCGTATGGTAACGGGTCCGGAGGATATTTCCGGCTGCGGGAACTATCATCTGCTGATTCAAAACAGCGCGGGTACCAAAGACGTGTTCAATCTCTGGTTCATTGATTCCGGCGACTATGCCGAAGAGGGTGGCTATGCCTATGTACAGGATGATCAGATCGAATGGTATGAGCAGACGAGCAACGCTCTAAAGGCGCAAAACGGCGGCAAGGCGATGCCCTCCATTCTGTTTCAGCACATCACCGTGCCGGAAGCCTACGACCTTCTGGAGCCCGTTCTGCTGCCTGGAAAGGGCCGCGTCAAAGGGCACGATATTTATTCCAACCGCTTCTGGAAGATCAAGGATCCCGCCAATACGACCGGAATTCTCAGCGAGGGCCCCTGCCCGCCCAATATCAACAACGGCGAATTTGCTAGCTGGGTCAAGCAGGGCGATATCCTCGGCGCTGTTTTCGGACACGACCATGTCAATGATTTTACCGGGACAGTTGACGGAATCCGCCTTGTCCACACGCGTGCCGTCGGCTTTAAGACCTATAGCAACGGCGTTTCGCAGGGTGTCCGCCTGATCACGCTCGACGAAAACAATCTCAATGACTTCACGACGGAAATGTATAATTTTACAGATCTGGTCGGCAAGAGCCAGTCTATAAAGGGCTTTGACCGGATTACGACAGAAATGTGGTGGGATTTCGGCTACGGTGTGCTGGGTATTGCCGCTGCAATCACCACCTATGTCCTTTACCGCGTGTTTGGGAAATAACAGTACCCATAACAGGGAGCGTCCGCATCTGATCGTGCGGGCGCTCCCTTTTCTTTAATTACGAATTCCAAAATGCGCCGTTTTATCCAGCTGACGCTCGATTTCCAGCAGGCGGTTATACTTGCAAACGCGATCCGTTCTGGCCGGAGCTCCTGTTTTAATCTGCCCGGCATTCAGCGCCACGGCGATATCCGCAATAGAGGTGTCCTCCGTCTCCCCGCTTCTGTGGGAAAGGATCGTCCCATAGCCGTATGCTTTTGCAAGCCGTACGGCCTCCATCGTTTCAGTGAGCGTTCCAATCTGATTGGGTTTGATTAAAATCGCATTTGCACATCCCTGCGCAATGCCTTCCCGCAGCCGCCTGGGATTCGTTACAAACAAGTCGTCTCCGACAATCTGTACCTGCTCCCCGATTTGCTGTGTGATCTCAGAAAATCCGTCATAATCCTCCTCAGCCAACGGGTCCTCAATTGACTGGATCGGATACTCCTGCGCCAGCTTTTTGAAATGAGAAATTACCTCTTGCGTCGTCATGCGTTGCCCGCTTTTCGGCATCAAATAGCCTTCCTCTGTTTTCCATTCACTGGCGGCCGCATCCAGAGCGATCCGGATATCCTCTCCCGGTCGGTAGCCCGCCCGCTCCACTGCTTCCAGCAGCAGCTCCAGCGCTTGCCGGTCGCTTTCGAGATCCGGCGCATAGCCGCCCTCATCGCCCACGGTTGTGGACAGGCCGCGCTTTTTCAATGTTTTTCCCAGCTCTGCATAGGTTTCAACCGCCATTCGCATGGCTTGAGAAAAGCATTGTGCGCCGACTGGAAAAATCATAAACTCCTGGATGTCCATATTATTGCTCGCATGCGCGCCGCCGTTGAGAATATTGAGCATCGGCACGGGGAGCGTTACCGCGTTTACACCGCCCAAATAGCGGTAAAAGGGCATTCCGCAAAATCTTGCCGCCGTTTTGGCACAGGCAAGGGAAACCGCCAGGATCGCATTGGCGCCCAACCTCGATTTATTATCCGTCCCATCGATAGAACACATCGCCATATCGATCGCCTGCTGATTGGTTACCAGCATATCGTTGAGCTCGCCGGAAATGTGAGCATTAATATTGTCGACCGCCTTCTGAACGCCTTTTCCGCCGAAGGCTTCATCGCCGTCGCGCAATTCGCAGGCTTCATACATGCCGGTCGAAGCGCCGGATGGGACGCTCGCGCAGGCCTGTGTGCCGTCCCGCAGGGTTACGCAGGCCTCCACGGTGGGATTGCCGCGCGAGTCGAAAATCTGCCGCCCCATCACAGAAGTAATTCTTTCGTTGTTCATTCTAATTCCGCCTTTCTGAAATTCCTTTGTATGTATTAGGATAACCTGATTTCTATTGTTTATCGAAATCGAGTAAACAGAATTCATTTTAATTGATATTTAATAAATAGTGAGAATAAGCAAATTAAATAAATTAGGCGGTGATTTTTATGCCAACCGGGTACCATGTTTCTGCCGAATTTTGTCCAAATTGAACAGGAGAATGATTACAGCATTGTATATAGGATTCTTATGTTAACCAATCTGAGAATCAATCTTATGCACCGAAGGGTGCGGGGCCGCGGGTTACCACCTGTGCAGACGCCTGCGACCGCGTCGAGCTCCGCTTCCTTTACGCTGATCTTCTTCAGCGTCTGCGGAATACCGACGTCAATGGATAAGCTGGCGGACCGTGTCGATCGCGGACTTGCGGTATTCAGCCTGTGCTTCAACGCCTATCATCCGGGCGATCTCGCGGTATTTTTTCCGGTATACTCCTCGTTGAACCCCATCACATAGGGCAGATGAAACAGGCGAGAAGAATTCTGAAGGCAGCGAACACACGGAACCTATTTAAATACAAATATTTCCTTATTTACGGTTGATATTATCAATATAGATATATATAATTATTATAGCATTTAAAAGTATCTGAGAGTGGTAGACATGAACTAATTGGGGATTTGAATACTGTTGGCCGCAATATTAAAAAACAGCATCCTTATCATTAAATTCCAGGCTGCGGTGCATGCAATATCCGCACGCACCGCGGCCTATTAAGAAGCGGGAGAGCTTATGAGACATTGGCTACATACCTCCAAATTATTGTTGCTTTTTTTTACAGTATTTTCTTTTTTTATTGTTTTGGCATCTTCTATATTATTCTTTAATCAAACAAAACTCAATCAGCAATATCCTTTCGGGACTTCGGACAGCATCCTCTTTAAAATCGAGAACAATGATAACTCTTTTGTAACAAATGGTGATTTGCTCCTCTGGATGGAACGTCAACCGCAGGGTTTCCTGATGACGCATAACCAACCTTTTTCAAAAACTTTAGAAGTTTATTCCAGCACGCCTATAAAGATCAAAACAGAAAATGGGAATATATATTCTTTCCTCGCAGCTGACATAGCAAATGAAGCCGTTTTAAGCAAAGAACGGAAAACAGATTGTGTTAGAAAACAAGGTGCTTTTTTCTTTTATTATAACCAGCACTCATATCAGGTAAATCGATTTTCAGATGATGCCCTTCAGGATATCTACGAATATATCCTGAATTTGAAAGCTGTCCTTTCAAATGGATCATCACTTCCTGTTACTGGAACCTTTGTATTGGATGCGGGAAAATCCACTCCGGAGCTCTTTCAAAATTTATGTACTTACATTCATGCATGTTCCCCAACCACTCAAATTTCAGAATTAAAAAATGCAACGGCAAATCCACTGACACAATTGCAGCAATCTGAGGATAAGCAAATGCTATTGGTGGGAACCGCTCTTTTGACACTTCTTCTCATGCTGAACATAGCAAGTCTGAATCGGAATTGGCTTGCACATAAGAGGAAAGAGCTGTTTGTCAGATATTTGGTAGGGGCGGAAAAAAGCCGCCTTTTATCCGCAGTCGCGAAAGACTACAGCAGCGCGTTTCTCTGCTCTCTCGCTGTTGGCAGTATACTTGCTATCATATTCAGCCGTTTCTTCCATCCCTTTCAATATCTATCTTTTTCGGTGTCCCCCATCTCACTGGCATGTGCCTGGTTCATCGCATTGGCTTTGGGAGGCATCAGCCTGATCAGTATTATGATACACGCGCGCAAGATGATTCCGCGAATATAGAATGAAAGGAGAGGTGGCGCAGCAATGCGATGGCATTTCATCTGGGATGATCTCAAAGAAAAACCGCTTCATTACCTCGGCATGTTTCTACAATTGCTTGCGGCAACACTACTTTTTACGATCATTTTTTTATTACTATTCCATATGCAGGAGTATAAACAAAAAATAGAAGCGCTCAACCATTATGAGCAGCTCTATTATTTAAAGGATATCACAGACGAAGCTTATTTTGAAACCAATATATTCTCTAACCCTGATGCAGGGAATCGCATGTATCAGCTATATAACTATATTATGCAAAATCCCGGCTTTCAAGCATACACCTTTTACCAGTATCAGGAGAACTTACAGGGAAATGCGTCACCAACAACGTTTTTCTATGCAGACACCTCTTTCTGGAATACCTTCCGCCTTGAGGCCGAAGGCGGTTACAACTTGTTTTCTAACAACACGCCTCGGGGCTATCTGCCAGTTATACTGGGCCATCACTTCAAACAGACCTATCAAATAGGAGATATCATAAATGATAAATATGAGGTAATGGATTATTTGAAAGAAGGGTCATTCTATTTAAACCCAAAGGCTTCCAACGAAATCATTTCTTTAGACGAAAGCATTCTTTGTCCGGTCAATATTCAAGCAAACAGCAGCTTTTCAGATCTTGACATGGCGATTAATTCTACAGTCATTTTGACAGACAAAGATACTGTTTTTCAGGAAATTCAAAACAAGTCATATGAATTGGGTTTGTTTACTTTTGCGTTTGAAAGCTTTTCTGATCAATTAGAAAATATCACAGAAGAAAATGAATTCTTTATTGAACTGGCAACAACCATTCTCATTTTGCTCCTGAGTGTTTCTGTTTTAGGTTTGGTTTCGAGTATATTAGAATATATAGACTGTCATAAAAGGGAATTTTTGATTCACATTATGTATGGCGCAACGATGAAGGATATCCTCATACGCATCCTTTCCCAAGTTTTTATTCCTTTGGCTATATCCATTTTGATTTCCTTTGCAATTGGAAAAGATTTACGAATATTTTTGCTAACAACGCTGTTCATACTGGTTTTGGGGATGGTGATATCATTCGTCCCCTGTATCCGGCTCATACATCTGGATTTGAACAGTGCCATCAGAAAGGAATAAACACATGATCTCATTATTCAATATTTCAAAAACTTTTGGCACCGGTGGCGCCAAAACAATTGCGCTACATGACCTATCTTTGGATATTTCTAAGGGTGAATTGTTGGCTGTCATGGGCCCCTCAGGCTCCGGAAAATCAACCCTTTTAAACATTATTGGATGCCTTGAACAGCCATCCGGGGGAACGTATCTGCTAAACGGTGTGTCAATCCAAAGTTTATCCACGAAGAAAAACGCAAACTTAAGAAACGAATATTTTGGGTTTATCGTACAGGACTTCGCGCTCATTGAACATTATACAGCCGAAAAAAATATTACATTGCCTCTCGCATACAGCAAAAAGAAAATCAATGCAAAACAGGCTGTCGACTCTGTTATGAAAGAATTGAATATCTCCTCACTAAAAAAACAACTCTGCTGTACAATGTCAGGTGGACAAAGACAGCGGGTAGCAATTGCGCGGGCGCTCATCAACGAACCGGAAATCATCTTAGCGGACGAACCTACCGGTTCACTGGATTCAAAAACTGGGCAAGATATCATGGACTTATTCAAGCAGATCCACAAACAGGGAAAAACAGTGATTATCGTTACACATGATGAGCGAGTGGCGAAACAATGCGATAGAATTGTACATATCGTTGATGGAACTCTGTATACGGAATAATAAAAGACACATTGTTCAATTTAGCTTTGCCCTGCCTCAAAGAAATAGATATTGATATAAAAGATCTCCTGCTAACTATAAACAAAACAAGTGTCTGGGTGTGTCTTGAGGCGGTAAAACAAAGCTCCTCCATTGAGCAGATATGATAACTAAACTTTTCCTCACTTCTAGCTCAATATCAAACGGGAACCGCATCGTATCAATTGATGCGGTTCCCGTTATATGATGATCATTTTCAGGAGAAGATTTCTTCCTGCTCAATCAGCTTAATGCCGGCCTTCGTCAGCACCGCCGTCGCTTCCTCGTTATTCTCCACGCGGATGATCACATATGCCGCGCCGACCTCCGGCGTGATGAACGCATAGGCATATTCCACGCTGATGCCCGCTTCCGCCAGCACACGGATTGCCCGGGAAAATCCGCCCGGCTCATCCGGGATGCCGATGCCGAGCACGTTCGTTATGGATACGGTCAGACCGCTCTCTTTGAGCACTGATTCCGCTTTCTCCGGGTCGTTGACGATCAGGCGGAGGATCCCATAGTCTGTCGTGTCCGCAATGGAAAGCGCGCGGATATCGATCCCCTTTTCCGCGACCAGAGAGGTGATATCGGCCAGCCGGCCGGGCTTGTTCTCCACAAAAATGGAAATCTGCTTGATTGGCATATCAAACCCACCTTTCTATCCTTAATCAATCACTCGTTTATCGATCACGCGCACCGCTTTGCCTTCGGAGCGCGGAATGGACTGCGGCTCCACCAGATGGATCACTGCGGAAACGCCCAGCGTCGTCTGCATCGCGGTCTTGATGCGTGACTCTGTTTCCTCGATCCTGCGCACGGAGTCGGAGAACATCTTTTCGGACATCTCGATATAAACTTCCATCACGTCGAGATTGTTTTCCCTTGTAACGACAATCTGGTAATTCGGCTCCATACCCAGCTCCAGTATAACATGTTCCACCTGAGATGGGAAGACGTTGACGCCGCGAATAATCAGCATATCGTCCGAACGGCCCCTGGGCTTCGCCATCTTGACAAGCGTCCTGCCGCATTCGCACTTCTCATGGCTGATCGCACAGATATCGCGCGTACGGTAGCGCACCAGCGGCAGCGCCTCCTTACCGATGCAGGTGAAGACCAGCTCGCCATACGTTCCGTCTGGCACAGGCTGAAGGGTGTCCGGATCGACGACCTCTGGATAGAAATAATCCTCACACACATGAAGGCCGGTCTGCATCCGGCATTCATAGGAAACGCCGGGGCCTGCGATTTCAGAAAGGCCGTAGATATCATACGCCTTGATGGCCAGGGATTTTTCGATCTGACGACGCATGTTTTCCGACCAGGGCTCTGCACCAAATAAGCCTGCGCGCAAACGCAGCGTAGTGGGATCGATTCCCATGCGGTTGACCGTTTCGCCAATGAACATTGCATAGGAAGGTGTGCAGCACAAAATGTCGGAACCGAAATCCTGCAGGATCTGTACCTGACGCTTCGTATTGCCGGAGGAAACCGGAATCGCGGTGGCGCCCATCTTCTCTGCGCCATAGTGAAGCCCTAAGCCGCCCGTAAACAGGCCGTAGCCGTAGGATATATGGATCGAATCCGTTTTTGTTGCGCCGGCCGCCGTCAATGCGCGCGCCGCGCCTTCAGACCACACGTCGATATCATGCTGCGTGTAGCCAACGACCGTCTGCTTGCCCGTCGTGCCGGAAGACGCATGAATGCGCACCAGCTGATCCTTGGGGACGGCGAACAGGCCAAAGGGATAATGATCCCGCAGGTCCTGCTTGACGGTAAAGGGCAGCTTGGTAATGTCGTCAATCGTTTTGATATCACCCGGCAGCAGGCCGATCTCATCGAATTTCTGTTTGTAGAACGGCACATGATTGTATGCGTTATGTACCATTTGAATCAGCCTTGCGGACTGAAGCGCCCAGAGATACTCCCGAGATGCGGTTTCGATTGCCGGATTGAAATAGTGATCCATCTTTGATTCATTCCTTTCCGCTTTATGCGCCGTAATCATAGCCCATGGAAAACGCCAGCTTGTTCATTTCCAAAAATTTTGGTGGGACAGTCTCTTCCAGCGCCCGCTCCCACACATCCCGGCTGAGATCCATATGCTGCGCCAAAACGCCCATGAGCACTACGTTGACCGCTTTTGGGGAGCCCGCATCCATGGCGATGGCAAGCGCGTCGAGCGCCGTGATATCCGCTCCGCTGGCCTTAAGCGCTTCCAGCACACCCTGCGGATACTCCGCCGCGCCGATGACGACCGGCATCGGGTCGATCTGCTGGATGTTGACGATCAGCTTCCCCTCCGGCTTGAGATAGGGCAGCCAGCGGGCCGCTTCCAACTGCTCAAAAGCGAGGATGTAATCCGCCTCACCCTTTTCGACTGTGGGTGAATACACTTGATCCCCATATTTCACATAGGTGACGACGGAACCGCCGCGCTGGCTCATGCCATGCACTTCAGATACTTTCACGTCATATCCTTTGCTCAGCAGCGCGCTGCCGAGCAGGCGGCTGGCAAGCAGCGTCCCCTGCCCGCCGACGCCAACAATCATGATACTTTTCACTGCCATTGATTAGCCCTCCTTGTGCTGGATTGCGCCGAATTTGCAAAGCTGCGTGCACACGTCACAACCGACGCACTGCGTAAAGTCAATATTCGCCTTCCCCTCTTTGATGCTGATGGCCGGGCAGCCAATGCGCATGCACATTTTGCAACAGGTGCATTTGTTGCGGTCAACATAAAGTGGCGGATTGTGCTTGACATATTTGAGCAGCGCGCAGGGGCGGCGGGAAATGACCACGGAGGGCTCGTCGGCCTCCAGCTCCTGCCGGATGACTTCCTCCGTCTGCTTCAGGTCGTAAGGATCAACCACTGCCACCCGGTTGATACCAACCGCCTTGCACAGTGCCTCCAGGCTGACGGCGGCCGTCGGATCGCCCTTGATCGTGTAGCCCGTGGTCGGGTTCTGCTGGTGGCCGGTCATGCCGGTGATGCTGTTGTCGAGAATGATAACCGTGGAGTTACCCTGGTTGTAGGCGATATCGATCAGGCCCGTCACGCCGGAATGGATGAAGGTAGAATCTCCGATCACCGCCACGGAATGATGATTGGAGCCCTCGCGCGCCTTGTTGTGCCCATGCAGGGCGGAAACGGAAGCACCCATGCAGATGCAGGTATCCATCATACCCAGCGGGGCCAGCGCACCGAGCGTGTAGCAGCCGATATCGCCGCTGACGGTGACCTTCAGCTTTTTCAGCGCATAGAACAGGCCGCGGTGCGGGCAGCCCGCGCACAGCACGGGAGGCCGGCCCGGAATGGCAACGTCGGCCTGAAGCGATTTCTTCTCCTCGCCAAAAATGGCCTTTGCAATCATCGCCTGTGAATATTCGCCACAGAGGGTAAAGGCTTCCTTGCCAATGACATCCACTCCAATTTTACGGCAGTGCGTTTCGATAAAGTCGTCAAGCTGCTCAATGACATACACCTGATCGCATTGCGACGCAAAGTCCTTAATCAGCTCCACGGGCAGCGGATAGACGCAGCCGAGCTTCAGGTAGGATACGCGTTCGCCCAGCGCTTCTTTTGCATATTGATAGGAAATACCGGCGGCTATGACGCCGATGGAGGTATCATGATACTCCACCGTATTGATCGGTGCGGTTTCCACCCAGGCCGTCTCCGCCTTGAAGCGCTCTTCCACGACCACATGGCGGCCCTTAGCCATAGCGGGCATCATGACATATTTTTGCGGATCCTTGACATATTCTTTCAAGCCGTTATCCACGCGCTCGGCAATCTCTGAAAGGCTACGCGAATGGGAAACGCGTGTGGAGAGCCGCAGGATGACAGGTGTATCAAATTTTTCAGAAAGATCATAGGCGAGCTTTGTATAGGCAAGGCATTCTGCCGAATCAGAAGGCTCGAGCATCATCGTCTTGGAGGCCTGCGCATGATGGCGGGAATCCTGTTCATTCTGGGAGGAATGCATGCCCGGATCGTCGGCAACGGCAATGACCATGCCGGCGTTGACGCCCGTATAGGATGCTGTAAACAGCGGGTCGCATGCCACATTCAAACCCACGTGTTTCATCGCGCAGAAGGAACGCGCGCCCGCAATCGAAGCGCCGCAGGCGACCTCCATCGCCACCTTTTCATTCGGCGCCCATTCGCAGTAGATATCCTCGTATTTCGCGGCATATTCGGTGATTTCCGTGCTTGGCGTGCCCGGATAGCTCGAAGCAATCCGGCATCCCGCCTCATACAGGCCGCGCGCGACAGCCTCATTGCCCAATAACAGCTTTTTCATAGTGATCCTCCACTTTATGTAAAATGATGATTCAATCCATTACTTTTGATTACGCAAATCCAGAATCCGGTTTGCCTTCCCCTGGAAGCGTTCCAGCGTTTTCGGCTCGACGATGCTCACCTTACACTGGATGCCAAGCACAGTTTGCAAACGGTGGCGAATATGGTTCTGCAGCTCTTCGATTTCTTTATAGCTCTCCAAAATGCTGCCGTCGACCAGCTCCACCTTGACCTCCAGCGTGTCCGCATAGCCCTCCCGGCGGACAACGAGCTGGTAGTGTGGGCCGATCTTCTCCATGCCCACAAGCACGCTCTCGATCTGAGAAGGGAATACGTTCACGCCGCGGATTTTGAGCATATCATCCGTGCGGCCCTTGACCTTATCCATGCGCACGCCTGTTCGTCCACATCGGCAGGGCTCGTAGTTCAATCGCGTGATGTCCTTCGTGCGGTAGCGCAGGAGCGGCAGCCCCTCCTTACAGAGCGTCGTGACAAGCAGCTCGCCTGTCTCCCCGGCTGCAAGAGGCTCGAGCGTTTCGGAATTGACAATTTCCGGATAGAAGTAGTCCTCATTGAAATGCAGGCCATCGCGCTCGCGGCACTCGCCGGAAACACCAGGGCCGACAAGTTCGCTCATACCGTAGTTATCAGTAGCAAACAGGCCCCAGCCCTTTTCCACCTCAGCGCGCATCTCCGGCGTGCATCCTTCGGAGCCGAAGAGGCCCAGACGCAGATGATAATCGCTCATGGGATAGCTCAGTTCCTTCGCCGTCTCTGCCATATATAAAGCATAGGACGGGGTGGAAACCAGCGCGGTGGTGTGGAAATCACGCATATACATCAGCGCTTTTTCCGTATTGCCGCTGGAATTGGGAACGACGGTGGCGCCGATCTTCTCGAGCCCATAGTGCAGGCCAAGGGCGCCAGTAAACATCCCATAGCCAAAGGAAATCTGCACAATGTCCTCATCCGTCGCTCCGGCAGCCATGACCAGGCGCGCCATGCAGTCCGACCACATTTCGAGGTCGTTTCGGGTATAACCGACCACGGTGGGCTTACCCGTCGTGCCGGAGGAGGCATGGATGCGCACAATCTTTTTCATCGGCTGTGCAAACAGGCCGAAGGGGTAATTGTCGCGCAGGTCGGCCTTAGTGGTAGGCGGTATGTATTGGATATCTGAAAGGGATTTGATTTTATTCGCCGTCACGCCTGCCGCATCGAGCTTTTTGGTATAAAAAGGCACGTTGCGGTAGCAGTAATCCACCGTCCATTTCAGGCGTTCGAGCTGAAGCGCTTCAAGATCTTTGCGGGGCATCGTTTCGATTTCAGGCTGAAAATACATGATAGAAGCTCCTCTGATGAATTGATTTTAGCGGATAAAACCGCAGAATGTCAGAAAGCCGCAAATTAATATTTATTATTATAATGTGTACTGAACAAACGCGGAAGCATTGAAAGCCTTGTCTTTCAATGCGATTTGGCTATGGTCAAGTGCAGGGGTTTCCCCGCAAAAGCGGCAAAGCCCTTACACTCCGCAATTAACTTTCTAATTGCGAATAAACCATAACGGTTTATTCAGTGGGCATTATTATAGCATATCCAGAAAAATCTGTGACTGTAATTTTATGACTGGATCATTCACATTATTCCTGCTCAACAATCCCGCTGTAGAAAAAGGTATTGACCGCAGGATGCTTGATGCGATGATCGATTGCGCTGACAACAAAGCAAAGTAGGAGCGACACGAGCATCGCGATCACCGCAAATACCGGACCAAGTCCGGCAAGCTTTGTAACGACAGGAGCCGTTACTCCGGCTAGCGATAACAGCTTGCTGACTGCGGGAATCAGCGCGATGACGAAGCCGCTCCACATCCCGGCCCAGGCCCCCGCCCGGTTCATCTTCTTCCAATACAGCGCCACCACATAGGGCGCGAGGAAGGAGCCGGAAATGATCCCCCAGGAATAGCTCATCATATCGAGGATCGGCGTATCCGTATTGGCAACCACATAGGAGCCGATGACAAATACGACGCAGAGTACTTTTGTCAGTGCGGAAACGCCTTTGTCCGTCATGGTAGGCTTCAGGCGCGCCTTGATCAGATCCATCGACAGCGTCGAACTGGCAGAGAGTGTAATGGAGCACAGCGTAGAAACAGAGGCGGCGATCAGTAGCACCAGCACCACGCCAAGCAAGACGCTTGGCATGCGAACAAGCTTGAGCATCGTCGGCACGATATAGTCTTGGACAGGCATCGTTTCCTTTGTGAAGAAAAGATGGCAGAGCGATCCGATAAAATAACCGCCGCCTGCGACGAGCAGCGCGAAGAAGGTGGAGATGATGATGCCGCGTTTTGCCTGCTTGTCATCCTTGATGCCAAAATATTTCTGGATCATCTGCGGCAAGCCCCAGGTGCCGAAGCTCGTCATCAATACCGTCGCAATCAGGGAAATTGCCTGCGAGGCGGACAGCTTCGGAAGGCCTGAGGCAGATTGGGCGTAAGCCGCAAGCCCTTCCAAGCCGTGCACCTGGTCGGAACGCAGCACAAAGAAGATCAATAGCGCCACGCCGAACATCATCACAATCCCCTGCACAAAATCCGCCCGCGCCTGCGTGACATAACCGCCAAGCAGCAAAAGCAGAATTGCCACCACAGCGATAATCACCATACAGACTGTCACATCAATGTTGAGCAAAACGTCCGCAACGCTGGCAAGCCCTTTATAAACAGAGGCGGAATATGGAACGAGAAAGATAAAAATCACGACCGCAGCAAAGGTTTTCATCGCCTTACTCTGATAGCGGCAATCGAAAAACTGCGGCATTGTTTTGATTTTCAAGCGGGCGGAAACGTCGCGCGTCCTGCGTGCGAGCATTTTCCACGCAAGCCAGGATCCAAATACTGCATTGCCAACCCCCGCCGCAATCCCCCACAGGCCATACTGGAGCCCCGTGCCTCCCGCATAACCGACAAACATAACAGCGCTAAAATACGCGGTGCCATAAGACAAAGCGGAAAGCCATGCGCCCGCATTGCGCCCGCCGACCGTGAAATCGGCAATGCTTTTTGATTTGCGCCCTGAATAGATGCCGATCGCCATCATTGCGATGATATAAACTGCAATCGTCACCCATACTGCAATATTTTTCACCCGGATCATCTCCCTCAAAACAAATTCCCGCTGCAAGTATGGCACTTTAAAGTTTTGTGCTTTAAAGCTTTTATCCACTAAAGCACTTGATACATCATACTATGCAAGCGGGAAAAAGTCAAGGACATCTTCGAGGGAAACAGACAAAATTTTCACAAATTTTAATCGCTATGCTTTATTCGTCCGAATTTTCAAACAGACTCTCCTGCATCTTATAAATCATCTCCCGGCGACGGAGCTCTTCCTCCGCATCCAGGCGGATCGTGCCGTCATTCTCTATTTTAAGAATATTGCCGGGCCGCACCCCTTTGGGCAAGCGGCTTTTTTCAATCGCCACCATCGAGCAGTCTTCGCGTTCGCAAACGGCAAGGTCGCCTTCAAAGCGGTCGATGATGAGTGTTTCCACCGATATGCACCTCCTTTTAAACGTTCATTTACGCGGCCATCCGCTTTGCGGTCAGCTCCTGCTTCGTCTTTTCTGTCCCGCAGTAAAGTGTGGTGCCGTCGCTGCCGATCACAATCGTGCCGTCCTGGTCCGTCCGGAAGGGCGTAATGCCCCGCTTTTTCAGTTTTTCCAGCGTTTCTTTATGCGGGTGGCCGTAATCGTTGCCCGTGCCGCAGGAGATCACGCAGAAAGCCGGCTGGACCTTATCGAGAAACGCATTGCCGGAGGAGGTTCGGCTTCCATGATGCCCCATTTTCAAGACGTCGGCATGCACGTCCATTCCTTTCTTGAGAATGGCGTTTTCGCTTGGCGTCTCCGCGTCTCCAGTGAAGAGAAACGAGGTGGAGCCGAAATCGAGCCGTGCAACGACGGACATGTTGTTGAGATCGTCATCCTGCTGGCAGGGACCGAGAATGGTCAGCGCCGCGCGCTTCCCACTGTAGGTTTCGCCCGGTGTGGCCGCAATTACCTTTGCGCCGGAATCCTTGACAGCCTGCAGGAAATTTTCATAGGTCTTTGTCGTGGGCGTATTCTTCTGCGTCAGCTTCGGCATAATGACGTTGGCAACCGGAATCTTCTTCAAAACGTCCGCCATGCTGCCAATATGATCGGAATGCGGATGCGTTGCAATCACATAGTCGAGGCTTTTGACATTCTGCGCTTCGAGATAGGAGAGAATTGTCTCCCCGTTCCCCCTCTCGCCCGCATCGATGAGTACATTGAGCCCCTCGGACTTGATCAGAATGGAATCTCCCTGTCCAACGTCGATATAATGGACGGAAAGCGGCTGCTTCGCCGCCTCCGAAACCTCCGTGAGCTGCGCGCTGCTAAAGATTTCCTGCCAGGTCGGCACGGAAAAAGGTAGGTTGAGCTGCGGCGCAACCGTGATAAACGCGCAAACCAGCACCAGAATCACGCCAATCACCTCAAGGGCGGCGCGCTTTTTTCGGGCCGCCCGGCTTGATTTTCGTTTGGCCATTCGTCTTTCTCCCCTTTTGGTGATTTTGAGTGTTCCTATTCCGATGGATGGGCTTCCCTGTGCCTGCCTGTGGGCGGATGAGGCACTTCTCTCCATTGCCGATCAGATCAGCTCTCCCCGCGCGGCGCAGCGCTTCCTCTACGAGCGTACGATTCTTCGGATTAAAATATTGAAGCAGCGCGCGCTGAAGCGCTTTTTCCTTCGGCGTACGTGCAACGTAGACCTCCTCCATCGTATAAGGGTCCAGCCCCGTGTAAAACATACAGGTTGAAATCGTCCCGGGCGTGGGATAGAAATCCTGCACCTGCTCGGGGCGAAGCCTCTCCCGCTTTAAAAAGAGCGCCAGCTCCACCGCATCCTGCAGCGTACTGCCCGGATGGGAGGACATTAGATACGGCACAAGATACTGCTCCTTGCCGATCTGTTTCGTATATTCAAAATATCGTTTCGCAAAGCGAAGATACGCTTCGATATGCGGCTTGCCCATCTTATCCAGCACAGCGGCGGAGCAATGCTCGGGCGCCACCTTGAGCTGGCCGCTGACATGGTGCTCCACCAGCTCCCGGAAGAAGCGGTCGTCCTTATCCTCAAGCAAATAGTCATACCGGATACCGGAGCGGATAAATACCTTTTTGATGCCGTCGAGAGAACGCACCGTGCGCAGGATATCGAGATATTCGCTCTGGTCGGCTTTTAACTGTGGGCACGGCTTGGGCGCGAGGCATTTTTTGCCCTTGCACAGGCCATTTTTTTCCTGCAGATCGCAGGAGGGGCGGCGAAAATTCGCCGTTGGGCCGCCGATATCGTGGATATAGCCTTTGAAGTGGGGCAGCTTTGTGAGCTTCTGCGCCTCTGCAAGGATGGATTGCTTGCTCCGCGTGGTAACGTATCTCCCCTGATGAAAGGCGAGCGAACAGAAATTGCACGCGCCGAAGCAGCCGCGGTTGTGCGTAATGGAGAATTCCACCTCCGCAAGCCCAGGCACGCCGCCGAGCGGCTCATAGGAGGGGTGATAAGTACGCATATAGGGTAGCGCATAGACACGATCCAGCTCCTGCTGGGAAAGCGGCGCCATCGGCGGATTCTGCACGAGCATCCGGTTTCCATGCCGCTGCTTGAGAAGCTTTCCCCGGATATGATCCTGCTCGTCCTGCTGGATGCGGCAGGAAACTGCATATTCCCGCTTGGATTTGAGCACATTCTCATAGGAGGGGCACTCCTTGCCGTAAAGCGGCGTTTCGCGCACATCAACGGCATAGCACGTACCGCGGATATCGGTAAGTGAAGAAACCGGTTCCCCGGCATCGAGCCGCCGCGCGATCTCTACAATTTGATTTTCTCCCATCCCATAGATCAACAAATCCGCGCCGGAATCGAACAGAATGGACGGACGAACCGCATCATCCCAATAGTCATAGTGCGCAAAGCGCCTGAGGGACGCTTCCAGCCCGCCAATGATCAGCGGCATATCTGGCCCATAGGCCTCGCGGATTTGCCTGCAGTATACGATTACGGCGCGATCCGGCCGTTTCCCCGCCTTGCCGCCCGGCGTATAAGCATCCTCACTGCGCTTTTTCTTTGCCGCTGTATAATGGGCGACCATGGAGTCGATATTGCCGGACGAAACCAGAAAGCCGAGCCGTGGCCTTCCAAACCGCATAAAGTCTCTCGTGCTGTGCCAATCCGGCTGGGAGAGCATTGCGACCCGGAAGCCTGCCGCTTCCAGCACGCGGGTAATAATCGCCGCGCCGAAGCTCGGATGGTCGACATAGGCATCCCCCGAAACATAGACAAAATCCGGCGTGTCCCATCCGCGCTGTTCCATTTCCTCTTTTGTAATAGGTAAAAATGAATGCATTTTCCGACCAACTTTTTATTCCATAAACTTTTTCAACGGCTCGATGTCCAGCTCGCCGCAATCCTTCAGCACATTGTATAGCTGATGCGCAATCATCATCACGCCGCCCATGGAATCGCTTTCAATATTCAGCGGCATGATCGGATCATGCACGCTCAGGCGCAGCAGAAACCAGCCGTCTCCGTTTTCGTGGTCCAATGAGACGCGAATTCCCTCATAATTATCGGGGGCAACCTGCCATGCAGGCTGGCTTTCCGCGTACTGCATAAGCTTTTCGATCACGCTCTCACCATACGTTTTAAAATCCTCGCAGGTGATTGGCATCCGGAATTCCTTGCTTTCCAGCGGCTCTTCCAGCATGGCGATCAGGTCTTCGAGATGCTTCCCGGTTTTGCCGAGCTGCGCCATCTTAATGATAATTTTGGTCATCAGATAGGCACCGTCATCGAGAAAATAATTCTCCCGCAGGGCCGCGTGACCGGAGGTCTCAATCGCGAGCGGGGTATTGATCCCCTGCGCGGTGAGCCGCTGCGCCTCATCAATCACATTCTTATAGCCGCGCTTAAAGCGGTGATGCTTCCCGCCAAGGTCTTTTTCAATAAATTCTTTCAATCCGCTGGAGGTGATGGAATCTGTTACGATTGTTCCGCCCTCGTTGCCCTCAAGTGCAATGCAGGCGGCCAGCGCGACGAGACGGTTGCGGTTGATCTCCTTGCCGTTGCGGTCCACACAGCCCGCGCGGTCGACATCCGTATCAAAGATCACGCCAAGGTCTGCGTGATTTGCAAGCGCTGCCTTGCAGATGCTTTGCATCGCCGCTTCGTTTTCCGGATTGGGAATGTGATTTGGAAAGTGGCCGTCCGGTTCAAGGAACTGGCTGCCCGTGATATCAGCACCCAAGGGCGCGAGAACCTTTTCTGCATAGAAGCCGCCCACGCCGTTGCCTGCGTCCACAACGATTTTGTAGCCGCGCAGAGGCCGCTCGTAGTCATCTGCATTCACTCCGCGGCAGATCGTCTCCCGGAGGGAGGCGGCGTAATCATTCATAAAATTGACCTGCTCCACAGGCCCTGGCCCGGCAGCCGGGATTTTCTCTTCCTTCTGCGCATAGAGAAGAATCGCTTCGATATCTGCGCCTTCCAGCCCACCGCCGCGCGTAAAAAATTTCAGGCCGTTGCGCTGCCACGGATGATGGCTTGCAGTGATCTGAACCGCGGCGTCGCAGCCAAGCTGCACCGTTGTCATAAACATCGCAGGCGTGGAGGACAGGCCACAGTCCTTCACTGCGAAGCCGGCGTCTGTCAGGGCCGAGATCACCTGCTTCTTTATCCGTTCGGCGGACAGGCGGGAATCATGGCCCACCGCGACCGTAAAGCTGTCCTTATTCATCCGGTGATTCAGCCAGCAGGCAAAGCCCATTGCCATGCGGTATACAGCCTCGTCCGTCAGATTGACTGCCTCTCCTCCCGGCGCCTCCATCGCGACACCTCGGATATCCGTTCCGCTTTTGAATTGCCTCCATTCTTTTATCAGCATTTCGTTTGTCATGATTTCCAACCTCATTTCCGTATTCTAACGATGTTTCTTAATAACCGTTGGCATTCTGATTGTTTTCGGTTTCTATTCTACCTGTTTTTTTCGGATTCGTCCACTCTTTTCAAGGGGAATAAAACGGGGCGGCTGTGTGTGATCCCCCAAATCACTGCCTAGCCGCCCTGTTTTATTTTATTTTCCCGTTATTTCTCCACAGAATTTCTGTAAATGCCGGCAAAAACCAACACACCTCTGGATACAATTCCGTGTCAAAACAAACGGTTGAGAATCCTATAGGCCATTTTATCATGCTTGACCTCTCATCGGCAAAAGCGCCACGTGCGAACTCTGCCAAAGCTTCAAGGAGCGTCTTTCATTTTATCCTTCTCCGTCTTTTTCTCAAACAGGCCGGGGTTTGTCTCCTGTGCGATGGAGACCAGCCGTCGGAGACGATGGTTGACGCCTGAGCGGGAAATCGGCTCGGAAAGCGCCTCTCCCAACTCCCGCAGGCTCATTTCCGGATTTTCCAGACGAAGGAGTGCAATTTCTTTGAGCTCTTCCGGCAGAGATTCCAAACCGGCATGGTCGCGGATTGTTTCGATGGCAAAAACCTGCTCCGCCGCCGCATTTGCGGTGCGGGAAATATTCGCGGTCTCGAAATTGGTCTTCCGGTTGATATTATTGCGCATGTCTTTATACATTTTCACACCCATCAGCTCCAGCACCGCGTTTTGTGCGCCCATAAGAGTCAAGGTTTCTTCAATACGCTCGCTATCCTTACAATAAACGACATGGCTTCCTTTGCGCTCCAGCTGCTTTGGCGCGAGGGATAATTCATCCAGCAGCTTCGCCAGATCGCGGCTGATGTATCGGTAAGGAACGACAAATTCCAGATGGTAATCCTTCTCCGGATCCGTCAGCGTCCCGCAAGCCAGAAAAGCGCCGCGCAGCAATGATGCCATGCAGCACTCCCCGGTGAGATTTGCCCGGTTGAGCCGTAAGACGAGCTCGCCCTTCTCATGCCCGAAGGCGGACATCACCTGCTGCCGCTGGGCCGCCGTGCGGACGCATACCTTGAATTTTCCAGACGCAGATTGCGACATCTGCGCTTCAATGCCCGTTTCCCGCAATATCCCGTCGCAATACAGCCGCGCAATGAGCTCCGTGTCCGTCTGCATGGAAATATCGAAAAAAGAAAAGGCCCTGCTGAATAAAAGCAATCCATAAGTCTGCGCATGCATGCAGCAAGGCGTGTTTTCAACAGAAGCAAGCTCTGCTTTTACTTGTGACGAAAATGACATAATCGCTTTCCCTATCCCTCTCATATGAAAACAGAAACCACATCAGGGCCTATGCCCTGATGTGAAGCCCGTCCTATTTTTTGATATCCCGATGCTGAATACTGACGCGCAAGCCCTGCTTTGCAAAATGTTCGGATAAAAGCTCCGCAAACACAACCGAGCGATGCCTTCCACCCGTGCAGCCTACCGCGATGACCAGCTGGCTTTTTCCCTCATTGCGGTAAAGCGGAACCAGATAGTCAACCAAGGACAAGAGCTTTGGAACCAAGCCCTGCGCTTGCGGCCATTTCATGACAAAATCCCGCACCGGCGCCTCGAGACCGGTATGGCCTTTGAGCTCATCCACATAAAACGGATTTGGCAGACAGCGCACGTCAAAAACCAGATCCGATTCGTTGGGAATCCCATATTTAAAGCCAAAGGATACACAGTGAATCTGCATAATCCGTGAGGAATCCTCCAGGAACATGCTCGCAATTCGTTCACGGAACTGTGTGGTTGTATACTGCGAACTATCGACAATATAATCCGCGCGCTGGCGGGCCGGTGCCAGAATCATTCGCTCCGCATTGATCGCATCATCAATGGAGCCCTTGGCCTTGTCCGAAAGAGGGTGCTTCCGGCGCGTCTCCTTATACCGGCGGCGGATAATTTCATTGCTTGCCTCAATAAAAAGCAGCTTGTAATCACACCCCATCGCCTTCAGTTCACCGAGCGACTCGAGAAAATCGTCAAAAAAATTTCCAGCCCGGATATCGGTCACAACTGCAACCTTGTCCCGTTTTTCCTGCGATTGGAGAATCAGCTGTGCAAAGGTGTGGATGAGCTTCGGGGGAATATTGTCAACGCAAAAAAATCCGATATCCTCCAGCGCATCCACCGCACGGGACTTTCCTGCTCCGGACATACCGGTAATAATAATGAAATCCATTACTTTTCCTCTCCTTGGGCATCAAAATCCAAGAAAACGGACCTCTGGCTCCAGACGAACGCCCTTTTCCCGATAAACCGTATCCTGAATCAACCGAATCAACTCGAGAATATCAGATGAGGATGCGTTTCCAGTATTGATCACAAAGCCCGCATGCTTTTCACTGACTTGCGCACCGCCGACCGATTTTCCCTTCAATCCGCAATTTTCAATCAAAGCGCCTGCATAATAGCCCTCCGGCCGCTTAAAGGTACTTCCCGCGCTGGGATATTCCAGCGGCTGCTTGGCCTTGCGCCGCCCAATCAGCTCTTCCATCCGGGCCCGGATCGCAGCTTTATCTCCTGGTGCGAGACGAATCATCAGCGAAGTGATCAGGAAGCCATTCTCCCGATATGCACTATGGCGGTATCCAAGGGCCAGCGCATTTCCCATGAGGCTGCCCCGCTCCCCGCTCTGTGTCAAATGCGTGCATCCGATCAAAACATCCTTCATCTCCCCGCCGTAAGCGCCCGCGTTCATAAAGGCCGCTCCGCCCGCACTGCCGGGAATACCAAAGGCAAATTCAAGGCCGGTCAGCCCCTTTTCCAGCGCAAACCGGCACAGGCGGGTCATGCTGACGCCCGCCCCGCAGGTGATCACGCCATCCTGTTCCGCGAGCGAATCCAAGCCCGGTGCCAAACATAAAACAAGGCCCCGAATCCCATCATCGGAAACCAGAACATTGCTCCCATTGCCCAATATAACGGGCTGTATCTCCTGCGCGTCACAGCAGCGCAGAAGCTGCGAAAGCTGCTCTTCGCTGCGAGGTTCGACAAGCATATCTGCCGATCCCCCTGTCCGAAAGGAGGTGTACTCCTTCATCGAAGCATTTCTTTTTACAGGGCAGTCAAGGGCGCACGCAAGCTCCCAAACCGCATCGAGTCCGTTCATGCATTTCTCATACCCTTCCGAATTCGCCTCCCCGCAATCAAAGAAACGGGAAGGCGAATGAGCTTTGATATTTGGCCTTTTTACATCCCCGACACAACCGGACAGGACAGGCATTGATTTGACAAAGGTAACTGGAGGAAGCTCCGGCCCATGTACAACCGTCACATGGCGGCTTTAATGATCCAACAGTGCGGCGCCGATCACGCCCGCGTCATTGCCAAGCTCCGCAGAGCAGAGCCGCGTCTGCTTCGTGGCATACATACTGTAGCGTTCGCGGCGGATGTGCTGGCGAAGAGGCTCGAGCAGCGTTTCACGTTCATGACCGATTCCGCCGCCCACGCAGATGATTTCAGGCTGAAAGATATTGATCGCATTGATGATGCCGCAGGCCACATAGTAGATATAGCGGTCAACCACGCGCTTTGCAGCGGCGTCGCCCTTGCGCATGGCGTCAAACGCCGTCCGTCCGCTGACTGCATCAATATTATTATCAACTAGCTCCCACATCATACTATCCTGTGCATGGCGCATTTCATCCTTCGTCTGCGCAATGAGGGCTGTTGCGGAGGCATAACGCTCCCAGCATCCGCGGCGTCCGCAGTTGCACTGCTCGCCGTCCACAACGATCACCATATGGCCCATCTCACCCGCAGCAAAGTTTGCGCCGTTGAGAATATGTCCGTCCACGATGATGCCGCTTCCAACGCCCGTGCCGAGCGTGATCGCGATAAAGTCCTTCACGCCCGCGCCCGCGCCTGCTTTTGCTTCACCGAAGGCTGCGCAGTTTGCGTCGTTTTCAAGATAGACCGGCTTCCCAAGGCGCTCATGCAGCATTTCCTGTGCGGGCACATTCTGAAAATCCAAATTATTGGAGAATTCAATATAACCGGTCGTCTTGTTCACCGTACCGGGCGTGCCGACGCCAACAGAGGAAATATCGTCCATTGTAAGCCCGGCCGCCTCAACTGCCATGTGCACCGTTTTCGTGATATCGTCAAAAATCTCCGCAGCCGGACGGGGTGCGTTCGTCTTCAACTCTCCCGTGCCGATCATCTGATATTGATCATCCACCACCCCTGAGCGGATATTTGTACCGCCTAAATCAACGCCTACTCTGTACATCTTTCTAGTCCTCCGTTGTTCCAATCTATATGATATTTCAACTGCCTTGCAGGGCAAGCCCAGAAAAGAGCGAACGTATGGAGATCCCACGGCAGAATATGCATAAGGATTTTCCCCATGCACCCGCGCGAAAGGGCTTTTAAAAGCGCTGCCAGACCTCCATGTCGGGAGAATCAGGCTCGCTGCCATCGTCCATGCCGAGATTGTGCAGCAATTCCCGCGCCGCATTGTACCCCATCTTTTTCTGACGGTTGTTCATTGCGGCGACCTCAATGATAATCGCGAGATTCCGGCCCGGCTTCACAGGAATCACCGCCGCCGGGACGCTGATGCCGAGGATGGTGGTGAACTCATTATCGAGCCCCATCCGGTCATACACCTTTTCACTGTCCCATGGCTCCAGCTGAATGACCATATCGATTTTTTCCGTCATCTTCACGGCGCCCATGCCGAAAATACGACGGGCATTGATGATTCCCACACCGCGCAACTCGATGAAATGGCGGATATTATCCGGCGCGGAGCCGACCAGCGTGCGTGAGGAAACCCGGCGGATCTCGACGGCGTCGTCCGCAATCAGGCGATGGCCGCGCTTGATCAGCTCAATTGCGGTCTCGCTTTTGCCCACGCCGCTGTCTCCCAAGATCAGTACACCTTCGCCCGCGACCTCCACGAGCACGCCATGGCGCGTTACCCGCTGGGCGAGCTCCACGTTCAGATAGGAAATCAGCGCAGACATGAAGCTGGAGGTCGTCTCCGAGGTGCGCAGCAACGGGACCTCATACTTGTGGGCGTTTTCCATCAAGACTGCGGGGCATTCGAGATTGCGGGTAATTACCACTGCGCAGGGCTGGCGGCGCATAAAATTTTCCACACGATTCGCGCGCTCCTCCGGAGACAGGCTATCGAGAAAAGCAAGCTCCGTCAACCCGAGAAACTGAACGCGGCTGGGATCGAAATAATCATTATAGCCCGTGAGAATCAGCCCGGGACGGTTCACATCATAAGACGAAATATAAAGGTCAGACGCGGCCTTGGGCAAATACAGTGCCTCCAGGGAATGGTCCCGGATCACCTTTTCAAGGGAAACGGAATATTTGGAACTCATAATCGCGTCCTTTCCGACCCGGCGGATCTATCGCTCCGCCGCCGTCTTCTTCCTGATTTTCACACAGTCCTTCATTCTGTAAATGGCTGCATGGTCCATTATAAAGCATTCTCTCAAAAGTTCCAATACCTACATTGGATTTTCTTTGATAAACTTTTTAAAAATTTCGATTACAGCTGAAAACAGAAATCCTTTTTGTTGAAGGCGTTCAGATCCGATCCTTCCCTCTGATTTTTATCTCTAAAGACCCTTTCGAACGCGAAGAAATATTTGCGTTTTCCCACGCGTTGTTGTATGATAAAATATATTAAATGAAGACAAAAAGGAAGCGGTGAGGACACTGAGGCTCAAGGTTGGATTGATGAACGATGCGTTCCCGCCTACGCTTGATGGCACATCAACGGCGACATTGAATTACGCCAATATCATTCAGGAAAAACTCGGCGAAGTCATGGTAATAACCCCGCGTGTACCCGGCGTAAAGGATGTAGGCTATCCATATGAGGTTTATCGCTACAAATCTTTTCCACTGAGCAAAAAGGATGAATACCGGTTCGGCTGGCCCTTTAAGCATGAATTCCGTAATTACGTGCGCAGCAAAAAGCTGGATATCCTGCATTTCCACTGCCCTCTCGCCTCCGCACATTTTGCAAAGCTGATTGTGCAGGAGCAGAAAATCCCGATTGTTGCGACCTATCACACCAAATATGATTACGATATTCGCAAACGGGCTCCCACAAAGCCGCTGCAGGATTTTTTTATTCGCTTTATTGTCAATCATATCAAGATTGCGGACGAGGTGTGGGTGGTCAGTGAAGGTGCGGGAGAAAATCTGCGTTCCCTGGGATACACAGGTGATTATATCGTCATGCCCAACGGCGTGGATTTCCCGCGTGGAAAAGTGGATACCTCCGCCGTCACAGCCCAATATCATCTGAGGGACGACGTGCCGGTCTTATTATTTGTCGGCCGCATGATGTGGTATAAAAACCTGCGCCTGCTGCTCGACGCCTTGCGCATATATAAGGATTCCGGCCACTCCTTCCATATGTTTATGATCGGAAAGGGTACCGACATGCGTGCCGTAGAAAAATATGCTGCAAAAATCGGCCTTGCAAAAGAAGTTACCTTTTCAGGAAAAATCAGCGACCGCGAGCAGCTGCGCGCCTTTTACAGCCGTGCAGACGCGTTTCTCTTCCCGTCTACCTTTGATACCAACGGGCTCGTCGTCCGTGAGGCGGCGGCCTGCGGCTGCCCGAGCCTTCTGATTGAAGGCAGCTGCGCGGCAGAGGGGATCGAGGATGGCGTAACCGGTTATCTCAGCAAAGAAAATGCCGCAGACTACGCCAAGGCCCTGGAACACATGCTCAATGATCCAGACAGACTGCATCTGGTTGGTGAAAATGCCAGCAGGGAAATCTACCTTTCGTGGGAGGATGCCGTCCGTATGGCGTATGCCCGGTATGAAAAGCTTTGCCGCAGCTGGAATTATCCTGCCGGATATCACGACGAAAACTGGGGCAAAGAAGAAGAGGATGCAAAGCAGTGATGACTGCTCCACTTGTCGATCAAGTCCAAGAGAAGAAAAAGTGCACAAAAAAGCACGGTTTCTGATCGGCTTCGTAACCGGCTGCGCTGGGCGCTGACGGAAGCGAGGCGTGAGAAGTGCATCGTCGTCCTATATCATATTACAGTGAAGTAAGGATTTGAATTGTTATGCCCAAAATCGGTATGCGTATCATTAAAACCGCAATCGCGGTTTTTTTATGTTTTCTCATCGATCTGCTGCGAAATCACCAGGGCATCCCGTTTTATTCCGCAATTGCCGCCATCCTCTGCATGCAGCCCTTTGTCTCAAACAGTGTGAAGGTCGCGCTCAACCGCAGCATCGGCACCTTTATCGGCGGCCTGTTCGGCATGCTCGTTTTACTTGCAGAACGGGCATGGCTTCCAAAAAATATGCCCGTTGTGCAATATTTCATTGTGTCTCTCTGTGTGATTGTCCTGATCTACCTCACGGTAATCCTAAAAAAGACCTCAGCTTCCTATATCACATGCGTAGTATTCTTAAGCGTTACCATTTCGCACGGAGCGGACGTGAATCCCTATCTGTTTGCCCTCAACCGTATTATCGATACGCTCATCGGCATCGCTGTCTCCCTCACGGTAAACGCGGCCCGGTTGCCGCGGAAAAAGGATAAGAATACGCTTTTTATCACCGGTTTGGACGGTGTGCTTTGGGAAAAAGGGAAAACGATCAGCTCCTTTTCGAAAATCCGGCTCACTCATCTGCTCCATCAGGGCGCGCGGATCACAGCCGTAACCGACCGATCACCGGCCTCCTTTCTGCCGCTGATCGGAGACATCCCGTTTTCCCTACCCATCATTGCAATGAATGGAGCCACGCTATATCATATTCCAAGCAATACCTACGCCTACTGCAAAACGATTCCGCGTCCAATTACAGACTGTTTGCAGGCGCTTTTTGCACAGAGGGAGGTTAACTGCTTTGTAAAAGCCGTGATCCATGACGTTCTTCATATTTATTACAGCAATTTCACCAATGAAGCGCAGGAAGACCTTTACCGCACCCGGCACGGCGGCCATTATGAAAACTATGTCTGCTCCAGCCTGCCGCAGGGACACGAAGCGATCTGTCTGATGATTATCGATACAGACCCATTGATTGAACGCCTGTGTCAGGAAATCTCCGCATTTTCTTTTTCTTCCGAACTGCGCTTCATACGCCGCGCAGATAGGACGCATCCGCGTTATTCAATTCTGGAGATTTACAGCGCACATACAACGCTGGCGGATGCGGCGGATATTCTGAAAAGCCGCTCAAATGCGAGCAGTATTACGGTCTTCTCCAACTGCCTCGACGAGCTTTCATTAATCCGCCATGCCGATTACAGCTATGCCGTTGGAAATGCGGATGTCAGCGTACAGGAGGCATGCCGTTACCGGACCGGCAGCGGAGAGCAGATGATTCGAACCATTTCACGCCTGTTTTATTGCCGCAAACAACAAGCGGATAAGCAGCGGCCCGAAAGGCAAAATAAAGAATAGCCGCAAATGGCAGGATTTTTCATATGATAAAGCGATGTGTATTCCTTTGACTGATGTGGGAGCAATAGCCTTTGCTTTGCTACTCGCTTAAGCTTCGTAATAAAAAATTACTTTAAAAATACCGCTTACCATATTCCATATATGATAAGCGGCATTCTTCATTTATTCTTGAAAGGTATCATATTACCATTTATTCAGCCAAATACCCTTAGATAAATTGCATTGAATTGTAAAAAGGTGCTATAAAGCTGCTGCTTTCAGCCAGATATTGAAAGCAGCAGCTTTTTTCCGTTTATTTATGTTAAATGTCTTTACAGTATACGATAAAAAGAATTTACACCATTCACTGAAATGACAAGATTTCCTGAAAACAAATATTCCGTCATTTTAGGTCAATCCCTTCGCAGCGCTTCGATCGGCGGCATCTTCGCAGCCTTACGAGCCGGATAAATGCCGAAGAAGATGCCAATCGCGCTCGAGAAGCCGACCGATATCAGGATCGTACTGAACTTCACGCTCATGGGAATATTCATGATGTACGAGACGACGGCGGCGCCTGATATGCCGAGAATCATTCCGATGATCCCACCGATCAGGCACAAAATAACTGACTCGGTCAGGAACTGGAACAAAATCGTCCGGGTCCGCGCACCGAGCGCCTTGCGGATGCCGATCTCCCGTGTCCGCTCGCTGACGGAAACATACATGATATTCATAACGCCGATACCGCCGACGACGAGGGAAATGGCGCTGACCGCCGCGATAAAGGTAGTGAAGACATTGATGACCTTGTCGAGCAGTTCAATATAGGTGGCCATATTGGTCACAGTATAGGCCTCACGGTCAAAATTATTATGCCGCGCCTGCAGGATATTTTTCGCTGCGTTGCCAGCGGCATCGAGCTGTTTTTCGTCCTTTGCGGAGAGATAGACCATATTATAGCGGCCGCTCGACCCCATCAGGGAGGCGACCACCGGGGCGGGCGCCACCACATAGCACATATTTCCCATGGTATTGCTCATCTGCTGCATCTGCTCCATCATCGCCTCGTTGTCCATCCCGCCCATCATGGCGGAAACATCCATCACACCGATGATCCGCAGTCTGACAGTTTTATCATTGACCGTTACTTCGATATATTCGCCGACGACGTTTTCATAGCCGTACAAACTTTTCGCACTCATGCCGTCGATGACGCACACATTGCGCGCCGCGACATACTCTTCCTCGGTGAACATTCGCCCATAGCTTGCAGACAGCTTCGAAATCTGCTCCATATCTGGGGAGCAGCCCACGGGGAAGCACATGCCGCTTTCACTCCCAGCGCGGAAAGTCCCCATACCGAGCATAAAGGGAGAGACATAGTCGATACTATCCTGCCCTTTCATCGCCTTGAGATCTTCGTCTGTGATATAGTCGCTGGAAGAAGTGTTTTTCTGATTGACCTGAATGGTGATCGCGCTCTGGCCCATATCCTGAATCATTCCCACGATATAGTCCCGCCCGCCGTTGCCAACCGTGATAATCGCAATGACAGAGGCGACGCCGATGATGATACCGAGCATCGTGAGCAGGGACCGCAAGAGATTGGTGCGGATGCTGAAAATCGCAATCCGGATATTTTCCTTGATATTCAAAGCCTACCGCCTCCGCCCTAAATGTTTTGGGAGGAGGAGACGCTCTCACCCTCTTCTTGTATTGTCACGCGCGCGCCGTCCACCAGAGTCTTGGACGGGCTCTTAACGATCTGGTCTCCCACAGAAACGCCGGAAATGATTTGATACATTGTATCGGAGACAAGCCCCGTTTCCACCTTCTTTTTCGACACGGTCTTCTCATCTTTATTATAAACAAAGACGTATTTTTGACCTTCTTCAACCATCAGGGATTCCAGCGGAATGAGCGTTGCGCCCTTCGCTTCGTCCGTCTGGATGGAGACGTCCACGTCCACGCCGATGATGACGCTGGCGTCCGGGTTATTGATCTTTACCTTCGCAGGAATGCTGCTGGAGGTTCCAACGCCGGTTAAAGAACCCGCAAGAGAACTCAGGTCGAGCCCGCTGCCCGAAGATGCCACCGGACTGATGAAAGTAACCTCACCGTCCAACTTGCCGCTTGCCGTGGTAATCATAGCCGGCATTCCGGTCTTTACCTTGAGCACGTCGTATTTATCGAGCGAAAAGGATGCGTAAAACTGGCCGTAATTCTCCACGGTCATACCGACATTCGCACCCGTCCCAAGGGACGTGAGCGTGTTGAGCAGGCTGTTGATATCCGTACCGCCGGAAATAGCCTTCAGAATCGCGGACATGTCCAGAGAGCTGGAGGACGAGGAGGCGCCGCCGCCCTGATAAGTCTCGCCCGCCTTGATATTGACCGCCGTGACGACGCCGTCATCCTGCGCAACCCAGCCGCTTTTTAGGCTAGCAATCATTGATTCCATCTCATCGAGCGACTTTTTGCTCGCGTCGACCACCAGCTTATAAGTGCTGGAAAGCGTATTGCTTTGCTGGGCTTCTAGAGTCGTTTTCTGAATCTTGAGCTGGGCGAGATCCATCTGCGCCTGAATGAGCTCCGTCGAAGAGGAGCCCGCCAGCGCCGACATATCGAAGCCGTTGTTGGCCATCTGGGTGAGCTGTTCCATCAGCTTCTGGATCTGGGCAGCCGACCCGTTGGCCCCGGGCAACTTATCGATAATCATGTGAATCTGGCCTTGCAGCGTGTTCGGTGTGGTTGTGGCCTCGGTCGTCTCCTTCTGCGCAGAGGTGGTGGTCTGCGTCGCCTTATTCGCATTTGCTTCCTTTGTGAGCTTCTCGATCTTCGCTTCGAGCTCCTTGATCTCCTTATTGACCTGCGGCAGCTTGGTTTTCGCCTCACTCGCCGCCGTCATGGAATTGTTGTAGGTCTTGAGCGCCTCGTTATATGCTGTGCGCCGCTCGCTGAGCTTGCCAGACAGGGAGGACGCATCGAAGGTCGCCAGCACGTCTCCTTTTTTGACGTGGTCGCCGACCTTTACATTGACAGAGAGAACCTTTGTCCCCTCGAGCAGGCTGAAATTCGTCTGATTGTCGGATTCGACCGTCCCGGTGGCGATCAGCTCCTGCTGAATGTCGCCCTGCTGCACGCTGACGAGCGTCACGGGTGTACCCGGCTCAGGCCGGACTAGAAAATAGATCAACAGTGCCACTGCAATCACAACGGCAACCGCGCCTACAATCACAGCCGTTTTCTTCCCCTTGGAAAGTGCTTTGAATTTTTCCAACTCTCTCACCGCTTTCAAATACTGGAGGCAGCTGCGGGTTTTTAATTGCGTTTTTATACACAGTGTCGCTTATCTCCGCAGAATACTACTTCTCAGCTTACCGAAAAACGAACAAAAATACTGTTGCTTTCTGTAAACAATTTATGAACTATTTGTGTCCAATATCCTTACGATAATGCGCGCCCTCGAAATGGATGCGATGCACACCGTCGTAGGCCTTTTGCAGCGCTGCTGCGAGCGTATTACCGCACGCTGTGACACCGAGCACACGGCCGCCCGCCGTAAAAAATTTTCCATCTTTGTAGGAGGTACCCGCGTGATAAACCGTGACGCCGGGGATCTGCCCATTGTCGTCCAGGCCTGTGATCTCCAGGCCCTTCGGATAAGATTTTGGATAGCCGCCAGACGCCATGACGACGCAGGCGCAGGCATTATCCTCCCATTCGATCTCCTGCTGCGCAAGCGTACCATTTACCACTGCCTCGACGATCTCGATCAACGGCGTTTTCAGCCGGGGCAGGACGACCTGCGTCTCCGGATCGCCGAAGCGTGAATTGTATTCGATGACTTTGGGCCCATTAGGCGTCAGCATCAGGCCAAAATAGAGGCAACCCTTGAAGGGCCTCCCCTCCTGCTGCATTGCGCGGACGGTTGGCAGGAAGATTTCCTCCATACAGCGCTTTGCAATCTCCGCCGTGTAATAGGGATTGGGGCTGATCGTGCCCATACCGCCCGTATTGGGTCCCTTGTCACCATCGTAGGCGCGCTTATGGTCCATAGAGGACACCATCGGTCTCACCGTCTCGCCATCTGTAAAGGCCAGTACGGAGACCTCCGGGCCGGTCAGGAACTCCTCGACGACCACGCGGCTGCCAGACTCGCCGAAGATTTTATCCTCCATCATCGAGTGCAGGGCATCCCTTGCCTCCGCCTCGTTCTGCGCGATGACGACGCCCTTGCCGAGCGCGAGACCGTCCGCCTTGATCACGGCGGGCCAGGCATTCTGTTCCAGAATATAGGAGAGTGCTGTTTCCGGCGCGTCGAAGACTTCGTAGCGCGCGGTGGGAATGCCATATTTTTTCATCAGATTTTTCGAGAAGACCTTACTGCTTTCGATTTCCGCCGCCAATTTAGACGGGCCGAAGGCGCGGATGCCCGCCGCCTCAAGCGCGTCCACCATGCCCGCCGCCAGTGGGTCGTCCGGCGCGACAAAGACGAGATCTATTTGATTCTCTTTGCTGAATGCGACAACGCTGTCGATATCCATCGCAGAGATTGCAACGCACTGGGCGTCGCGGGAAATGCCGCCGTTGCCGGGCGCGCAGTAAATTGTTTCCACGCGCGGGCTTTCCTTTAGCTTACGGATGAGCGCATGCTCGCGCCCGCCGCCGCCGATCATCAGAAGTTTCATCGTATTTCCTCCTGCATAATGAATAGGTTCAAATTGCTTTTCAGTCGACGAACTCCAGATACCGGAAAACGGTATCTGGAGCCTTGAAACAGCTTGTTTTTAATGGTGGAACAGGCGGATGCCCGTGAATGCCATCGCCATGCCAAAGCGGTTGCAGGTGTCGATCACGTTATCGTCACGGATCGAGCCGCCGGGCTGAGCGATATACTGCACGCCGCTGCGGTGCGCACGCTCGATATTGTCGCCAAACGGGAAGAACGCGTCCGAACCGAGCGACACGCCATCGAGCGTTTTCAGCCATTCCTGCCGCTCCTCTCGGGTGAGCGGCTCAGGCTTCACCGTGAAGAACTGCTCCCATACGCCGTCCGCCAGGACGTCCATATAATCGTCGGAGATATAGACATCGATCGTATTGTCGCGATCCGGGCGGCGAATATTTTCCACAAAGGGAAGCGCGAGCACTTTCGGATGCTGGCGTAGGTACCAGTTGTCCGCCTTATTGCCGGCAAGCCTCGTGCAGTGCACGCGGGACTGCTGGCCTGCGCCCACGCCGATGGCCTGCCCATCCTTAACATAGCAGACAGAATTCGACTGCGTATATTTCAGCGTAATCAACGAAATGATCAGGTCACGCTTTGCCTGGGCAGGGAGCATCTTATTCTCTGTGACGACGTTTCCAAGCAACGCCTCATTGATAGGAAGCTCATTGCGCCCCTGCTCAAAGGTAACGCCGAACACATCTTTATGCTCCACCGGCGCAGGACGGTAAGCGGGGTCAATTTTCACAATATTATACCCACCCTTGCGTTTTCCCTTCAGGATTTCAAGCGCTTCGGGCTCGTAGCCAGGAGCGATCACGCCATCGGACACTTCGCGGGCAATAAGCTTCGCCGTGGGTACGTCGCAGATTTCCGACAGAGCGATCCAGTCCCCGTAGGAGGACATCCGGTCCGCGCCGCGCGCGCGCGCATAGGCGTTGGCAAGGGGCGAAAGCTCCAGATCGTCTACAAAATAAATTTTCTTGAGTGTATCGCTTAAGGGCAGGCCGACCGCTGCACCCGCGGGGCTGACATGCTTGAAGGAGGCAGCGCTTGGAAGATTTGTCGCCGCCTTCAGCTCACAGACCAGTTGCCAGCTATTGAATGCGTCGAGAAAATTAATATAGCCCGGTTTGCCGTTTAAGACTTCGATCGGCAGGTCCCCACCGTTCTTCATAAAAATACGAGACGGCTTCTGGTTGGGATTGCAGCCGTATTTGAGCAAGAGCTCGTTCGCCATGATGATGACCATCCTTTCAAAAGTATTTCAAAGAAAAGGCTCTGCTTTTCTTTGAAGCCTATAACCATCCTTTTCCTGCGATAAAACTTCCTGTTAACTGTTTTTATTGACCACACGGGTCTCTTCCGAGCCGTCCGCAAGGTCGATAAACCGTACAAAAAGTGAAACTTTATTTGCCTCGTTGAGATGATCCCATACAAGTTTTGTAAAAGAATCGATATCCCCTTCGATCATCACGTTTTCAGGCTCTCCCTCAAAGGATGGAACCGGATCGCCGTCGCCGAGGTAGGTATGGATAAAATGCCCCTCTCCCGCTACCGGCTGGGGATATTCATAAAAAAAGCGCTGAACGGAATCCGCATTGCCATTCGCGCTTTTCAGGATGGAAAGGCGGTAGCTGCCATCCTTATGCACAAGGCCGGAAATGCGCGGGGTCAGAATCGGCGGGTCGGGCTCAAAGGTGCGCATACGCAATGCCTCTTCAAACGTTTTTTCCGCCGCCAGAAATTCATAGATCGTGTCGGTCTGGTCGCCGTTGGTCACGATGGTCGTCCTGCCCAGCTTGCGTACCGGCCAATAGATGACGAGGCTCGGATCCTTGAGCTTGGCTGGATCGAAGGCTTCCGTCCGAAGCCCCCCCTCCTCCTCTACAAAAATGCGGTTTCGGCTGTTTTCGCTGCGGCCCAT
>DCJV01000105.1:0-4930 GCA_002320555.1 Ruminococcaceae bacterium UBA1691 | reverse complement strand
CGGCCCGGATAGGTGTTGGCGCGCAAAACCGCGCCGAGATCCTGAATCTGCATCGCGTTTCCTTCTTTCTCTGTTATCTGCCGTCTGAAGTCTGAAGTCTGGTTTCCCACAGGGCGCATTGCTCTTCCACCGCGCGCGGCAGGAGGAGCCACTCTGCCTGCTCCATTACACGGCGCTGCAAAATCTCCGGCGTATCTCCGTCCTTCACCTCGACCGCCTTCTGCATGAGGATGCGCCCGCCGTCCGGGATTTCATTGACCAGATGGACAGTAGCGCCCGTCACCTTCACGCCGCGTTCCAGCGCCGCCTCATGCACGCGCAGGCCGTAATAGCCCTTGCCGCAGAAGGAAGGGATGAGCGCAGGATGAATATTGATAATCCGATCGCGGTACGCATGGATGACCGTGGGGCCGAGGATGGACAGAAAGCCTGCCAGAACGACAAGCTGCGCACCACATTCCTGCAGGGATGCAAGGATCGCCGCGTCATACGCCGCTAAATCAGCAAAGGATTTTCTGGAGATCACAACACCCTCGATCCCCGCGCTCGCCGCGCGGGTGAGCGCATATGCATCCGGCCGGCTGGCAATCACGCGCACAAATTCACCGTGCGGGATTTCCCCGCGCGCTTTCGCGTCGAGCAGCGCCTGCAGATTCGTGCCGCCGCCGGATACAAGTACCGCGATCCTCAGCATAGGTCAATCCCCTTCTCGCCCTCGCGCACTTCGCCCAGGATGCAGGCTTCCTCGCCGTTTTCCTTTAGGATACGAACTGCCTCGTCCGCCTTGTCCGCTGCGACCGCAACGCACAGACCAACCCCCATATTGAAGGTATTATACATATCGTGCTCAGAGATACCTTCGCCCTGGATCACCTTGAAGATCGGGCGCACCGGAACCTTTGCCTTTTCAACCGCCGCACGCAGGCCCTCAGGCAGCATCCGTGGGATATTCTCATAGAAGCCGCCGCCCGTGATATGAGAGACACCATGGACATCCACCTGCTCCATCAGGGCAAGCAGGGGCTTGACATAGATGCGCGTGGGCGTGAGGAGCTCCTCGCCCAGCGTTTTGCCGAATTCATACATATAGAGATCCAGCCGCTCGGGCGTGATATTGAAGACCTTGCGCACCAGCGAAAAGCCATTGGAATGCACGCCGGAAGAGGCTACGCCGATGAGCGCATCCCCTGCCTTCATATTGCTGCCGTCGATAAGCTTTGCCTTATCGGCCATGCCGACGCAAAAGCCCGCCAGGTCGTACTCCTCCTTCGGATAGAAGCCCGGCATCTCCGCTGTTTCGCCGCCAATGAGCGCACAGCCCGCCTGCACACAGCCTTCGGCCACGCCGGAGACAATCTGCGCCACGCGCTCGGGAACATTCTTGCCCACCGCCACATAGTCGAGAAAGAAAAGTGGTTTTGCCCCTGCGCAGGCCACGTCGTTTGCGCACATGGCGACGCAGTCGATGCCTACGGTATCATGCTTGTCCATCATAAAAGCGAGCTTGAGCTTTGTGCCCACGCCATCCGTCCCAGAGACGAGCACCGGCTCCTTCATACCGGTCAGATCCGGCTGAAACAGGCCGCCAAAACCGCCGATCCCGGAAACCACGCCCGGCGTCTGCGTGCGCGCCACATGCTGCTTCATCAGTTCCACCGCTTTATAGCCGGCCGTCACGTCTACGCCTGCCTCGCGGTAGCTGTCGGAATAACTATCCATAAAATGAACCCATCCTTTCGTTATGAAGAAACCCCGCTATGCCTCACTTCTTCTGCTTGACAAGAGAATCGAGCTTTTTGCTGAATTTATCCTGCGGCTGCTCTTGCGGTACGTTAATTGGATAATTGCCGGTAAAGCAGGCGTCGCAGAAGCCGGAGGTGGAACTGCTTGCGATCTTGTGCAGGCTCTCAAGGCTCAGATAGGCCAGAGAATCCGCGCCGATCTGCTTGCAGATTTCATCGATGCTCATCCGGCAGGCGATCAGGTATTCGCGTGAGCTGATATCCGTGCCGAAATAGCAGGGGTGCAGAAACGGCGGGGAGGAAATCCGCATGTGAACTTCCTTCGCACCGGCTTTGCGCAGCAGCTCGATGATATGCGCGCTGGTCGTGCCGCGGACGATAGAGTCATCGACCAGCACCACGCGCTTGCCCTCAACCGCCGCCTGCAAAGGGTTGAGCTTAATGCGCACGCTGCGCTCGCGCTGCTCCTGCGAATCCTGGATGAAGGTGCGCCCCACATAGCGGTTTTTGATAAAGCACATGCCATAGGGGATGCCGGACTCATTCGCATAGCCGATCGCCGCATCTAATCCAGAATCCGGGACACCAGCGACGATATCCGCTTCCACTGGAAATTCGCGGGCCAGATATTTGCCCGCGCGCTGACGTGCAAGGTGAACACTTGCATTGTCGATGACAGAATCGGGGCGGGCAAAATAAACATGCTCAAAAATACAGAGAGAGCTCTTTTTTCCGCAATGGTCGCGGATGCTGCGGATGCCGTTTTCATCCGCAACGACGATCTCGCCCGGCTCGATATCGCGGACAAATTCGGCGCCGAGGCTGTCAAGCGCGCAGGTCTCAGAGGCGAAAATATAGCTGTCCTCCAGCTTTCCGATGCACAGAGGGCGGAAGCCCTGCGGGTCGCGCACAGCGATCATCTTGCGCGGGGACATCAGCACGAAAGAGTACGCGCCCTCAATCTGCGACATCACCCGGTTGATGGCCTGCTCCACGCTGCCCGCCTCCAGGCGCGCGCGGGCGATCAGCAGCGCAATCAGCTCTGCATCGCTGTCGGTCTGGAAGATCGCGCCCTGCTTCTCCAGAGGCTCGCGCAGGGCGTGCGTATTGACGAGGCTGCCGTTATTTGCGATCGAGATCGTTCCCTTGGCATAGCGCATCACGAGCGGCTGGGAATTTGCTCTCTCCGACATCCCTCCGGGCGAATAGCGCACATGGCCGATGCAAATATCTCCACCGCCATCCTTTGAGAGCTTTTGCAGCGTATCCGCGTCAAAAACGTCCGGCACGATACCGAGATCGCAGTGGTAATCGACCACGCCCCCCCGGTTAATTGCGATTCCGCAGCTAATCTGCCCCCTGTGCTGCAGGGCATACAGGGCGAGATAGGTGAAATGGACGGCGTCAAAATTGTTTTTATTATAAATACCAAAAACACCGCATTCTTCATGGGGCTTATCAAACATTACAGTTCCTCCTGAATGATCGAATAAATGCTCAAGAAATTTACAGCGCAGCCGCCTTCAGCTGCAGCGCCGCATCTTTTTCCAGCACCTTTTGGGCCATGTCCTCCTTCATCTGGGACAGCTTTTGAGAAAGACCTTCGTCGGAAAGCGCAAGCATCTGCACAGCGAGAATCGCCGCATTTTCCGCGCCGTCAATCGCCACAGTGGCTACCGGGATACCGGACGGCATCTGCACCGTGGCAAGAAGGGCGTCCAGGCCGTCAAGCGTGGAGGACTTTACCGGGATACCGATAACCGGCAGCGTCGTGTGCGCTGCCAGCACGCCGCCGAGATGGGCCGCCTTGCCAGCCGCCGCGATGATTACGCCGAAGCCGTTTTCCTTCGCCTTGGATGCAAAATCAGCCGCTGCGGCAGGGGTACGGTGCGCGCTCATGACGTGCGTTTCAACCTCTACACCAAAATACCTAAGCTTTTTAATCGCCCCGTTCACGATCGGCAGATCGCTGTCGCTTCCCATAATCACTGCTACCTTTTTCATGACTCTTTCAGCACTCCTTCTTCATTCCAAAAAAATAAAATAGCTGCCGCGCAAAGCGCCACAGCTTTTCCTATTCCTTATCTTTTCTTGCCGGACGGCATGTGGGCGCACCGGGTCCCGGTGCAGAAGACGAAGACGCATCCAATCAGCGGCATGCCTGTCCCGTTCATACCGACCTCTCCATTCCGAGTGATTTGTATTATTTATTCTATGGCAACAGTAAAAAAAATTCAAGTCAATCCGACTGTAAAAAAGTTTTTCTACATATATATTGAGGAAACCAGATGGCACATTTGCTGATTTTGTATATAATGACAACCTTATCTGACAGAAAGGAGCAAATTGATTTTATGAAACGATTTTTTATGATTGCGCCCTGCCTTTTGATCCTGCTCAGCCTTCTGTTCTGTGCCTGCACGGACGCTGAATTTCTGACGGAGGAAACGTTCCTGAACCGATTCAACGCGCTCGATGAAACGCAGCAGCTAAAGGCAGAGGACGCTCTCGCAAAAGAAGAGGACGCTTTTATCGGACACTCCTATTTTCTCTCTCCCAAGGGAGACGAAACCTATCTGCTCAACTTATATATCGACAAAGAAACGGCAGAGCTAAAATCCTGTTCCCTGCTATACGCGCGGCTGGATGATGAGGAAAGCGACGCCTACTTTGCCGCACTGGTTTCCCGAACGGCGCAGGCCTTTACAGGGTATAGCGCACCAGACTGTGAAGACGCGCTAAAAAAGGCCGGAATCATTGGCGCTGCAAAAGCGGATCCGGATGACATCCAAACCCTGGAATGGAACGGCTTCCGGATCAAGAAAGAGACGATTTCTCTCGGTCAAAAAATGACCATTGAAACGCTGCAGAAAGAGCAGGCTTCCGAATCAGAAAGCATCCAGGAAACGCAATCACCTTCCACAGAAGGCAAATCCATTTTGACGGAAAACAATATGCAGACGCTGCCCCAGACGGTAACAGAATAAACATTTCTCCTGAAAAAGGAGTATCAGCCTGCCAAAAAAGGGATGCCGTTGTGTCAGAACAATTTCGTAAGATTTTTCCATTACGCTTGCCTTTTTTGATTGTCTTAACAACGGAAGAAGAAATTGGTCCGCGCTCAGGCCGCGCGGGCCGTCCCTTTACCGTTCGGCCGGAAAAGGAAGCAAAAGGGGCCGTTTCGCACG
>DCJV01000084.1 GCA_002320555.1 Ruminococcaceae bacterium UBA1691 | reverse complement strand
ACGCCGCTTTCCCGCTGTTCAAACGAAGGGTTGTCGGCATGCGGTAATATCTGAATATTCAGCAATTCACCCTGCTTCATCTCATCCGCCTCCGAGCATATTATAATACAAAATTTGTATAATTAACAGCTGAATTTTATCATAAAGGGCGAAAAATCTATAGAATCTGGCTGTTCATCCTGTTATGCTAATGGCAACATCACAATAACAGGCAGGAGGGATACCCGTGATCAGCCGAACAAAATTCAAAATCGACAGCACGACCATCGAAAACCTCCTTTGCGCCGCAGGCATCGCCGGAGCCCGCGAAATTTCGCCGCTCGGCGCAGGGGAATACAACGCTGTGTTTTCCGCCACGGCCCATGGCAAAGAATACGCGATCAAAATCGCACCGCCAAAGGATGTGCCGATCCTGACCTATGAGAAGGGCATGATGCGCGCGGAAGTATTCTGGTACCGCCAGATGCGGGAGCACACCTCGATTACCGTTCCGGAAATCTATTTTGCGGATTTTGAGCATCAGCAAATTCCGACGGACTATTTCATTATGGAGAAGCTCTCCGGGCAGCAGCTGGACAAAATGAAATTTTCGGACGCTGAGCGGGCGCAGACCGATTCCGTGACAGCCACCATGGCGGCCCAAATCCACAAAATCAAAAATGACCGCTTCGGCTATGTTCAAAACGGTCTGCACGACGATTGGTATCAGGCGATCCGAGCCATGGTACAGGCGCTCCTGGATGACTGCGCGCGCAAGGGAAAAAAATCAAAACGCGGCAAAAAGCTGCTGACCTGGATCGACCGCTACCGGGACGTTTTGGAAAAAGCAGAATGCTGCATGGTCAATTTCGACATCTGGTGGCCGAATATCATCTGCAGCCGGGAAAACGGCACAATCAAATACGCCTGGATCGACCCCGAGCGGAGCTTCTGGGGCGACCGGATTGCCGATTTCGTCTGCCTCGAATGGACGAAGCCTCTGGAACAGAAGAAAAAATCTCTTGCGGCCTATAACGCCGCCGCAGATCTCCCCATTCATGTGACGCGGGAGGAGAAGATTCGCTATGCCGTTGCGCAGGGGTACCTGGCTCTGATTCAGGAGGTAGAGAAATATTACCGCTACACACCAGCGCACTTCGGCTGGTGGCGCAATATTCTGTCCTCGGCGTGGTTTTACCGCAGCGCCTTCAGAATCTTGGAGCATCCATGATGGCTATGAAGAAAAACGACGAGATGCAGCCCAAAACAACCGCATTGGGGGAGGAAGCCATCCCCCGTCTAGTGCTCCGTTTTGCGGCGACGACGCTCGCCGCCCTGCTGCTGAATGCCGTCTATACCCTTACAGATGCGCTGTTCATCAGCTGGGGCGTGGGAGAAAACGCTATGGGCGGCGTGTCCGTGGTGTTCCCCTTTGTCATTTTGCAGGGAGCCATCTCTACCGCCCTCGGGGGCGGCGCGGCCTCCATCATTTCAAGGAAACTGGGTGAGGGCAAGAAGCAGGAGGCGGGAGAGGTCACGCTGAATGCGATGCTCGCCTTTTACAGTTCGGCCATCCTCATCACCATCCTTGGCCTTGCGCTGCTCAACCCGCTGCTTGAGGGGATGGGCGTTACAGGGGAGCTTCTGCCCTATGCAAAGCAATACTTCACCATCCTGCTTGCAGGGAATGTGTTTTCCACCGGCTTTTCCTCGATCATCCGCGCGGAAGGAAAAATGCTGTATGGGCTTCTCATTTGGGTGATCCCGATCTCGATCAACATCGTCCTGGATGCGGTCTTCATCCTGGTGCTGGGCTGGGGCGTCCAGGGCTCTGCACTGGCAACGGTGATCTGCCAATTTACGAGCTTTTGTATGTGCGTTTTGTTTTTCCTGCGCTTCACAACGCAAAGCTTTCAGGGCGCAAAGTGCAGCGGCAGGCGCATGCGTGAAATTCTCGTGATCGGGCTTCCCTCCCTGATCCAGATGGGCAGCCTTTCCATCATATCCGTCCTGCTCAACAACCTTCTGCGGGAAGCCGGCGGCACGCTGGGCGTCAATACCTACGCCTATCTGAGCAAAATCATCACCTTCGCCGTAATGCCCTTCACGGCAGTGACACAGGCGCTCAGCCCAATTGTCGGGTATAACTACGGCGCGGGCAAGCCGGAGCGCGTCAAAAAAGCAGTCCGGTTCTGCGCCATGCTCAGCCTGGGCTACGCCTTGGCGGCTCTCACCCTCATCGAGGCCTTTCCGCATGCATTTCTGCGGGTTTTTACAATCAGTCCTGAGATTCTTTCGCTTGGAATCGGCAGCCTGCGGATTCTCGCCGTGGCGCTTCTTTTCATGCCCCTTCCAATGCTCTCCGGCGCTGCGTTTCAGGCCGTCGGGCAAAAAGGATGGGCATTTGTGATGTACGCTTCTAACCTCATATTCCTCATCCCGGCGGCATTTTGCATGGCAAGCCGCTTTGGGATCAACGGCATCTGGTGGGCATATGTCGTTGCGAATATTGGGGCATCCTTGCTGGCGCTTTTCAAAATGGGGATGGTGAAGGCGCCGCCAATCCCAAAGGGCTGACTGATAACAATAAAGGGGGGCGTTGCAACAAGCAGCGCACCTCTCAGCCTGTAGATAAAGTGTAAGAAAAGAAAAAAGCATGGTTTCTGATCGGCTTCGTAACCGGCATCTTTATGCGCCGCTGGACGCTGTCGGGAGGCCGAGGCAGCG
>DCJV01000042.1 GCA_002320555.1 Ruminococcaceae bacterium UBA1691 | reverse complement strand
GAAATGGTGTTGACGAAACGATATCCCTTTTTCGACAGGCTAGCTACCCGACGGTATTTTACCGTCGGGCGTTGTTTTGTGCTTTCACTTGTTATTTTCCTGTTGGAGCTCCTCAAGGTCCACATAAAACGCTTCGGTTGCAAGATCCGGCAATACGTCTTCCTCTTCCTGCGGAAAAGTGGGGATTTCCGCAATTACTTCAACCTTTTGCCCACGCATCCATATTGATGGGGTAATACGCACCGTATAACCACAAGCGCTTGGGGTACGCCATTCCGGCATGGGCAGCTCCGGAATTCCGAAGGCGGAGAGGATTGTCATGATAACGCCACCGTGCGTGACAATTGCGGCGCTGGTCACATCCGTTTTCATCATACCCTCCACAATTTTTGCAAAGCAGCCACAAATTCGTGCGGAAAATTCCGCATTGCTCTCTCCAAAGGGAGGGGCGGCGTCCGGGCCGCCTGCGAGCCAGGAGGCAAAGCCCTCGTCGTCGGAGAGCTGCTCCGGTGTTTTTCCCTCATATTCCCCGAAATCGTATTCGATGAGCTCACGCATCACAATGGCCTTGCGTTCGGGATAGACTGCATGCGCAGTCTGCGTGCAGCGCTTGAGCGGGCTGGTGAAAACGGCGTCTACATAGGGATAGTCTGCCTGCTCTTTGAGCCTATGGATTTCGGCGACGCCCTCCGGGCTTAAAATCGCATCCGTATGTCCGATGTAGCGGCCGGAGGTGCTGCTGTCCGTTTGTCCGTTACGGATCAGGTGAATTTGATAAGTCTTCATTTTTCCTCCAAAATATTTTATACTTTTTTGGCAGTAATTACTATATACAAATCGAATACTGTCATTTATAATAATTTTATAATATACAAAGTGTAATATCGATGGGGGTTCAAGAGGATGAACAAGAGCTTTCCAACGCGCATGGTACTGCTGCGAAAAGAGAGGGGCCTGAGCCAGAAAGAGGCGGCCGCCCGCCTCGGCGTTTCACAGGCGCTTCTGTCCCATTATGAGAAGGGGATTCGGGAATGCGGCCTGGATTTTGTCGTGCGCGCTGCGAAGCTTTATCATGTGACCTGCGATTATCTGCTCGGCTGCAGCGAAAGCCGCACGGGATTGACTGGATTTTTTACAGCGGACGAGTTGGAGCAGGACCGGGAGATGAATATCGGCACGATTTATCGCGCGGCGGCGAGGCTGTTGGAAGCGGTTAATATCGAATGGGACACTGTGCTCGGGGACCGGATGCAGTGGTTATTTGCATTGTCCGTATACAATGGGCTGATTACCTCTTCTCAAGCAGGATTCCTCCCAAAGGATGCGATCCATTTCGAGCCGCAGGCTGCAGGCCTTCTGACTAGCGGAATGATGGAAGCGATTACTCGCTCGATCATCAGATCAGGAGCCGAGGCGGGCGTTATAGCGCATGAGGACCGTCTTCCACAGTGTATGCAGACGCTGATCCTAGAATCAGAGAACTACATCAGGCGTAATGTCGACCAATATCTTTCCGGTGGGGAGATGCGGTAATCAATACCAAACCCCAAATTGATGATTCAATGTTTTCCAAAACGCAGAAATCTCTGATTTCGTGTGTGTTTTGAGAGGTTATTATACCACAAAGAGCCCGCATTTTCCATGCAGGCTCTTTTTTCGATAAGGTTTTTACCCTTCCAGCATCGATTTATAAAGTCGGATATAGGCATTTGCCGAGCGGCCCCAGCTGAAGTCGCATTCGAGTGCGCGCTTGACCAGCACGGCCCATCCATCCGGATTCTGGTAGCCTTCTATTGCGCGGCGGATGGTATAGAGCATTTCATGGGCGTTGTAATTGGCAAAGGTAAAGCCATTGCCCTCTCCGTCGCCGCTGTCCCGAATGCTGTCGCGCAGACCACCAGTCTCCCGAACGATCGGGATGGAGCCGTAGCGCAAAGCGACCATTTGGGAGAGGCCGCAGGGCTCACTCTTGGAGGGCATCAAAAATAGGTCGCTGCCCGCATAAATTTTGCGGGCGAGATCCGGCACGAATCCGATGCGGATAGCCAGCTTATCCGGATGACGGCCGGCGGCCTCGCGGAAGAAGTTTTCATATTCCCAATCGCCAGAGCCGAGCACCACGACCTGCATGTCGGTGGTGTTAAGCAGCTCGTCAAGCACCGCCTTGACAAGGTCGAGCCCTTTATGAGATACCAGGCGCGATACCATCCCCATTAAGGGTACATCCTCGCGGACGGGGAGCCCCATGTATTCCTGCAGGCCGCGCTTGTTCTTGACCTTGTCGGCCGGGGCCTCCGCCGAGTAATTGGCGAAGAGCGCCTGATCTGTGGCCGGGTCATAGCTGATCGTATCAATCCCGTTGAGAATGCCGCTGAGCTTCCAGGACCGCTGGTTAAGGATCGTGTCGAGGCCGTGGCTGTACCAAGGGTCGAGGATTTCCTGCGCATAGGTGGAGCTGACGGTGGAAATCCGGTTGGCACATTCGATCGCGCCCTTCATGAAGTTGATATCGCCGTCATATTCCAGCAGCGCCTCATCGCGCTGTGCAATGCCGAGCACATCCTCCAGGATTTCTTTCCCGTACACGCCCTGATACTGGATATTGTGAATGGTGAAGAGCGTCTTAATATTTTCGTAGCCCTCGCGGTGCGCATACATCAGCGAATAATATACCGGCGTCAGCGCGCACTGCCAGTCGTTGCAGTGGATGATATCTGGATGGAAATCGATATAGGGCAGCATTTCGAGCACCGCGCGGGAGAAAAAGGCGAAGCGTTCCGCGTCGTCATAGTGCCCATAGATTGTGTCCCGCTTGAAATAATACTGGTTGTCGAGCAGATAATAGGTAACACCATTTGCCTTGGCTTCAAAGATACCGCAATACTGTCTACGCCATGCCACGGGAACGGAAAGGCTCGTAATAAAATGCATATTGTCGCGCAGATTCTGCGGAATTGTGGCATACAAGGGCAATACGACGCGGCAGCCGATGAGCCGCTTGCGCAGCGCCTGAGGAAGGCTCCCTGCCACATCGCCCAAACCGCCGCTAGCGATAAAGGGGAGCGCTTCGCTTGCAACATATAAAACCTTCAAAATGAATCCTCCTTTTCAGACGCGGGGTTGATCCGAAAGAACACAGCGTCCGGGGCCTCAAATAACGATGCCCTTGCCGATATAGACGGGATAGGTACTGGTGCCTGTCACGGTTTTGTGCGGGCGGACGACCACACTCTTATCGGCGATGACACAGTCGAGATGGACTCCCTCGCTGATATAGGAGCCCTGCATGATGATGGAATTGCGCACAACGGCGCCCTTGCCGATCTGCACGCCGCGGAACAGGATGCAGTTTTCTACATCACCGTCGATGCTGCAGCCGTCTGCAACCAGCGAATTTTTCACCGTGGAGCCTAGGCCGTAGATCGCCGGCATATCGTCGCGCACCTTGGTATAGACCGGGCGCTCGCGCGTGAAAAGCTCCTGGCAGTTGGCCGGATCCAACAGGCTCATGCTGATATCGTAATAGCTTTGCAGCGAGTCGAATACGCTGGTAAAGCCCTTTACTTCGTAGCCGTAGATGTTCAGCCGCTTCAAATTATGCTGGATCACGTCCCGCACGAAGCTGTCCTGATTCAGGCTGATGGCATTGTTGATCAGTCGGATGAGAAGCGCCTTACTGATCAGGATGATATTCATCGCATAGTTGACCGGCTTGCTCGTTTTGGGATCGAGCGCGATCTTGGAGACCTTTTGGCCCTCGTCGAAGGTGAAGGTCATCAGCTCATCCAAATGAGGCGCGCGCCCGTGATGATAGGCGATCGTGATATCAGCGCCGCTTTCCGTATGGGCGCGGCACATATCATTGAGATCAAAATTACACACGACATTTGTGTCCATCAGGACGATGTATTCCTCTTTGGACTGCTCCAGAAAGCGCATGATGCCCATGAGCGCCTGAATCCGATCGCGGTACATGCCCGTATGGCTGCTGTTGAAGGGCGGCAGAAGGAACATGCCGCCACGCTTGCGAGATAGATCCCACGGCTTTCCAGTGCCAATGTGGTCCATCAGGGATTGATAATTGCTTTTTGTAATGATACCGACCTTATTGATCCCGCAGTTGACCAGATTGGATAGCGCGAAGTCGATGAGCCGGTAGCGTCCGCCGAAGGGAACGCTGCCCATGGTGCGCGCATTGGTCAGCTCGCTCAAAACAGAGTCGTAGGCATTGGAATAGATGATTCCTAAAACGTCGTTCGCTCTCATATTTAAGACCATTCCTTTCGCATTAACCGTTTGAAAAATTTATTTTTCAAACTTCCACCTTCGGCAGGTCTTCATCCACCATAGCCTTTGGCACGACGTGTGCGCCTGCGCCGATGCGGACGTTTGCACCAACCACGGCGACGCCCCAGTCGGATAGGTTTTCCATATCCTCCGGGCGTTTACCGACCACGGCGTTTTCTTCAATCACGGCCTTTTCCGCGATGATCGCGTACTGGACCACCGCGCCCTTTTTCACGACAGTGCCGGGCATCAGGATCGAATCGCGGACCACCGCGCCCTTTTCGATACAAACGTTTGCAAACAGGACGGAAAAGTCCACGCTGCCCTCAATCAATCCGCCCTCGGAGATCAGGGAATTCTGGACTGTGGCGTCCGGGGAGACATAGTGCGGCGGGGCGACCGGATTGCGGGAATAAATTTTCCAGTCCGGGTCGCTCAGGTCGAGGTCTACATTTGGGTTAAGCAGATCGAGATTGGCCTCCCAAAGGCTGTCGATCGTCCCAACATCCTTCCAATAGCCGTCGAAGGGGAAAGCATAGAGCTGTTCGTGCGCCGCATGCATAGCCGGGATCAGGTCGTGACCGAAATCGTGGCTGGAGGCTTCATTGGCCTCATCATCGAGCAGATACTGGCGCAGCTTGCTCCAGGTGAACATGTAAACGCCCATGGAGGCCTTGTTGCTTCTGGGATTTTTGGGCTTTTCCTCAAACTCTGTGATCGCACCGTTGTCGTCGACCATCATCAGGCCGAAGCGGGGCGCTTCCTCCCACGGGACCTCCAGCATGGCGATGGTGCAGGCCGCCTGCTTTTCCTTATGGAAGGCGAGCATTTTGGAATAATCCATTTTGTAAATATGGTCACCGGAGAGAACGACGACATATTCGGGATCATAGCGGTCGATAAAATTGATATTCTGATAGATGGCGTTGGCGGTGTTTTTATACCACTGCGTCCCGCGGATTTTCTGATACGGGGAGAGAATATGTACACCCCCGTTGACGCGGTCGAGATCCCACGGTTCCCCATTGCCGATGTAGTCATTGAGCTCTAGCGGCTGATACTGGGTGAGAACGCCAACGGTGTCGATACCGGAATTCACGCAGTTGGAGAGCGGAAAGTCGATGATGCGGTATTTGCCGCCATAGGGGACGGCGGGCTTGGCAATGTTCTTGGTCAGAATACCGAGCCGGCTGCCCTGCCCACCCGCAAGGAGCATAGCGATGCATTCCTTTTTTCGGGCCATATATGATTACCTCCTTTATTTTCTAATAATTGATGATTGATGATTTATGAAATCCGCGGAAGGGCATTCCGTCGGGATTTTACGGTGTCGCTTTGGCATCCTGCCCAGTGACTTTCCCTTTCTTTTTCACTGGCTCCGCTTTGGCAGAGGAAGCAGGCGCCTTTTTCTGCCTCCTTTTGCGTTCCTTTGAGAGCTGCAGGTACAGCACGGAGAAGCCGGGCAGGCTGAGCACGATGCTCTGCTCATAGCCATGCATGGGGACGTCCTCCGTTTTGATCATGCCGGCAGAGCCCTTTCCCTCGCCGCCGAAGGCAGTGGCGTCGGAATTGAGTAGGACGCGGTAGTCTCCGCGCTTGGGTGCGCCGATGCGGTAATCCGGGCGCTCCACCTTTGTGAAATTGCAGACAGCGATGATCTCGTTTCCACGGTCGTCCATGCGGCGGAAGGCGATGACGGAATTTGCGCAATCGTCGCTAGAAATCCAGGAAAAGCCCTCCCAGCTGTAGTCGATCTGCCACAGCGGCGGATGCTCGAGATAGAAGTGGTTCAGGGCCTTAACATAGTCCCGCAGCTGCGCATGCTTTTCATAGTCGAGCAAAAGCCAGTCCAATTCGGCGGCAAAATCCCATTCCTTAAACTGCCCGAATTCCTGGCCCATGAAAAGCAGCTTCTTGCCCGGGTGCGCCATCATATAGCCATAAAAAACGCGCAGTCCCGCAAATTTTTCCTCATAACTGCCAGGCATTTTGTTGATCATGGAGCCCTTTCCGTGCACCACCTCGTCGTGCGAGATCGGCAGGATATAGTTCTCTGAAAATGCATAGAAGAAGGAGAAGGTGAGGCAGTCATGATTGTATTTGCGGAAATAACCATCAAGCGAGACATAGCGCAGGATATCATTCATCCAGCCCATATTCCACTTGAAGTTGAAGCCAAGGCCGCCTACATTCGTCGGCTTGGAGACGAGGGGCCAAGCGGTACTCTCCTCAGCGATCATCAGCGTGGTAGGGTGCTCCTGGAAGATAACCTCGTTTAGCTTGCGCAGAAAGGCCACGGCCTCAAGATTTTCCCGACCGCCATGGACATTGGGAATCCAATCCCCGTCATCCCTGCCGTAGTCGAGATAGAGCATCGAGGCCACAGCGTCCACGCGCAGGCCGTCCACATGGTATTGATCAAGCCAAAACATGGCGCTGGAAATCAGGAAGCTCGCCACCTCATTACGCCCATAATCGAATACGCGCGTGCCCCACTGGCGGTGCTCGCCCTTGCGCGGGTCTGCGTATTCATAGCAAGGCCCCCCATCGAATTCATACAGGCCGTTGGCATCCTTTGGGAAGTGCGCGGGCACCCAGTCGAGAATCACGCCGATGCCTGCCTGATGGCACTGATCGACGAAATACATGAAGTCGTGCGGCGTACCGTAGCGGGAGGTGACCGCAAAATAGCCGGTTACCTGATAGCCCCAGGAGCCGTCGAAGGGATGCTCCATCACGGGCATGAGCTCGACATGCGTATAGCCCATTTCGGTAAGATAGGGGATGATATCGTCGGCAAGCTTGCGGTAATCAAACAAATTGTCATCGGGATACCGCCGCCAGGAGCCCGCATGGATTTCATAGATATTGACGGGACTGTCGTAGACAACGATCTGCTTCTTCTGCTCCTCCCAGGCTTGGTCGCCCCATTCATAGCCACCCAGATCATAAATTTTGGAAGCAGTGCCGGGGCGCGTTTCCATATGTACGCCGTAAGGGTCGCTTTTCATCAGCTGCCGGCCGTCGTCAGTCAGGATGCAAAATTTATAGTTTTCAAATTGCCCCAGTGCCGGCATTTCCACCTCCCACACACCGCCGTCATCGACTGGCAGCATAGGATTCTTTTCCGCGTCCCAGTGATTGAAATCGCCCACGACGCTGACGCCTGCGGCATGCGGCGCCCAAGTACGAAACACCATTTTTCCTTCGTCTATTCTATGCACGCCGAAGTATTTGTATGCGCGGGCATTGCTGCCCTCGTGGAACAAATACAGTGGCACGTCGGAAGGAGAGCCCTTTCGCTTCGCCATGGAGGTACACCTCATTTATTTTATAGTAGCATCGGTAAACAAGGGGAAACAGCGCCGCCCGGCAGCCGCAAAGCCACGTTTGCCGCGTTCTCGGCCTCGGCTGGCGGCAGCCAGCCTTCGCCCTGTGGCCTTGCAAACCCGCCCCTGCGGCGCCGGAGCGGCCCTTTGGAGTTTTGGGGCAATGCCGGGGCCTTTGGCAAGGCAGACGACGACGCCTTCCTTGCCGGAAGGCGAGGAGGATAACGCCGGCAGAGGTCCCCGGCATTGCCCCAAAACCGTTGTTGCCCCTGTTCGCCGATGCTATCTTCATTTTAGCAAACCGAAATTCAATTTTCAAGTGTATTTTGACTATTTTATTCAAACCAAGCGCAAATTTGCTGGTCTATTTTTAGTGATTTTGTTACAAGATTCGCCTTTATTCTTTCTGTATAGAAAAGAAATACGCTTCTTTTTTCGACAAAATGCCGAAAAATGCGCCACAGGGATCATGGAAAAGCCTAGATCCCCGATCCCGGTGAGGTTTGTAAAAAATATTCCCGGTTTTGGCGTACAGCCGCGGAGTCCGGCTTGCATTCCCCTGCCTGTTCGTTATAGGCGATCGCCTTTTCTCGCTCTCCCATCCGCTGGCAACAGGCACACAGCTGAAGATAGGGGATATAGCCATGGTAATCCGGTTGGATCAAGGTGCCGGCACGCTCGTCGCGGGGACAGCGTATCGCCTGTTCATACCAGAAGCACGCAACGCGGTAATTCCGCCGGTCGAAAAAATGCTTTCCGATGTCACAGCACACGGGCGCCCGTGGGAGGTCAAACGCAAAGCTTTGCAACAGGCTTTCCAGGGCCTGCTGTGCATGACCCTGCTGATAGCGGCAATCAGCGCGGAGCCGGCAGGCATCAATCTGGTTTCCGATCCAGCCATGCCCATCGTCCAGAAAGGTGGTGAAGGCTTCGTCCGCTTCCTGAAAGCGCCTGTGGTAATAAAGCTCCCGCGCATAGTAAAACTGCTCGTGTGGTGTGAGCGGCCGGCCCTCCCGGAGGAGCTTTTCAAAGATGCGCAGATCCCGGTCCGGGTCGCTGGGGCGGAGCTTCCGGTGCGTGACGGCAATTTCAGAGTAAACGATCGCGCCCACCGGCGTGATGACCTCGTGGACTGCACCCTGCCAGAAGAAGCCGGCATGGTTGCGCACAATACGCTCCCGGTAATAGGAAAAGGTCGGATTGCCCGCCTCATCAAAGGCGGTATGGTAGCGCATCATCACAACGTCTGTTTCCGCTGGAAGTTCGATTTTGAGCTTTTTCAGGTTCGTTTGGTCCACGCCGAGCAGAATGTCACTCGCATCAAGCCACATGCAGTATTCCATCGTCGCCTTGGAAAAGGAGAAGTTGCGCGCAGCGGCGAAATCGTCCACCCAGGGGAAGTCAAAAATTTTGTCTGTATACCGCCCGGCGATCTCTTTTGTCCGGTCTGTGGAACCGGTATCGACAATGATGATCTCATCGGCAATTCCCACGACGCTGTCCAGGCAACGCGCAAGCGTTGTCTCCTCATTTTTTACGATCATGCACAGGCTGATGGTCATAAAGCTTCGCCCCTTCGTCCTTCCGATTTTGATCCAGATACACTTCATGCTATGCGAATGGAGCATAAGAAGCGTCTGATTTTTCCCGGGAAATATCAAAAAACCCTGAAACGGCAGCAAATGCATTTACCGTTTCAGGGCGATTGCCTATATTGGGATATGTTACGGCATCAGGCGGCGAATCACCATTTCGCAGTCCGCTTCATCCATGATCTTTGGCACCGGATAGAGCGGGTTGCCCTCCTTGAGCGCACGTTTGACCAGCGTCGGAATATCCTCCTCGCGGATCTGCTCGATCTTGTCGGGGATATTCATATTCTTGTTGAGCTGGCGAATGGCGGCGATAAAGGCATTCGCCTTCTGGGCAACGGTCATACCGGGCTGCGACACGCCGGCCACATCTGCAAGGTCCGCAAGGCGCTGATGCGCGCTTGCTCCGTAGTAATCGAGGACGTACGGCAGGATGATCGCGTTGGCAAGGCCATGCGCGATGCCATACATGCCACCGAGGTTATGGGCGATGGCGTGGACATAGCCGACATAAGCGCGCGTGAAGGCAACGCCTGCATAGTAGGATGCAAGCAGCATTTTGCCGCGCGCGTCGATATCCTTGCCGTTTTGATAGACCTTCTCAATATTGGCAAAAATCATCTTGACGGCGCGCTTCGCGTTTTCTTCCGTATTGCGTGTATTGCTGCGGCCGATATAGGCTTCCACCGCGTGGGTGAGTGCGTCCATACCGGTGGTGGAGGTGATGTGCGGCGGCAGGCCGACGGTGAGCTCCGGATCGAGCACCGCGTATTTCGGGCGCAGGACAGGATCATTAATGGCATATTTCTCATGTGTTTTCGGATTGGTGACGACGGCCGCAATGGTCGTCTCAGAGCCGGTACCCGCCGTGGTGGGGACGGCGAAGAACGGCGGCAGCTTGCGCAGGACCTTGAGCACGCCACGCATCTTCGGGATTGGCGTATTTGGGCGCACTACGCGTGCCGCAGCAACCTTGGCGCAGTCCATGGAGGAGCCGCCGCCAAAGGCGATGATCGCTTCGCAGTTGTTCTCCACATAGAGGCTGCGTGCGTCTTCGATATTGTCAAAGGTGGGATTGGGTTGCGTGCCATCATAGAGCGAGTACTGGATGCCGGCCTGAGTCAGCTTTTCAAAGAGCGGATCGAGCAGATGAAGGCCCATCAGGCCCTTATCCGTAACGACGAGCACCTTTTCCACGCCCTTGGACTTGATCAGCTCCGGCAAGCGCTTAATCGCGCCGGGGCCCTCGAGCCGCTCCGGCTCCGACCAGTCGAGGAAGCAGACAAGCACGCGGAAAACCGCCTGATAAGTACGGTACCATGCTTTTTTGATTGGCCACATAGAGATTCATTTCCTTCCTTCTTCAAAAAACCGCTAGTAGGCCGCCTGAGATCAGAAAAAATGGTTTTGCCTTTCGTATTTTTGCCACAGCACCAACATCCGTGTGGCAAACCTCCGAAGTACCATCGAAGAGAAAATTTTGCTGTAGCTGCAAGGCGCTTCCCCGAGTGCAACCTCAGCGATTGCAGAGAGGGACCAACGCCTCAGGCACCCAAAATTGCCCTTTAATGGCGTTGCTATCTGATCTCAGGCGGCCTTAAAGCGGTTTTCCGGTAGTTGATATGCCTATAGTTTACTATTTTTTGTTTCTCAATGCAAGGGGATGTGTATAATTCTCCAAAAAGACGCAAAGTATACGGCGGGCTATGGAAAAGGAGAAAATATTTGAGAATCTCCATGCGGCTGCTGATGAGAAACGTGTGGATTCTGCATTTTCACGCGGTTATTTTGATTTGACTTTCCTGCCTTGGTCTTATAATATAGAGGAAAGTATTTTGAAGGTGTGAGGCGAAAGAAGAGAGGAAAAAGCGCTTACAAATTGCTTACGTTACACGGGGAAAATCCTCTGGTCGTTCGTCCCACTGGGATGAAAAGCGAAAAAGAACGGACAGAAAGAAGATACATTCAGGAGGACAGCTCATGAATCAGTGCGATGAAATCCTTACGCAGGTCAAAAAGGCGTTCGTCGGCAAAAAGGACGTGGCGCACAAAATTCTCATGACCATGCTCGCAGGCGGCCATGTGTTGCTTGAGGACATTCCGGGCGTGGGAAAGACGACGCTCGCCGTGGCCTTTGCCAACGCGACGGATCTGCAGTATAAACGCATTCAGTTTACCCCAGACGTACTGCCGTCGGATATTACCGGCTTTTCGCTCTATCACCGCGAGACGGGTGCAATGGAATATCAGCCAGGCGCGGCGATCTGCAATCTGCTGCTTGCGGACGAAATCAACCGCGCTTCCTCCCGCACCCAGTCCGCGCTTCTGGAGGCGATGGAGGAAGGAAGCGTGACGGTCGACGGCGTGACGCATCTTATCCCGCAGCCCTTTACCGTGATCGCCACCCAGAATCCCACCGGGTCGGCCGGGACACAGCTGCTGCCGGATTCACAGCTGGACCGCTTCATGGTGCGCCTTTCCATCGGCTATCCTGAGCCTGCCGCCGAGCGGGAAATGCTGCGCCGCAAGCACGGCGAAAACCGCGGACAGTCTGTGCAGAAGGTGACAGATGCGCAGGCCCTTCGCGCTATGCGGGATGAGGTTTCCCGCGTGTTCGTCCATGGGGATATCTATGATTATATTGTGCGCCTTGCCCACGCGACGCGCGAGCATAAATCCATTCGACAGGGTGCGAGCCCCCGCTGCTCTGTGGCGGCGATGGCGCTTGCACAGGCCTGCGCATGGATGGACGGGCGGGACTATGTGGTGCCGGAGGACGTGAAGGCGATCTATCCGGACTGTACGGCACATCGGCTTCTTTTGACTGCGCAGGCCAAGGCGCAGGGCGTGCAGCCACGCGAGCTGCTCGACGAAATCCTACGCAAAACGCCTGCGCCGAAGATCAGGTGACAAGATGAATCGTTATCGTATTCTTTATCTTTGGCTTCTGGCCATGGCGCTTTCCTATTATGTGATCGATACGCGCTATCTTTCCTGGCTGCTGCTGGTGATGCTCATCTTGCTTGTGCCGATTGAGGTGCTGCTTAGCCTGCCCGGACTGATGACCCTGCGCATGAAGCTGACAACAGAGCCGGACACGCTCTGTCAGGGCGGCATTTTGACCGCGCGCGTGGAGATTGCCTCCCGTTTCCCGATTCACGCCGTCCGCCTGCGGCTGCATTGCAAGAATCTGCTCACTGGCGAGGAAGCGGACAAAAAGGGCTGCTTTCCGGCGCGTGGCGGGAAGATGGCGGAGCTGCCCTGCCTCTGGGAGCATTGCGGCACCGTGCGCTGCCAGGTGACCAGCGCGCGTCTTGTCGATCTGCTGGGCCTTTTTTCTTTCCGCGTACCTTTGCCGCAGCCGGTGGATGTGCTGATATCGCCGCAGCCGATTCCCTTTCAGGGGAAAACGTCGTCCCTTGTGCCGGGCGGCGCGTCAGAGGGAATCGCCCTGTCGGCCGGAAAGGGCGGGGAGGAACGCAGCGCAGTGCGGGAATTCCACGACGGGGACCAACTACGGGACGTGCACTGGAAGCTTTCCTCCAAGATGCAGAAGCTCATCGTGCGGGAGGCGGAGCAATCTCCACAGCCGAGCGTCGTGCTGGCCTTCTGCCTGAGCGGAGAGCCGGAGCGCGCCGATCAAACGCTCGCAAGGCTTGCGGGCCTTTCAACGGAACTGCTGGAGAACCGGTGTGTGCACAGCCTGCAATGGTATGACGCATCGAAAGCGGATTTGTGTACTCGCCAGGTGGAAGATGAGAGTGAATTCTGGGCAACACTGCAGGAGGCCTGCTCCGGCCCGCTAGAGGAGCAGGAGGCGCGTGTGGAGGACTACCGGGATCAGTTCCATGCACCAATGGCAGATCTGCTGTTTCTGATCCATGCGGACGGGATATCCGTCTTCGGCGATGCAGAGGAGGGGATGGAATGAAGAATACTGACTCCTCTTTGGCAGTGCAGGGCGCCAAAGCGTGGTTGCCAACGGCCCTGCTTCGCTTCTGCAGCGCAGCGGTGTTGCTGCTGACCGGACTATATGGAACGCTGCTCTGCTTTTTCAATACATTTTCTCTGCCGGAGTCGCAGACAGCGCTGCTTTGGGCGCTGCCGACGGCGTTGCTGTTCCTGTTGATTTTCGCCCTGCCGAAATACCGGGGGATCGCATATCTGGTCGTTTTTATCCTGTGGGGGATTGCTTCCTTTTTCGTTATGCGCCAGGTTGTGGCGGGTGCGGTGTTCGTAGCGGAACAGTTTTCCACCCAGGCCTCTTCCGTGTTTACAAAGCTCGGCCATTTTACCCCGCCGCAGGCGCAGGAGGAACTTGCTGCCTGCCGCATGTTTTTCCGTGTGGTCCAGTTTCCGCTGACAGGGTATCTTGCCTGGGCCGTGGTAAAGGCACACAGCTTCTTTTTCTCCCTCCTCGCGACCGCGCCGTTTCTGGCAATTGCAGCCGTGGTGGGGCTGGTCCCGCCCGCGTTTGCGCTGGTTTTGTTGATCGGCTTCTGGGCTGCCATGCTGCTCTCAGGCAGAGCGGGTAAAGCAGGGGAAAAGCAGGCCGCACAAGCGGGGCTCCTGCTCACGCCGTTTGCCTTCCTCCTGACCATACTCGTTGTACTCTTTTGTCCTCCGGATGCGTATCAGCCCTCCGCCTCGGTTGTACAGGCGCGCAATGCGGTAATTCGGACGGTTTCGCAGCTGCTTGACACCAATCGGAACGACGCGCCCGCGCATTCCAGCCTCGGCGTGCCGATGACCGGATCGCCCGGAAGCACGGACCTGACGAATGCGGGCGAGCTTTCTTTTACCGGGCAGACCGCATTGCGGGTGTCTATGGCCCAGCCGCAGGATTTGTATCTGCGCGGCTGGGCGGGCGCGGTTTATACAGGCACCTCATGGGATATGCTTTCGGAGGCGGATTATCGTGCGGTCGAGGCCGATTTCCAGCCGCTTTTATATGCCTCCGTTTCAAGGAAAGGGCTGAGCGGCCGGGACGAAACGATGGAGCTTTCCTCCATCGATGTCGAAACCGTCAGCGCCAATCGTTCCTATGTCTACCTTCCCTATCAACTCGCACAGGTGGAGAACATTTTATCCAGCGGCAATCCGAATCCGCAGATTGCTTCAGATTTCGTACAGGATGCGTATTTAAAGCCGGAAATGCAGAGCGGGAGCGTATCTCCCCATTACAAGCTTTCTTTTTATAGCCCGTTGAGCAAAACGCTGCAGCGGCAGATCTCCAGCCAGGTCAAACAGCGGGAGCGCACTTATGAAGCGCACATTACAAAGGTATACACACAGCTGCCGAACGGCGTCCGGGAGAGGCTGCTCGCTTATGCAGAGGCTGCCGGCCTGCAGGCTGCAAACGGGCCGGAGGACTGGCTGCGTGTTGCACAGGCGGTGGCGGGGACTGTTGCCAGTGCGGGCACCTATACGGAAAAGCCGGGCACCATGCCTGCAGGAAAAGATTTTGTCACATATTTCCTGGAGGAACGGCCGCAGGGCTACTGCATCCACTTCGCGAGCGCAGCGGCCGCTTTAATGCGCGCGCTGGATGTGCCGGCGCGCTATGTTGAGGGTTATACCGTGAAAACCAGTAATTTTAAGAAGGACGGCAATGCTGAAATTCCAGACCGTCAGGCGCATGCCTGGGTGGAAATCTGGGTGGACGGCGTGGGATGGACGCCGATAGAGGCGACGCCCGGCGGGGCTGCAACACTGCGGGAGAATCCGGATGTGGACAAGGAGCCGCCCGAGGGCACCGCGCTTCCTACCCAAACGCCGACTTTGGATGGATCGGTTACGCAAACGGGGTTGAAAACATCTCATTGGCTCCTCCCGCTGCTGCTCTGCCTGCTTCTGATGGCGCCGATTGCCGTGCGGCTGGAGTTGACCAGGCGGCGGAAATTGGCCTTCTGTCAGGAAAACCGGAACCGGGCGGCGCTGGCAGTATACGCCTATCTTTGCCGCCTTACCCGCTTTGGATATTCGATCAGCGGGGAGGCGCAGCGGATTGCGCGCAAGGCGAAGTTTAGCCGCCATACGCTCACGCGGGAAGAGCTTGCTGCCCTTCAGAAGGAGGCGGAGCAGGGAGAGAAATCCACCTACGCGGGGCTTCCACCTTGGAAGAAGCTTTTATTCCGAATTTTAGTTTTCTAAATATAGATATGGAGATCCAGAAAGGACGCGGCTTGAAGAAGCTGCGTCTTTTTTGCCTTCTTGCATCATATGACGTAAAATCTATGGAAAACAGTGGCAATCCGACGGGTTTTATGCTATAATAATTCCCTATTCTTCGTTTTAATTGAACGAGCATGAGGAAAAGCATGAGGAGGAAACCGGATGTCAAGTAAGGTATGGATTTTTGCGGCCTTCGGCTGCTATCTGCTGGTAATGATGGGAATTGGCGTGTTTTATTATAAACGCACGAAAAATTCCGAGGACTATTTTCTGGGCGGACGCTCGCTCAATGGCTGGGTGGCCGCGTTGAGCGCGCAGGCCTCGGATATGAGCGGCTGGCTCCTGATGGGCCTGCCCGGCGCGATTTACGCATTTGGCACAGGGCAGATCTGGATTGCGGTGGGCCTTGCCATCGGCACGATCCTGAACTGGATTCTCGTCTCCTCCCGGCTGCGGCGGTATACGATCCAGGCAGGAAATTCTCTGACGCTTCCAGAGTTTTTTGAAAACCGTTTCCATGATCAGACCAAGGTGTTGCGGGTTGCATCCTCCCTGTTTATCATGATCTTCTTTTTGGTCTATACAGCCTCCGGCTTCTCTGCCGGCGCAAAGCTTTTCTCCTCCGTATTTGGGCTCGATTATACGCTCGCTCTTGTGATTGGTGTGGCTGTCATTTTGATCTACACGTTTTTCGGCGGCTTCCTTGCGGTGTGCTGGACGGACTTCGTGCAGGGCTTTATGATGCTCATCTCCCTGATGGTGGTGCCGGTAATCGCAATCGTTATGCTGGGCGGCCCGGGGGAGGCGAAGGCGGCGCTGGATTCGATCGGCGTCAATTTCCTCAACCCGCTCTATGATAACGGTAAGCCCATGGGCTTTATCAGCATTCTCTCCCAGCTTGCATGGGGCCTTGGCTATTTCGGCATGCCGCATATCCTGATCCGCTTCATGGCGATCAAAAACGAGGACGAGGTGCGTAAATCCCGCAAAGTGGCGATCGCCTGGGTGGTCATTTCCCTGTCCGCCGCCTGCTTTCTGGGTGCAATTGGCCGTGCGTTTTTCCTGGATAGCCCCATCAGCAATCCCGAAAATGTATTTATCGAGATGATCGGAGAGGTATTTACCAATCGACTGGGGATCCCCTTTGTCGGCGGCCTTCTGCTTTGCGGCATTCTCGCGGCGATCATGTCCACGGCGGACTCCCAGCTGCTCGTCACCGCCTCCTCGATTTCTGAGGACGTCTATCAGGGCGTGATCCACAAAAATGCGAGCGATAAGAGCATGCTGCGCGTCAGCCGCATCACGGTGCTGGTGGTCAGCGCGATTGCCTTTATCATCGCGCTTGATCCCAACAGCAGCGTTATGGGCCTTGTCTCCAACGCGTGGGCAGGCTTCGGCGCAACCTTCGGCCCGGTCGTGATCCTGGCGCTGTTTTGGAAACGATCGAATTTTGCGGGTGCTGCCTCCGGCATGATCGCGGGCGGCCTGACGGTTATCGTATGGGATTATATCAAATTCGGCGGGGAAACGCTGGCGGCGCGCACAGGGCTTTACTCGTTGGTACCTGGTTTTGCGCTCGGGCTGGTTTTGATGATTGCGGTCAGCCTGCTGACGAAGGCTCCCTCCAAGGAGATGCTGGAGGATTATGATGCGGTCGCCTCCCGGAAAGAGATCACCGAAACGGCGAATTGACCCCAAGGTATCCTGATTTTTTAGAGGGCTGCTTCGGCAGCTCTCTTTTTCTTTGCAGGCATGTTCTGCTACCCTTTCTCATAATAATGAAAATGCGGATAAAAATCGGAAAAATGCAAATCGAAATCACGATTTTGATTGCCTTTTCCAGAGAGAATGGTTATGAGATGAGAATAGGCGGTGGCAGTCACGTTGCAGACAAAGGAAACGAGCCGGTTGAATATCGCACTGTCCGTTGTCATTTTCCTTGCGCTCGGCGCTCTGAGCGTTTTCGGCGTGGTGCAGGGCGTGGAGGAGCGCGAGGGGCGGGCTTTGGCGGCGCAGGGGGCGGAGACGGCCGCCCCATCCAGCCTTGCGCCTGCAGGTTCGCAGGAGTCCACCTCGCAGACGGATACGACGCAGCCCTCCTACATTAAATGGGTGGAGTTCAACGCGCCCTACGCTGCTCTGAGCGACACGCTGGCGCTCGATATCAAGACCCATGAAAACGGGCCGCATGTTAGCTGGATTGATTCGCTCGCATGGCTTGCATGCAAGAACGGCGGAAACTGGAAGGGTTATAAGTCGAGCCAATTACAAAAGCTCAAGGACGCGTTGGCGGATGGCAAGACTGTCGATGAACTGATGGCCGATAACAAATACTACGATTATTATAAGCGAGCCTATACGGCCGTGCTCGGCGGCATGGTGGGCGAATATGAAAAGGAGGCCCCGGACAAGGAGCACGAGGGCCAGAAGATTATTGTCAAAAAATATGGGCTGAAGGCCTATTGCCCGATTGCAGAGGGCTTTGGCTACAGCCATTACGATGATTTCGGCGATTCGCGCTCCTACGGCTACCGCAGGCGGCATCTTGGCAACGATCTGCTGGGCGCGATCGGCACACCGATCGTTGCTGTGGAGGGTGGCATCGTGGAGGCGTACGGCTGGAACCAATACGGCGGCTGGCGGCTGGGCATCCGCAGCTTTGACGGCAAGCGATCTTATTATTACGCGCATCTGCGCAAGGGGCACCCCTATCAGACGGGCATTCAGCTTGGCTCCAAGGTCAAGGCTGGGCAGGTGATCGGATATCTCGGCTCCACAGGCTATTCGACCAAGGAGGATAAGAACGGCATGACGCAGCCACATCTGCACATCGGCCTGCAACTGATTTTTGACGAATCGCAGAAAGAGGGGATCAACCAGATCTGGCTGAACCTTTACCCGCTTATCGAGCTTTTGAACCGCAACAAGGCGACGGTTGTGCGCGATGAAGAATCGAAGGAATATTTCCGTAAATATGATATTTTTGACCCGGCCTATCCGAAGGAATTGCAGGAAAAGCCAAAGACGACGGCTCCGCCCGCCACGACGACACAGGCGCAGACGACGCAGCAGGCTTCGGCGGCACAATAAGATTGAATAGTAAAAGGCTTTGGGCCGCCGCTGAAAATGCGGCGGCCCCTGTTTGTGCTACAACAGGTGGACTTGCGTTGCGGTGAGGACGGCCTGATAGCCTGTATGGGCCTCATGATAGGCCTTCATAAGCGCTTCGAGATGACGACGGCCGGCGGATGTGATCTGGTAGTAAATGCGCATCTGCCGTTTTCCACAATCAGAGGTGTAGGTTGTGATGTAGCCTCGATCTAACATGCGATATAACGTGGGATACATGGCCCCTTCTGGAATGCGAAAACATCCGCCGCTGTATGCCTTAATGGACTGGCTGATCTCATAGCCATAACGATCGCCTTTGCTTAGGCAGGCGAGGATTAGACATTCGGTGAGCGCTTTCATGAAGTTGTCTCTGGCCTTTTGGAGCGCTTCCTCTTCACTGATAGGTGGATTTCGCTTTTCTCTCAAGCGGACGATCGTTTGTTGAATTTTTGATTTTTGCATCATTGACAGCTCCTTTTGATGATTGAACCGGATGAAACCGGCAGCGTGCAACATATTTTGGCGTTCCCCTGACACTCCGTCAGGGGATTTTTTGATCCCCTCCCTCCTCTGCCAGATTGATGACCGGAACGCCCCTGCGCCGCGCATACCGCACCGTATATGCCGTGCCGCCTTGATCGCTCAGGCAATAGCAGACGCAAACGTCGCTGTGATCGACCATGTAGCGGTTCCGCTCGAACATACAGCCTCGCGTGTAACGCTCAGAAAGATATACCACCTCATCCGCCCGCCGTTTGATGGATTCATAGAGCAGCCTGTCCGCTTCCCGCCATTGTTCCGCCTGATCGCGGCAGGGGAGGGCCAGAATCAGCTTCACCTGCGGGTGGAACCGCCGCGCTTTCAAAACGGCCTGCGCCGCGAGCGTGTCAAAGCCCAAGGCTCCGCCGCAGTAAAAGGTGGTTATGTCACGGTTGAGCAGTGCCTTTACAGTTTGGTGAAGGCGCTTTTGCACGGTGGATCGTTCGGCTTCTGGAATTTTTCGATGGCCGGTGAAACAACAGGATGATCCATACATTTTTTCTCCTTTTCGTAATATAAAGAATATTTCTTTAAAAATCTGCCAACTTAACTCAAATGAGTTAACCTTTTGCAAAATAATAAGCTAACCTAAAGTTAACTCATTTTAGTATAGGAGATCATAAAAAATGCGTATTGGTGAAGCTGTTAAAAAACGGATCATAGCTCTTTGTGAAGAAAATAAAATTACGGTCAACATGCTGGCGACAATCAGTGGAGTTCCGCAATCGACACTTAATAATATTGTAAGTGAAAGGAATCGTGGTACTACAGTTTCTACTCTCCAAAAGCTTTGTGATGGATTAAATATTTCTATCATTGACTTTTTTAATGTCGAAATCTTTAAAAATATCGATCAAGAGATCAAATAGCTGTCTTTTCAATCACATTATAGTCTATTTTACGACCATGGTCAAGTATTTAATCATAAAAGATAATTAGTATGAGGAGGATTATCAATATGATTATTTACGATCGATTTTGGCAAACACTAAAGAAGCGTCATGTTAGCACCTATTCCCTTATAAACGACTATCATATTAGCAGTAGTACACTAGATCGATTGAGAAAAAACCTTCCACTTACTACCGTAACATTAAATGATCTTTGTCGCATTTTAAATTGTGAATTACAAGATATTGCCGAATACATTCCCTCAGATACAGATCAAAGGCTATAATATTCGTTATGTATCATTTTAACGCTTTCATTACGATAAAAAATAAACATTCCAGTAAAGCAATATGCTTAACCGGAATGTTCTCTGACAGGTATTGACAAACGGTTTGCTTCACGCTACAATATAAATGAACGATGGCACTACCTGTTTCGGCGGTTAGCGTCCCTCAAATTTGCTTAGGCTAGCTGCGCAGTTTGGAGACGTGGGCAGCTAGTCTTTTTTTATTGCGAGCACGAGCAACAAAATCAAAGTGAAAATAATGATGATGTAAAATCGAAGCCTGACGAATTTACGCCTTAGCCCCGATCTTTCACCTGACAGGTATTGACAAACGGATTTCTTCACGCTACAATATAGATGAACGATGGCACTACCCGTTTCGGCGGTTAGCGTCCTTACATCTAGTTTAGACTAGTTGCATCTTTTGGACGAGGGCAGCTAGTCTTTTTTTATCGCAACAATGAGCAATAAGGTCATGATTAATATGACGACTATGTACTCCATGCGCATCACCTCCTCCCTGCGCGAAATAACACGCAAGAAGCGAGGACGCTAACTGCCTACCGCTGAGGTAGTGCCATCGGTGGCATTTGCCACGTGTCAATTATATATTACAAGCCCTTTCTTGTCAATATTTTACAATATCATTTCTGCTCCGTGATCATTGACGAAAATTAAACAGGAAAAATGGCCGCTACTTTTCCGCAGCGGCCATCTCTTTTTTATGCCTTCCCCGCGCCAGCCGGGCAATTCTTCAAAACCTGCTCTTCAAAAAATGCGTCTGTATCCGCGGGGAGGAGTGAGCATACCGGGCCGTCGTCCACGCAGACGGATACGCCGTCCTGCCCGCAGTTCCCCATGCAGAATTTGGCGCGCACCTCTACGCGCTCGCCGAGTTCTCGTTTGGCAATCAGGGCCTGTAACCGGTTGATCACGTCATAAGAGCCTTTCAGATGACAGGCGCTGCCGATGCACACATAGATCGTGGTCATAAGTAAATATCATCCTTTCAAGGACAAAAGCCTCTTTCTGCTGATTTCAGAGCGTACGGTTCTATTGAAATCTATTATAGCGTGTCTGCTTTTGATGTCAATTCCCAAACCGGATTATTCAAAATCATAAACGCTGATCGCGTCCGTCATCGTCTTCTCCTTGGCAAGTTGACCGTATTTATCCACATCAAGCTTGTTTTTCGGCCCGTGCGTCAGGCAGGCGGCGCCGCCGATGCAGCCCGATTCGCATGCCATACCCTCGATAAAGTTTTCCTGCAAAACGCCTTTGGAGGCTTTGAGCAGGGCGGTGCGGCATTCGCGGATGCCGTCGCAGGAGACAGGCTTGTAGCTGAAGTCCCCCAGCCCATACAGGCCTTGCTCCTTGAGCGCCTGCTCAACCGCGCTCGCAAGGCCGCCGCTGCGGGCGAAAATACGGCCGTAATAAGAGGCGTTGTTGAGGTGCTCATCGGGCAGAGAGGCGATGTCGATATCGCGCGCATCAAACAGCGCCTGCAGCTCCTCAAAGGTGATCACGCAGTCGATATAAGGGCTGACCGTTTCCCACTTCTGCTCCATCTTTTTGGCGATGCAGGGGCCGACGAAAACAATCTTGCAGCCCGGATCGAGGCGCTTGATGTGCTTTGCGATCTGCGCCATGGGGGAGAGGTTGTGCGAGACGTGCTGCGCAAGGTTTGGAAACGCCTTGCGGACGTAGGTGACGAAGGCCGGGCAGCAGGAGCTCGTCAGGAAGCCCTTTTCATACAGCTCGTTTGCCTCCTGATAGGCGACCATGTCCGCACCGAGCGCTGCCTCGACGACGCTGAAAAAGCCGAGATGCTTGAGGCCGGATACTACCTGCTCGACGCGCACCTGCACAAACTGGCTGACGATCGAGGGCGCGACGACCGCGTACACATTGTATTTCGTATTATCTTCTGATTCCTTCAGCAGTCGAATGGCTTCCAGAATATAGGATTTATCCGCAATCGCGCCGAATGGGCATTTATAGACGCACGCGCC
>DCJV01000063.1:17672-35587 GCA_002320555.1 Ruminococcaceae bacterium UBA1691 | reverse complement strand
GACTGTGGAAGAATTTGCATATGTCACTTATAATCACGTGCGCCCCCATATTTTCAATGGGTATCAAACACCTTATCAGGCTCGGATTACGTAAAAAGATATTTTTAAGCCACAACTGTTACAAAAAAGCTTGACCACAACAACCACATATTCTGTTTCAGTAGAGTTTAGTTCCGAAGATAAGTATGCTGGTTCCCAATCCGCATAACTATCAAAAATAAAAATGAGCACTTGTTTCTTCATTGTCCATCTGCTCCTTTCTTTGATTAAGAGTTTACATCAAAAAAGGTGACAACACTGTGTCACCCTTTGTAATAAGAATTTATTTTATTTATGCGGCGTTTGACCTCTTCATAAAGTTCTGGCGGTGAAACCACTCGTACTTTATCAATGATTCCCATAACGAAATCCGCTGTCCATAACAGATCTGAAGCGAAGAAACGTATTTCCCGTAACGGCGTTTCAGAATTTACATTCTTTTCAAAGAAACAAGCGTCTATCTTATCTGTCAATCCAAATTCTGCTGAAATGTCATATTCTAAGATAACTTGGAACATTCCCTCTTTGCATTTGTCCGAAAACAGGTTTAGCTTTGCTATTAGATTTGTTATGGCAGTATCTCCATCAATGCTTTTCAAACCATTCAATGCGGTAAAGACTTTTTCTGTATCATCAGCGGATAATACCCGATTGTCTATTTTATATCCCTCTATGATAGATACCCCTCCGCCAATACCAGGATAAGTTACAATGGGTATACCGGCACAATTCAGTGTGTCTAAATCTCTGAAAATGGTTCGTTTCGATACCTCAAATCGTTGCGCTAATTCTTGAATTGTAATCTTGTCAGCATTTGCAAGAACACAAAGTATTCCGAGTAATCTTTGATTTTCACTTCATGCCTCCCAGTTTATTATATATGTTCGTTTGAACAAGCGCAATAAAATAAATGAATACCGCAATGTTAGGCTACAATACATATAAGATAATTCGCCATCCATTCTGTGCCTCTATTGCAACATATCTTATCAAAAAATGCAAGCGATGCACATAAGTACCTACATTTTTTCCTGCTTCGAGGATTTCTCTTTAAAATCCGATGCGAATCTCCCAATGTTTCTCTGCTTGTTTTCGGTTCGCACCGACCGCTCACAGGGACATCAGGAAAGAAAAAGGACGTACGCATTCCCAAATGCCTACGTCCGCTTTTTCTGTCTTTTTATGATATGGTGTCTTACGCGCTCTGTTCCATGCGCGCCGCCAGCACACCGTCCAGCCATTTCATAATATCATTATAGATCTTCTCATGGTCGTTCTCATTGAGAATCTCGTGCCTGTCGTTTGGATAGAGGATCACAGTCGGCTCATTGCCCGCAAGCTCGAGATTGTCGGACACAGCTAAAACACCCCTGCCGTTGAAGCCGACGGAGTCCTTCGCGCCGGAGATGAGCATGATTGGCAGATCCTGCGGGACCTTCTGCGCCCAGTCCTTGCGGCTGACCTCCATCAGGATGCGGACAACGTCGCGTGTGCCGCCAAGCTTGAAATTGAAGCCGCACAGCGGATCGTCGATATAGCGGTCGAGATTTTCCTCACTGGTGCTGATCCAGTCGATCTTGGTGCGCGGGTTCTTAAATTGGGCGTTGAATACGCCGTTGCCGATTTTGAAGAGCAGGTCCGCATTGGCGTGCGGGCCAATTTTATCGACAATTTTATCGAAGGCCGATACAATGCCTTCCAACGAGGCGGGCAGCTCGCCCGTGCCACAAAAGATCGCGCCGGCCAGTTCCTTGCCAAAGTGCGCGGCATAGGAACGTGCAAGAAAGGAGCCCATGCTGTGCCCGAAGAGGAAATAGGGCAGATCGGGATAGCGCTTATGCATAATATTGTGCAGGATGTGCATGTCGTCCACCATGCGGATATGGCCGTTTTTATCGTCCATATATCCAAGATCATCTAAAGAATTGACAGATTTTCCATGCCCAAGGTGGTCGTTGCCGCACACGATAAAGCCGTGGTCGGCCAGGAAGCAGGCAAAATCGTCATAACGCTCGATGTGCTCAGACATACCATGTGCAATTTGGAATACCGCGATGGGATTTACCTCGTCATTCTCCCAGATCACGCAATGAATTTTATTTTTTCCGGTGGAAGAATTGAAATATGCTTCTTTGTGAATGATCGCCATTCGAATCGACTCCCTCTGCTTAAAATATAGATATTTGTATTATACACGAATCATATGGAAAAGTCATGACCTTTTCTCAAATAAAATAGGAATTCCGTTTTTTCTGTGGCAAAGTGCCTCAAATCGCATGGCCGCCGGGAAGTGATACGCCAGACCTGGCTTTTTTCAAAGTCGCCGGCTGTTCTGTAGCGGACCAAAATTTATCGTCCGGGAAGAAGGCGAGCAGGAGGACGTCGTACGCAGATAGGGGCCGTGCAGCCATTCGAGACGGCTGGTTTTCTTGTTTCATCAAAAAATCACAGCTTCATCCCTTCCACACTGGCGATATACTTCCCTGTAGCATCTTTTCGGGCGGCTGTCAATTGCTCTCCCGGAAAACATAATCTGCCGGTTCTACGCATATAGATTAGGGAAATGCAAAGGCAGGCTTCACTTTAACGGAAAACGGAGGGGCTCATCTTGAAAGGTATTGTGGAAGAAAGAGCCGTTGAGCTCGGCGAATATATCATTGAGCATAAGGCGACGGTCCGGGCGGCGGCAAAGGAATTCGGTATTAGCAAGTCTACCGTACATATGGACGTGTCTGAGCGCTTGCGCCGGGTCAACCCACAGTTGTATCAGGAGGTGCGGGAAGTGCTCGACATCAATAAGGCACAGCGTCATATCCGCGGCGGGATCGCTACGCAAAAAAAATACCGCGCAATGCATCCATAATCATTCCAGAAGGATGGATTTGACGTGTCTGTAGGCGTATCTTTGCCTACGGGCGCGTTTTTTTGCATGACTGTTTTAATTCTCCCTTATCCGCATCCGGGAGCACCGGAGAAGAACTGAACTGAACAGAATAACGTGAATCAATCAGGCGGCCTTTTGCCGAAATGAATACAAGAAAAGATTCCGAAATTCTCTTGCGAACACGGATTTCTTATACTATAATAACATTGTATTCTATTTTTAAATCCTGTTTGATAAATGCTATTTTTGATTGATTTTGGAAGATAAGGTAATAAAAGTGGATGACAGATGGAAAAATCCGGGATTAAACAAGCGCTATTTCCAACAATTCGGACAATGCAGCGGCGATGTCCGCATGGAAGCTTTGGTGTGCAAAGCCGTTACTAGGCACGCCACAGAGAGCTTGCCCATGCGTCTCACGCTGCTGAAATATTATTTCTGCTTAAAAGAGGATGTAAAGGGGAATTGGAACAATGGACGTTACGAAGAACGCAGAGCGCTTTACGGGCTATGCGGATGTCTACCACATGGCGCGGCCGCGCTGCCCACGCTTTGTTGTGGAATGCCTGGTCAATTATCTAGGGCATTTTCCGCAGACAGTTGTGGATTTGGGCTGTGGGACAGGGCTTTCCACACGGCTATGGGGAACTGCGGCGGCCGAGGTGATCGGTGTGGAGCCGAGCCTCGATATGCTCACTTATGCGCAGGAGCATTGTGCGCCAAAGCAGAATGTCCGCTTTGTGAATGCGTTTGCCCATGACACTGGGCTTGCAGAGGAATGCGCGGATGTTGTCACCTGCTCCCAGTCTTTTCACTGGATGGAGCCAGAGGCAACGCTGCAGGAGGTAGACCGTATTTTGAAGCCCGGCGGAATCTTTGCCACCTATGACTGCGACTGGCCGCCTGTATGCGACCGCAGGGCGGAGGAGGCGTATAACGACCTGCAGCGCAGAATCTCAGAGCTGGCGAGTGCCACAAAGGATTATGGAGAGAGTTTTTTACGATGGGAGAAAAATGAGCACCTTGCTCACATCCGTGAGAGCGGATATTTCGGGTATGCCCGGGAAATCGTTTTTTCCAATACGGAGGAGTGCAATGCACAGCGTTTTATCAATCTGGCGCTCAGCCAGGGCGGCTTGCAGACGATGATGCGCCTGGAGCCGGAAATTGTAAAGCTCTGCGTAAGTCGTTTTGAGAAAAAGGTACGAGAAATTTTCGAAGACGAGATTTTTCGGATGGATTTCTGCTATCGAATGCGGATCGGGATCAAGGACGAAAAGAGAGAGCCCGAAGAATAAATAGAAAAGAGCGCGTTGCAAAATGTATCATTTATCATTTTGCAACGCGCTCTTTCTTTTTAAAACGCCTTAATAATTCCCTCTTCCTCTGCGATCGCCAGTTCGGAGAGATACCGCTGTAAAGCATCACGCCAGTGCGGCAGCCTTGCAAAGCCCGCTTCATCCAGACTCTCTTTGGAAAGGCGAGAATTGAGCGGGCGGGCAGCCGCGCTGGGATATTCCGCTGTGGAAACAGGAATCACCTTGGCGGTAAGGTGCCTGATCCGCATGATTGCACTTGCAAATTCATACCAGCTGCAATAGCCCTCGTTGGTCGCGTGATAGGTGCCAAAGCGCTCTGTGAGCGCCATGTCGCACAGAAGGGGTGCAAGATCCGCCGTATAGGTTGGGGAACCGATCTGATCATTTACCACACGGATTTCCTCTTTTTCCCGGCCGAGCCGCAACATCGTTTTTACAAAATTCGTACCGTTGATCCCAAATACCCAGGAGGTTCGGACAATAAAGGAGCGCGGGCATAAAATCCGCGTGCTGTTTTCCCCGCTCAATTTGGTCTCTCCATAAACGTTCAGCGGGTTTTTATCGTCATAAATGTGGAGCGGCCGGTCGCCCGACGACCCGAAAACATAGTCTGTGCTGATATAGACGAGCTTTGCGCCCGTCTTATTGGCCGCCGCCGCAATGTTGGCGCTGCCGCGGTAATTAATGTCCATACAGAGCGCCTGTTCCGTTTGCGCACGGTTGACGTCGGTATAGGCTGCGCAGTGGATGACGGCATCCGGCAGGTAGGTCTCCATCCACTGCATCACCTGCGGCATATTGGTAATATCACATTCCTCCCGGTCGATCCCGCGGCAGGGGATTTTACGCCGGTGGAGTTCCTTGAGCACATCATAACCCAGCTGACCGTTGGCGCCGGTTACCAGAATCTTCATAGATCTGATCCTTCCCATTGTTGAAATAAAGAGGACATATCGGGCTGCTTTTAAATAGGAGAAAAGGAGCGGCGAAAACGCTGCTCCATAGAATGATTCTATTTTCTAATCTTGCTCACAGCTGGTAGACGAAATGGACGTCGCTGTCGTCCAGAAGGGGAGCGCTCTGATCCTTTGCGGAGAGAATCGGATGCTGCAGCCCCCAGATTACGCCGAGGGCAGGGTCATCAAAGCGGATGCTCCGGTCGTTTTCCGGCGCGTAATATTCATCCACCTTATATTCCACCTCAACATCGTCCGTCAGGGTCAAAAAGCCGTGCAGACAGCCCTTTGGAATAAAAAACTGCTTTTTGTTTTCCTCTGTCAGCTCGACACCGATCCATTTTAGATAGGTGGGAGAGCCCTGCCGGATATCGACCGCAACGTCGAAAATCGCGCCGCGCGTACAGGTCAAAAGTTTACTCTGCGCCTTTGGATCGGTCTGACAGTGTAGGCCGCGGATCGTCCCTTTGTGTTGAGTCCGGGAACGGTTGTCCTGCAAAAAGCGGGCCCGGATGCCGCAGGCGGCGTATTTTTCATAGGAATAGGATTCCATGAACCAGCCGCGGCTGTCTCCGAACACATCGGGTTCTACAAAAAAGGCCCCTTCAATCTTGGTTTGAATTACGTTCATTCCTGGCCTCGTCTTTCTATTAGTATTGTCGCTTAGTGGAAAATTAAATCACGCTTTTGCGACTTAGTCAAGGGAATGTGTCATCGGGTCATCATCTGCACCCCATCGGCGCGCCCGCTTGCCCGGCGCGTTTTCATAAAGAATTTTTCCCTCCGCCACACGGCGCAGATGATGCCCATAGGTGGACTTCCCGTATTTCTCGGCGGAAGCAATCAGCGCCTTTTTGGTAATCCAGCGCTTGTTATAGGCGATTTCCTCCGGCGAGCAGATTTTGATGCCCTGCAGCTTTTCCACTGTGCGGATAAAGTTCGCAGCGTCCATGAGCGCGTCTACCGTGCCGGTGTCCAGCCATGCAAAGCCGCGCCCGAGAAACCGGACGTCGAGATCGCCCAGCTCAAGGTATTTTCGGTTGATGTCAGTGATTTCGTATTCACCGCGTGCGCTGGGCTTCAAAGATTTTGCAAATTCCACCACGCGATTGTCGTAAAAATAGAGCCCGGTGACGGCATAGTTCGACTTTGGCTCCGCAGGCTTTTCCTCAATGGAGATCGGCTCGCCCTTTTTATTGAATTCTACCACGCCGAAGGCGCTGGGATCGTCCACATAATAGCCGAAAATTGTGGCTCGTCCGGGATTGACGGCTGCCTGACGGAGCAGATGGCCAAGGCCATTTCCATAGAAAATGTTGTCGCCGAGAATCATGGCAACGCTGTCGTCCCCAATAAATTCCTCACCGATAATGAAGGCCTGCGCGAGGCCGTTGGGCTTCTCCTGCACGGCGTAGGAAAGCTTGAGTCCAAATTGCTTTCCGGTTCCCATGAGCGCCTCAAATTTTGGCGTATCCTCCGGCGTGGAAATAATCAGAATTTCCCGGATGCCGGCAAGCATCAGAATTGATAGAGGATAATAGATCATCGGTTTATCGTAAACCGGAAGCAATTGTTTGCTGGTAACCATCGTCAAAGGGTAAAGCCGGGTACCGGACCCTCCGGCCAAAATGATTCCCTTCAAGGCACACACTCCTTGCATCTACTAGAAGATAAACAAATTGCACAAAAACAGCAATCCATAAACGCAATCTAACGTTCATATAATAATACGAAATCGCCTTCTCGTCAACCGGGTTTTCGGAAGCTGAAACCGGAAACGCCTATCAATCGGCATTCTTCGACGTATTTCTGCATTTTGTCTAGTTTGTCAGCGTATCCTTTTCTGCTTTTTGAATAAAGATAAATTGACAAAGAAAGCCCGGCTATATTATAATTTAGCTTGAGCTAACAATTACAGAAAATTAGGGAAAGGCAAGTGTGTTGTATGGTTAAAACGGTTGACCGGCTGCGCCCTGGGGAGAAGGGCGTCGTTACGGGGCTTGGCAGCACGGGCGCGGTGCGCCGCCACATCATTGATATGGGCATTACGCCTGGTGCAGTTATCATTATGCGCAAGACGGCCCCCATGGGAGATCCGATTGAAATCAACGTCAGGGGATATGAGCTGAGTATCCGCAAATCGGAAGCGCAGGATATTCGTGTTGAAGTTTCTGAGAAATAGAGGATCCAATGGATTCTGCAAAGAGGATGGTTTTAGAAATGAGCTATCGCTATGCGCTTGCGGGGAACCCCAACTGCGGCAAAACGACGCTTTTCAACGCGGTTACCGGCAGCAACCAGTATGTTGGCAACTGGCCCGGCGTGACGGTTGAAAAGAAGGAGGGCAAGGTCATCGGCAGCGAAACGGATGCTTCTATCGTCGATCTGCCGGGCATTTATTCCCTCTCTCCCTATTCCATGGAGGAAATCGTAACCAGGAATTATCTCATCGATGAAAAGCCCGATTTGATTATCAATATCGTAGACGCGACCAATCTGGAGCGCAACCTTTATCTTTCTCTCCAGATCGCGGAGCTCGGCCGCCCGATGGTGATCGCGCTGAATATGGTCGACATGCTCGAAAAACGGGGCGATACCATTGACTACCCGCTGCTCAGCGCGCTTCTGGGAATCACGATTGTGCCGATTTCCGCCAGCCGCGGCACAGGGATACATAAGCTCATCCATGCGGCGGAGCACGAGGTCATCCATGCGACGAGCAATACGCATCTTGACCGCCACTGCAATCTGGGCGATCCGCCGGATCTCTATACCGGCGCGGTGCGCCAGGCGGTGAAGCTGATAGAAGATCTGATCCGGGATAACTGTAAGGAGCACGATTTGCCGCTGCGCTGGTCCGCCGTCAAGCTCATTGAAGGGGATGCACCCACCCTTGAAAAACTGAATTTGAGCGATACGCAGCTCAGCTGCCTGGAATCGATCGTGCGGGAGCTGGAAACGGATCATATCGACCGTGAAATGGTCATTGCGGATCAGAAGTATCGATTCATCTGCTCCGTCACGCAGAAGGCCGTCAAGAAGGGCCATGAGGATGGGCACCTGACGGTATCCGACCGGGTGGATCAAATCGTCACCAACAGATATCTCGCGATCCCGCTGTTTTTTGCAATCATGGGGCTTGTGTTCTATATCACCTTCGGCGCGCTCGGCCCCCGGCTGAGCGATCTGGTCGGCGGTTTTATCAACGGGACGCTGGCGGGCGCGGTGAGAGGCCTGCTCACTGGGATTGGTGCAGCGGATTGGGCCACGGGCCTTGTCTGTGACGGGATCATCGCAGGCCTCGGCGCGGTGCTCGCATTTTTGCCGCAGATTCTGCTGCTGTTTTTCTTCCTCTCAATTTTGGAAGACAGCGGCTATATGGCGCGCGCCGCCTTTATCATGGATCGGGCGCTGCATGTGATCGGGCTTTCCGGCAAATCCTTCGTCCCGATGCTGATGGGCTTCGGCTGCTCTGTGCCCGCCGTGATGAGCTCGCGCACGCTCGAGAATGAAAAAGACCGCCGACTGACGATTATGCTCATCCCCTTTATGTCGTGCAGCGCGAAAATGCCAATTTATTCACTGTTTATTGCGGCCTTTTTCGGCGCGTCGCGGGGGCTTGCCGTTTGCTCGATCTATCTGCTCGGCGTTGTGGTGGCCATCCTGTGCGCGTTCCTTCTGCAAAAGACCGTGCTCAAGGGCGGGCATGCGCCATTCGTGATGGAATTGCCGCCCTACCGCCTCCCTACCGCGAAAACGCTCTCCCTGCATGTGTGGGAAAAGCTCAAGGATTTTCTGACGAAGGCGGGCACCGTGCTCCTTGGCGCGAGCGTTGTCGTTTGGGCACTGCAATATTTTAATTTTTCCTTCCAGCATGTACAGGACAGCTCTCAGAGTATTCTCGGCCTTATTGGTGCGGCGATCGCGCCCCTGTTTCGGCCGTTGGGCTTTGGGGACTGGCAGTCGAGCGTTTCGCTTTTGAGCGGCTTGATCGCACGCGAGCAGGTGGTAAGCTCTCTCGGTATTCTGTACGGGACGAGCGGCGCCGGGCTGGCCGCTGCGCTGCAGGCCGTCTATACGCCGGCGAGCGCATACGCCTTCATGACCTTTGCGCTGTTGTTTATCCCATGTATCGCCGCGGTTACCACGATCCGCCGTGAGATGAATTCGCGCAAGTGGACCCTGATTGCGCTGAGCTTTCAGGCCGTGGTCGCCTATTTTGTCACCTTTGTGGTGTATCAGCTCGGGCGGTTGGTGATGCTGGTATTTTGAACAAGTAAGGATGTGTTCCCTATGGGATGGATCGTCGATTTGCTGATCGGGGCTCTGGCCGTCTGCGCCGTAGGGCTGATGATTTATAAAAAGATGCGTCAGGCGCGCGGGAAAGATGGCTGCGGCTGCGCTGCATGCGAAAAATGCTTACAGGAAAAGGAAGGGGAGGAGAACGACAATGGCTGATATTTCCGCGTCTTTGGAGGACTATCTGGAGGAGATCTTTATCCTGCATCAGGAGGGCGCGCAGGTGCGCGTCACGGATATCGCGGCTGCGCTGAAGGTGTCAAAACCCAGCGTCAACCGCGCTGTCGGCACGCTCAAGGATGCCGGTCTGCTGGATCATGAGTTTTATGGCACAATCGCCCTGACGCCTGAAGGGGAAACGCGTGCGGCGCAGGTACTTCGCAGGCACAAGCTGATCCGCCACTTCCTGCAGAATACGCTCGGCGTACCGGCTGAGATCGCGGAGGAGGACGCTTGCCGGATGGAGCATGTTGTCAGCGCACAGACGATCCAGCATTTATATGATTACCTGTCCCAACAGGAGGACGGCTATGAAGAATAGGATGCACGGCCTACCGCCGGAGCTCTGTGTGATCGGCGGGGGGGCGTCTGGTCTTGCCGCTGCAATCGAAGCGGCGCGCGCTTTCCGGCAGGCGGGCGTCCCCGGCCAGGTGACGGTATTGGAGCGGTTACCCCGCGTGGGGAAAAAGCTGCTCGCCACGGGTAACGGCCGCTGTAATTTAACCAACCGGTTTGCTTCTCCGCCCGATTATTTCGAGGCGGCGGATTTTGTGCGCCCTGCCCTGAATCGCTTTTCGGTGGACGATACGCTTTCTTTTTTCGCCTCTATGGGCCTTTTGTGTGAGGAAGAGGAGGAAGGCCGCATCTATCCCATGAGCCGCCAGGCGGCGAGCGTGCTTGACGTGCTACGCTTTGAAGCGGAACGGCTGGGCGTTGTTTTTCATTGCGATTCGCGCGTGGAATCCGTCCAAAAAACAAGGGACAAGCCCCGGTTTGTGATCAACGGGTCGATCTGCGCGGATGCGGTGATCCTCGCCTGCGGCGGCAAGGCGTCACCTCAGCATGGGTCCGACGGCTCCGGCTACGCTCTGCTGCGCGCCCTTCAGATCCCTGTGGCGGAGGTGTTCCCCTCGCTTGTGCAGATCACGGCGGACCCGAAGCGGGTCAAATCGCTTAAGGGGATGCGCGTGCATGCGGTAATTTCGCTATATGAAGGAAAAAAACAGCTTGCTTCCCAGCGCGGCGAAATCCAGTTTACGGAATTTGGCCTCTCCGGCATCGCGGCAATGCAGCTCTCCCGGTTCGTTTCCCGGGAAAAGCAGCGTCAAATGGAGGCTTCACTCGACCTGCTGCCCGCGTTTTCGAGCGGGGAGGTGGCAGATTACCTTGCCGCCCGCGTCCGGCAAAACCCGGCTCTTGCGGCGGAGCACTTGCTCACCGGGATCCTCCCGAAGCGCGTGGGTCAGGTTTTGCTGAAACAGGCGGGCGTTGAGCCGCTTTCCCGGCCCATTGGCTCTTTACGCGGTGCTGAAATTGCGGCAATCTCGGACCTGCTCAAGGACTGGCGCTTTTCCGTCACGGGTACCCGCGGCTTTTCCGCGGCGCAGGTGACCATGGGTGGCGCACAGCGCTCCGCCTTCGATCCGGAGAGCATGGAAGCGCTGTCCACGCTGGGATTTTATGCGGCGGGCGAGGTGCTAGATGTGGACGCGGGCTGCGGCGGCTTCAACCTGCAATGGGCATGGTCGTCCGGCAGGCTCGCAGGGGAAAGCGCGGCAGAAAAGCAGATTTCAGATTACAGATTGCAGACTTCAGATCAGGGGTAAAATGGAAATTTCGCTTTTGATTTTGAAAGGATGATGGTTCATCACATGCTGAGAGTCAATGAAATAAAACTTCCGCTGGACGCAGCCGTTCCGCATGCGCTTTATCCGGCTGCGGCGAAGGCTTTGAGAATAGACCCGAAGCGGATTCAGTCCCTGGAGCTTGTGAAAAAATCGATCGACTCCCGTAAAAAGGAGGAGGGCGTTTATTTCGTCTATTCTGTCGATGTGACGCTCAACGATGGCGAGGAGGAGATTTTATCGCGCCAGAAGGGGCCGCGTGTACAGCACTGCGAGCCTTATCATTATGAGTTGCCTCAGGCTGCCCGCGATTCCGTTCTGCGCCCTGTTGTGGTCGGCCTCGGCCCGGCGGGCCTGTTTGCGGCGCTCACGCTTGCGCGGGCCGGGTACCGGCCTCTCGTGCTCGAGCGCGGGCGGGATGTGGATACCCGCACGCAGGATGTGAAAGATTTCTGGCGCACCCGTGTGCTCGACGAAGGCTCCAACGTCCAGTTCGGCGAAGGCGGCGCGGGCACGTTCTCCGACGGCAAGCTCACCACAGGCATCAAGGATGTGCGCTGCCGTAAGGTCTTTCTGGAATTCGTATCCCACGGCGCCCCACAGGAGATTCTCTATGACGCAAAGCCTCATATTGGCACGGACCGGCTTGGCGCAGTCGTCAAATCGATGCGGGAAGAGATCGTTTCACTCGGCGGAACCGTCCTGTTTTCAAGCCGGCTTCTGCGCGTCATCGCTGCCAACGGCGCGGTACACGGCGTCACCTATCAGGATGCACAGGGCCATGAGGAGGATGTTGAGACGGACGCGGTGATCCTCGCCATCGGCCATTCCGCGCGCGATACGGTGGAATCACTCTATGGGCAGGGTGTGAACATGATGCAGAAGCCCTTTTCTGTCGGCGCGCGCATCGAGCACCCGCAGGAGCTGATTAACCGCGCGCAGTATGGGCGCTTTGCGGGCGACCCGGCGCTCGGCGCGGCGGATTATAAGCTGGCCTGCCATCCGCCGCACGGCAGGGGAATGTACACCTTCTGCATGTGCCCCGGTGGGATGGTCGTATGCGCGGCGAGCGAGCAGGGCGGCGTGGTCGTCAATGGCATGAGCGAATGGGCGCGGGATGGGGAAAACGCAAATTCCGCGATCCTCGTTGGGATCGAACCGGAGCATTTTTCCAGCACGCATCCGCTGGCGGGGATATACGATCAGCGCAGGATCGAGCAGGCGGCCTTCCGTCTGGGCGGCGGGGATTATACCGCGCCTGCCCAGCTCGTGGGTGATTTCCTCGCGGACAGGCCTTCCAAAAAGCTCGGCGCGGTGCGCCCGACCTGCCCGACAGGCGTTGCGCTCGGCGATATCGCACAGGTGCTGCCCGCGCGCGTGGTGGAGGTGATGCGCGGCGCACTCGTGCAGATGGATCAAAAGCTGAAAGGATTCGCCCTGCCGGATGCTGTGCTCACTGCGCCGGAAACGCGCTCCTCTTCGCCGGTGCGGATTTTACGGGATGAGTTCTTCCAGTCGAATATCCGGGGGCTTTACCCCTGCGGCGAGGGCGCAGGCTATGCGGGCGGCATCGTGTCGGCGGCGGTGGATGGGATGCGCTGCGCGGAGATGGTGCTGAAGGACGAGCGGTAAGCCTTGTAACTCAGCTTTTCTTCCTGCATGGTTTCGATGGCGTTAGCCTTGAACTGAGCTGTATATCACTTTATTTGTGCTCCTTTTGCATAACAAATCACCCCATTTGCTGGATAGTATGCTACCATGTCCAACCAATGGGGTGCTGTTCAATACAGGGCTCCTGCCGTATTTGTTTTGCCGCTCTGTTCACTCCACCGTCAGCGACGCGATGATATTCGAATAGAGCTTTACCGGGTCGTCCAGGAAATTCTTCCGCACCGTTTCCACCTGCATACTGTCCGCCACGAAGATCGTCAGCTTCAGCAGCTCGTCAGTAGAGTCGTAGATCGTGAAGGTCACATGATAGCCGTTTTCCAGCTTTTCAATATCAATGCGGTTTTCCTGCTCGCGTTTGGCGCGGGTGAGCAGCTTGATGGCGGCATTGACCGCCTTCTCCCGCACGGCGCGGGGGAGATTTACCTCCAGCGTCTGCGCGGCGGAGCGCCCCTGCTCCGTAACGGCATAGACCGGCTCGCCATCGCTGACGTCACGCTCCTCTAGGCTTCCCGCTTTGACTAGGTCGATTACCGCCTGATTGATCTCAAAATAATTAGCCAGGCCGTTTTCCTGCAAAATCTCGTTGATGAGCTGCTTTGAGATCGGCTGATCGATGCTTTTGAGCAGATAGCAGATGAGCACCTTGATTTCGTTTCTGCTGCGCAGCCCGCCCGGCTCGATGCCTTCGTCAAACGCGTCATATTCCAAATCCAAAGGAAACACCTCTCCATACTACAATTATTCTTATTCTAGCATGGGCATTGGAAAAAAGAAAGCAAAATCGGTTAAAATATGTTTTTTTGTGAAGATTTCCGCTTGACACAGTCGCGCGAAGCCTGTAAATTATATAAGAATGCGCTGGTACTCTGATGTTTTGCGGCAGAAGGGGCCAGGCTGTAATATCATGAAGAGGAGAGGTTCAACTCAATGGAAGAGAAAAAGCTCTTGATTGACATTCGAGAGAAGCCGTCCACGGGCAAATGGTTCATTCTCAGCTTCCAGCATGTGTTTGCCATGTTCGGTTCCACCGTGCTTGTCCCCATGCTTACGGGGCTGCCAATTAACACCGCGCTGCTCTGCTCCGGTATTGGCACTTTTATTTACATCCTTTGCACCAAGGCGCGCTGCCCGATCTATCTCGGCAGTTCCTTCGCTTACATTTCCGCGATTATCGCGGCATTGGGAGCCAGCGTCAGTGATCCTGATTTTTCGCAGAAGGCCAATTTTGCGGCGGTTGCGACGGGACTTATGACGGCTGGCTTAGTTTATGTCGTTTTCTCCATTCTGATCCGCCTGATCGGCACCAATTGGATCAATAAAATTCTGCCGCCCATCGTTGTCGGGCCCATGATCTCGGTCATCGGTCTGGGCCTTGCGGGCTCCGCCTGCTCAAATGCGGGTTTTGTTGTGCCGGAGGGCGGTACGATGAACTGGCAGTATGTTGTTGTTGCGCTCATCACAATCCTGGCCACGGCGCTCGTAGCGGTCTATGCGAAGGGATTTTTCAAGATCGTCCCGATCGTTTCCGGTATTCTCGTCGGCATTGTTGCCTCCATTGTTGTCGATCTGATCTTCAATCTCGGCGCAGGCCCGGAGAACCAGCTGATCCTCTCGAAGCTTGCCGTTGTCTGGACAGATCTGAAAACATTTGACCTGCTTGAAATCCCCAAAATTATGCTGCCCATTGGAAATGACACGCTCAAGGGCACGACCTTCGTCTCCTATACGCCTGATTTCAGCTATGCGCTCGCCATCATTCCGGTGGCCTTCGTTACCATGGCGGAGCATATTGGCGATCATACCGTGCTCGGCCAGATCTGCGGCAAAAACTTCATTGAGGACCCAGGCCTTGACCGCACGCTGCTCGGCGACGGTATCGCCACCTTCGTCGCCGGTATGATCGGCGGCCCGGCGAACACCTCTTATGGCGAAAATACCGGCGTGGTCGGCATGACGCGCGTCGGCTCTGTCTACGTCACGGGCGGTGCGGCCTTTTTCGCCATCCTGATCGCCTTCATCAAGCCGTTCAAGGATTTGATCGCCTCCATCCCGAACCCGGTCATGGGCGGTATCTGCGTCATCCTCTTCGGCTTCATTGCGGCCAACGGCCTGCGCGTGCTTGTGGATGCGAAGGTTGATTTCGGCCAGACGCGCAATACGATCATCGCGTCCGTCATGCTGGTGCTGGGCCTTGGCGGCGCTGCAATCCAGCTGACGAAGCTGCAGTCTCTTTCCGGTATGGCCCTCGCGGCGCTTGCCGGCATCCTGCTGAATCTCATCCTGCCGGAGAAGAAGGCCAATCAGGCTGACCCATCGCTCTCCCTGGTGCCGGAGGGCGGCGAGTTTGAAGAGGCGGAGAAGATGACGGAGCTGATCGAGAAGGACGTTAAAAAGAACGGGAAGAAGTAATCCCTTCATAAAAACTATGGGCCGTGCCGTGATGCACGGCTCTGCTTTTTTCTAGGCAGTGTCAGCGTTCAAAATAAAAATTGAACCGGAGAAGCTTTTGTGGTAAAATAACCTACTGTATGTATCCATTTTTTTGTAAAGGGGCTTCGCATGGTCATCTTAGGAATCGATCCCGGCTACGCAATCGTGGGCTGCGGCGTGATCGATTATGAAAACAATCATTTCAGAGTTTTGGAATACGGCGCGATTACGACGCCTGCGGGCATGCCCTTTGGGCAGCGGCTCGAGCGTATTTACGACGAGGCGACGCTTTTGATGAAGCGCCACTCTCCGCAGGCGATGTCGATCGAAAAGCTCTTTTATAATAGCAATGCGAAAACCGTCATTGACGTGGGCCAAGCACGCGGCGTGCTGATGCTCGCAGCGCAGAAATGCGGCCTGGAGGTGTATGAATACACGCCCCTGCAGGTCAAGCAGAGCGTGGTCGGCTATGGCCGCGCTGAAAAAAAGCAGGTGCAGGAGATGACCCGGCTCATTCTCCACCTTTCGGAGATTCCCAAGCCGGACGACACCGCAGACGCGCTCGCCATGGCCATCTGCCATGCGCATGCGAGCGGTTCGCTGATGGGAAAATTAAAGGAAAAGGGGCTGAAGGTGCGATGATTTACAGTGTGACCGGCACGCTCATCCATACGGATACAACCACAGCGGTCGTTGAATGCGGCGGCGTTGGCTTCAAATGCCTGACAACGCTCAATACCCTCAAGCAATTGGGCCCCACGGGCGGCAAGGTAACGCTTTACACCTATCTCAATGTCCGTGAGGACGCGCTCGACCTGTTCGGTTTCTTTGGCCAGACGGAGCTCGACTGCTTTAAGCTGCTCATCTCCGTCTCCGGTGTGGGGCCGAAGGCTGCGCTTTCAATTCTCTCCGAGCTGTCGCCGGAAAGGCTTGCCCTGTGTGTTGCAACGGGGGACAGCAAGTCCATCACCCGCGCACAGGGAGTAGGGCCAAAGCTCGCGCAGCGTGTGGTGCTGGAGCTCAAGGATAAGCTTGCGAAGGGCCTGCCTGATCAGTTTTCCTCTCCTGAGCTGGAGGCGGCAGGCGCTGCCAATCAGGCGGGCCCGGCTGCGGAGGCGGTCAGCGCCCTTGTGATGCTCGGCTACGCGCAGTCGGAGGCGAGCGTAGCGGTCGGGAAGCTTGATAGCTCCCTAACCGTGGAGGAGCTGATCAAGCAGGCGCTTAAAATGCTGGCGCACCCCCTGTAAGGAGCTTTCTTTTACCTGACGGCACGATTCACGATCAAGGGAGGGCTTCGATGGAATACCGGCATGTTTTGGACCCGGATCGCAAGGAAGAGATCTGCCGTTGCATCTTGCTGGCATTGCCCGCGTGGTTTGGCGATCTGAAGGCGGTCAGGCAGTATGCGAAGCAGGCGCGCGAGCAGTTTTTTCTGTGTGCGATGGACGGCGAGGACCCGGTCGGCTTCCTTGCAGCGCTCGAGCGCAGCTTTGTCGCTTGTGAGATCACTGTGATGGGCGTTTTGCCCTCCTTTCACCGCCGTGGGATCGGGCAAAAGCTGCTGGAGGCCTGTGCGCGCAGTTTCCGGGCGCGCGGTTACCATTATCTCACGGTCAAAACGCTTGCGGACACAGCGGACAGTGCATCTTATGTGAAAACGCGCGCGTTTTATCTGGCCGAGGGCTTTGAGCCCCTGGAAATTTTTGAAACGCTCTGGAATAAAGACAGTCCCTGCCTCTATATGGTGAAGCCCCTTTTTGAGTTGCAGGAAGATTATGATTTGGATTTTTGATAAAGGCGGTCATACTACTATGGATACGGATTTTGAAAACCGCATTGTCGCCCCGGAATATGCACCGGAGGACGCGGAGCTGGAAACCTCCCTGCGCCCGCGGGTGCTCACAGATTATATCGGGCAAGAAAAAGTCAAGGAAAATCTACGTATTTATATAGAGGCGGCGCGTGGGCGCGGGGAAGCGCTCGACCATGTGCTGCTCTATGGCCCGCCGGGCCTCGGCAAAACAACGCTTGCGGGCATCATCGCCAATGAGATGGGGGTAAACCTCCGCGTCACATCCGGCCCGGCGATCGAAAAGCCCGGCGACCTGGCCGCGCTGCTGACGAATCTCAGCGAAGGTGATGTGCTCTTCATCGATGAGATCCACCGCCTCTCCCGCAGTGTCGAGGAGGTGCTCTATCCGGCGATGGAGGATAACGCCCTCGATATTATCATCGGCAAGGGGCCGTCTGCCCGTTCGATCCGGCTGGACCTACCGCGCTTCACCCTGGTGGGCGCGACGACGCGTGCCGGGCAGCTCACGGCGCCTCTGCGCGATCGCTTCGGCGTGATCCTGCGCCTGGAGCTTTACACAGCGGAGGAGCTGGGCGAAATTGTAAACCGCAGCGCGGGGATTCTCCATATCGAGGTAGACGCGCAGGGCGCGCGGGAGATCGCCTCCCGATCGCGCGGCAC